>DHJN01000268.1:71729-71960 GCA_002404345.1 Actinobacteria bacterium UBA4719 | reverse complement strand
GCTGCGGGCACTGTCCGGACTGGTCTTCCAGAACTACCGCCTGTTCCCCCACCTGGACGTGCGCGCCCAGCTCCGCAGCCACATCAAACAATTCGCCGGGCCGGTCCTGATCATCACCCACGACCCCCTCGAGGCCATGATCATGGCCGACCATCTCCTGGTCATCGAGAACTGCCGAGTCGTCCAACAGGGCATCCCCGCCCAAGTGGCCCGCCAGCCCGCAACCCAGTA
>DHJN01000268.1:18330-71486 GCA_002404345.1 Actinobacteria bacterium UBA4719 | reverse complement strand
GTCGCCGACCTGGGCCTACGACCCGGCACCGCAGTGTGGCTCTCAGCCAAAGCCACCGAAACAGAGGCCTACCCCGACCCCGGCACCAGCGCGACGGGGGCGGTTGCGCCGCGTAGCGTCTAAGCGATGACCTCCTCCATCATCCGGGAAGCCGTCCAGGACCTTGGCCTCGCCGAGGCCACCATGCGCACTGAGGGTTGAAATGAGCGATGTCAGGTGGTTGCCCAAGCCTCAGGAGCACGACTACCCGGCAGCGGGTGACTACCTGGGGTTGCTTGCCGGGCCCCACCTCGTCGCCGTGCTGGTCAACGGACTGCGCCGTACCGAGACCGTGCATCGAAAAGCCAAGGACATTCTGCGTGCCTCAGGTCTGCCTCTGCTACCCACCGACAACGCGCATGTCGCCTCGAACCTGAACAAGATCAGGAAGGGCCAGGCACTCTCCCCCATCTTGCTCGTGCGTGGCGACATCGCTGAAAGCCGGGTCGCGCAAATCGCCGACGGCTACCACCGGGTCTGCGCCAGCTACCACACCGACGAGAACACCGCTATCCCCTGCCACATCGTCGACCTCCCGCAAGGTCACACTCACTGACTCAGCCGACGTTCTGTTCGCTATCGATGAGGTAGTTACCGCCGTTGGTGACGAAGGTGAACTGGTGGGTCTCGCTCGACGTGGTGCCGTCGTTACGCGTGAAGGCAAGGTTGACGACGGCCCTCTTGCCGGAGGCGCTCACCCGGGTCCGCTTGACGTTGACCTTGACGATTGTCTTCCAGAAGCCGTCGTAGCCGCCGCGGCCGCCCGCGGCGTTCTGCATCCTGGGCGTCAGCTGGTTCCAGGTGCGGCCCCTGTCATTGGTGACCTCGGAGTAGTACGAGCTCACGAAGTTCTCGAGCCTCTTGCCAGCGTGCGGGTCGGGCGCGGCCGTGGCGCTCTTCGAGTGCGCGGGGCTGCTCGTCGAGGTGGTGCTAGGTGCAGCCCTGGTTGTCGTGGGCGACTCAGAAATCTTCGACGCGCCGGTCACCGTGATCTTGGCCGGCGTGGTCGCGCTGATGGTCGTGCCGAGGGCTGCGGTGCCGCCCTGATCACCGAGCTGGCTCAGCAAGTAGGCCACGCCGAGCGCGGCCACGAGAACAGGGACGAGCAAGAGCGGCAGCCAGCGCCGGCCGCTCTTCGGGTCATCCAGCGGCGGCACGGGAGCGCTGCGGTGAAGGTCGCGCGGGCTTGCGGGATCGGTGCGCCCGACCGCGGCGGTCACCGGCACCGCGGCCACCGGCACAGCGGCCACCGGCACCGCAGCCGCCGGCACAGCGGCTTCGACGCGCTGAGTCAAGCCAAGACGCTGAGTCAAGCCAAGGCGCTGAGTCGAGCCAAGGCGCTGAGTCAAGCCAAGACGCTGAGTCGACTCGAGGCCCTGGGTCAACTCGAGGCCCTGGGTCGACTCGAGGCCCTGAGTCGACTCGACGGACGGCGTGGCGATGACCCGGGTGGCAGCGGGGCGGACCCGGGGCATGACCGCGGTGGCGCCGCCGGCGGCGATGACACCCAGCCGCTTGGCGCTGGTCGACATGTCCCACCGGCGGGCCGGGTCCTCATGCATCATCGTCTCGATGGCGGGCCCGAGGGCGCCGGCGTGCGCCATCGGCCGCGGCCGCTCGGTGGCGATGGCCCGGAGCAGAGCGATCGGGTTGCTCCGGGGTTCGTAGGGCGACCGGCCCTCGACGGCTGCGTAGAGGGTGGCGCCCAGGGCCCAGACGTCGGAGGCCGAGTCGGGGTCGCCGCCGCGGGCCAGCTCGGGCGAAAGGTATCCAGGGGTGCCGGTGACGAAGCCCGTCTGGGTGAGCTGGTCGTCACCGTGCCCTCGGGCAATGCCGAAGTCGCTGATCTTGGGGCGGCCGACCTTGTCGATGAGCACGTTGCCGGGCTTGATGTCGCGGTGGACGATGCGGCGTTCGTGGGCGCGGGCCAGGGCGCCCGCCAGCTGGGCGCCGATGTCGGCGACCCGCTGCGGCGAGAGCTGCCCATCGCGTGAGATCTCGTCGGCGAGGGTTTGACCCTCGACGTACTCCATGACGAGCCAGGGCCGCTCGTCATGGTTGACCACGTCGTAGACGGCGACGGCGTTGGGGTGGTTGAGCGCGGCGGCCGAGCGAGCCTCGCGCATGGCGCGCTTGGTCTCGGTGGCCGACTCGCCAGGCAGCGCGCCGATCTGCTTGACCGCGACCTCGCGGCCCAGCACCTCGTCACGGCACAGCCACACGATTCCCATACCTCCGCGCCCGATGGCGCGCAACACCTGGTAGCGGCCTGCAATGAGCTCGGGTTGCATGAAGTCCTCTCGTTCGGCAGCCGCCCTGCGGTGAGGCAGGCCCTCCCTCGACCATCCACGCCGACCAGCAGCCACGCGCTGAGGCGAGGGCGACGAGGACCTGGTCGGCGGCGGCATACTGGTCGATCATGCCGTCAACCACGTCGGCGCGAGCGTATCGACGCCGCCGCCGTGCCCATCGTCCGGGGTACCCCTCGCCCGGAGCGGTTCAGGCCGGCTCAGCCTGAGCTCAACGCGCGACCGGCCGGTGATCGAGGGGCAATTGAGGGGTGCCTCCGACTTTGCGTGCTCGCCCGGACCCAACCACCTTGCGCAACGTGATGGGTGCGTCGCACGACCGCCGGACGACTCACAGGAGGATCCGGACCGGTTCCTCGAGTAGAGAGATGAAGACGGCCATCCACTGCGCGGCGACTGCCTCGTCGATCGGCCGGTGGTCAACCGAGAGCGTCAAGCTCATCACCGTGCCCACGTTCGGCCTGCTCTTCGTGACGACAGGCTTCTCCCGCGCCGCGCCGACCGCGAGGATCGCGGACTGGGGCGGGTTGATGATCGCCGCGAGGTCCTCAGCGCCGAAGACTCCGAGGTTCGTGACGGTCAACGTGCCGCCCTCGAGCTCCCCTTGCAGCAACCGCCCTGACCGGGCCCGGCGGACCAAGTCCGTGCTAGCCGCTGCGACCGCCGACAGCGTCATCTGGTCAACGGCTCGCAGGACCGGGGTGACCAAGCCTCGGTCGGTGGCGACGGCCACGGAGATGTCGACGCCCGAGAACGACCGCACCGCGTCAGGAGTCCAGATCACATTTATCGCCGGTACCAGGACATGTGCACGTGCGGCCGCTTTCACCACAACATCATTGACCGAGACCTTGACCGAGCCTGAGTCGTTGAGGCGGGCTCTCAGCTTGAGCAGCTTGTCGACCCGGGCGGTTCCGCGCACGAAGAAATGCGGCGCGTTTCGCGTGCTCTCCGTCAGCCGAGCGGCGATGGCACGTCGCATCCGAGTGTGTGGGATGTCCGTGTACGGGCTGTCGTTGTACGCCGCGGCGATCGCCGGAGTGGCCACGGATGAGTCGACCGGTGGCCGCGCCAAGGCCGGGCCATGGTGCGACGTATCGTGTGTCTGGGTCGCCTGCTGAATGTCGCGCCGTACGATCCGGCCGCCTGGACCGGTACCTTTGAGATCAGAGATGGACAGGCCGGCCTCCTTGGCCAGGCGTCGGGCCAGCGGGCTGCTGAAGATGCGCACACCCATTCCATCGGCGGGCGTCGACAACACGGGGTCCGGCGCCACTCCGAGCTCGACCAGCAGGGCACCGAGGTCCTCGACCACTTCTCCGGGATCTCCCAGCAGTGCGATCGGCGCTCCGACCTGGACCACAGCGCCGGCGGGCACAAGCGTCTTGAGGATCACGCCGTCGGCATCGGCGGGCACGTCGACGACGGCCTTCTCGGTCACGACGGTCACGATGGCATCCTGGACAGTGAACGTCTGTTCTCGGGCACCGGCCACTAGGAGAGGACCACCTCCACCGCGTTGGCCACCACCTCGGGCATGCGCAGCAACCGGGCGATGTCAGTACCCCGTGATCTCGGCAAGCCGGGCAGCGACTTCCTCGCTCTTGGCGATCGCCACCCGTTCCAGCACCTTGCTGATGCTCGGTGAGGCGTCGCCGCCAGTCACTCGCTGCACCGGCTGGTCAAGCCAGCTGCTCGCCGAGATCGAGGGTGGGCCCCAGAACGCGGGGGCCGTCCAGACCCTGCTTGGCGTGCAGCTCGCCGTGCGCGGGACCACCGCACGCCCCCGCACCGATAGAGATGACCGACGCCTAGGGGTGACCGACGCCGTTTCCGCGCAGGAGGGCAGAGACGGTATACGGCTGGGTGTTCGTGGCGAAGTCGGCGTTGACCACCAGGTATCGGTTCTTGGCGCGCGCGATGGTTGATGGTCCGCGCAGCGACGGGTCGGTCAGAACCCGGTCAACGCGGGCGCGCGAGTCGCGGCCCGTGAGGTTCAGCAGAGTCACGGCGTCTTGATCTTGTACACGTAAATGCTGCCCGTCTGGCCACCCGCGACGTAGAGCTGGACAAAACCAGGATTGGGACCCCGGTGTTCAGTCGGCCGGAGTGTCCCCCTTCAGCTTGCGTGCCTGCTCGGTACGCCAGCTCTCGATCCATTGGGTGTGCTCACCGCGGCTTGGTGTCAGCGCCGGCGCCGGTGTCAGTGTCATTGCCGGTGCCGGTGTCACTGCCGGCGCCATAGGCGGTGCCGGTGTCGGTGTCACCGACACAGCAGGTGCGGGTACAGGTGTCAGCGCCGGTGTTACTGGCGGTGCCGGTGTCGGTACGTCATTGTCGTTCCCAGTGTCGGTGGCTTCCCATGATTCGCCCCGAGCCGGCTGAAGGAACACCTGCCGACATTGACGACCGATGCGAGTGGTGAACATGAGGACGAACAACAGAACGAACCACGACCACGAGGGAACAGGTACGGGTTCATCGGCCGGGCTCAACGCCCAGAACAGGAGGAATATCACGCCGGACCACCACAACAACGTGGAAGGCACCGACAGCCTGTCGGGCCTGGATTTTCGCCTGTGGCTGCGGGCCAGGTTCTCAACGTTGTTCAGGTCAAGCATGGTCTTCCCCTGTCATGTACGTGGCAGCGACGTGAGGTAGCCCTATCTGGGCACGTCCTGCGCTGAGCGTGTGGCACGCGTCGCTGGATGCACGTGCGCGACCGGCCGACTGGTTCTGGGTCGGTGGCCGCCTGCAGGGCTGACTGCATTGTGTCGCAACGGGTTTCCCCGATTCGTCGCCCAGCCTAGGGGACCCCGGTGGCAAGGCGGAGCACCGTATCTGGTCCGGACGACTCGGGCAGCCCAGAGGAGGTGGTTGCGTCCCCGTGACCTGCCCCTGCGCAGCGCGCACCACCAACGATCGAGCCCCCCCCGATCTCGACCGGACTCCGCGACGCGGCCAATCTGGTGCCGATCTTCCTCGGCGACGGGCAGCGACTCTTCGAACACCTCGGCGTCGGCAACCCACGGCTTGCCCACGTCGCAACGGTGGCAGCGCCAGGGGTCACGCACCTGAAGTTCGAGCGTGCCTGACGCATGGCTACCGGCAGTTCTGACAGCTCACCCAACGACGGAGTGAGTGACGAACCAGTTGCGGGGTGACTTGATGCGTCATTCATAAGAAACCTCACGGCCGCTCCACCGAAACATCCCCTCGCTAACGTCCGGAGTCGCATCACCGTCGACCCCAAGACGCCTTGGGCGATCACGACGGCCCGCTTGTCCCAAGAGGGAGCTGTTTCCATGAAAATACCCCGCACTGTCATCCCGGTCATGGCCCTGGCCCTGGTCGTGGGCACGGCTGGTTGTGGCGCCAAGACCGGCGCCAAGGCCGGCGCCGATGGCACACCCTCCACCTCGTGTGTGGACACCAGCGGCGACAGCGTCAAGATCGGGTTCCTCGACTCGCTGTCCGGGACCATGGCCATCAGCGAGAAGACCGTCAACGACTCGCTGAACCTGGCCGCCCAGGAGATCAATGCCGCAGGCGGAGTCAAGGGCAAGAAGCTCCAGATCGTGACCGAGGACGGCGCTTCGGAGCCCAAGACGTTCGCCGAGAAGGCGACCAAGCTGATCCAGTCCGACTGTGTCGCAGCGGTTTTCGGTGGCTGGACCTCGTCCTCGCGCAAGGCCATGCTGCCGGTCTTCGAGGCCAACAACGCTCTGCTGTTCTATCCCGTCCAGTACGAAGGGCTCGAGTCCTCCAAGAACATCTTCTACACCGGTGCGACGACGAACCAGCAGATCGTCCCGGCTATCGACTATCTCGCCTCCCAGGGGAAGAAGTCGCTGTTCCTCGTCGGTTCGGACTACGTCTTCCCGCGGACGGCAAACAAGATCATCAAGGCTTACGCCAAGTCCAAGGGCATCGAGATCAAGGGCGAGGAATACGCCCCGCTCGGTTACACCGACTTCTCGACAATCGTCAACAAGGTCAGCGCAGCCAAGGCCGACGCGGTGTTCAACACGCTCAACGGTGACTCGAACGTCGCCTTCTTCAAGCAGTACAAGAACGTCGGTCTGACCGCGCAGCAGATGCCCGTCGTCTCCGTGTCGATCGCCGAGGAAGAGGTCGGCGGTGTCGGCATCGAGAACCTCAAGGGCCAGCTGACGGCATGGAACTACTACCAGACGATCGACTCGCCCCAGAATGTCAAGTTCGTCAAGGCGTTCAAGGCAAAGTATGGCGCCAAGCGGGTGACCTCCGACCCGATGGAGGCGGCCTACACCTCGCTCTACCTCTGGAAGGCCATGGTTGAGAAAGCTGGCTCCTTCAACGTGGCCGCGGTCCAGAAAGCTGCCGGCGGTGTGACCTTCAAGGCCCCCGAAGGCACGGTGAAGGTCAACGGCGACAACCACCACGTCGCCAAGACAGCCCTCATCGGAAGGATCGGCGACGACGGTCTGATCCACACGGTCTGGAAGTCCCCCGCCCCGATCGAGCCCGACCCATACCTCAAGGGCTACGTCTGGGCCAAGGGTCTGGCGAAGTAGCGATGAGCGGTGTCGCCGGCCAGCTCTTTGCGGGTCTCTCTCTCGGGTCGATCCTTCTCCTCGCGGCGTTGGGACTGTCCCTGACCTTCGGGCAGATGGGGGTCATCAACATGGCTCACGGAGAGTTCGTGATGGCCGGCGCCTTCACCGCCTACGTCGTCCAACAGGTGATCTCGGACGCCGGGGTCTCGCTGCTGCTCTCGATCCCGCTGGGGTTCGTGGTGGGCGGACTCTTGGGCGTGCTTCTCGAGGCGACGCTGATCAGGCGGATGTACCACCGTCCGATGGACACTTTGCTCGTGACGTTCGGGGTGTCGCTCATCCTCCAGCAGGTGGCGCGTGACGTCTTCGGCGCGCCGAGCGTCGCTGTCGCGGCGCCGGCCTGGCTGAGCGGCAGCCTCAGGCTCGGCACCGTCGAGCTCCCGGTCGGCCGGCTGTTCATCCTCGGGCTAGCCGCTGTGTGCGTCGCCGCGCTGGCAGTATGCATGAGGTACACCGTTCTGGGCCGTCGCCTTCGGGCGACGGTCCAGAACAGGGACCTCGCCGAGACCCTGGGCATCTCGACCAGACGGTCGGACCGGACGACCTTCTTCATCGGCTCCGGCCTCGCGGGCGTCGCCGGGGTGGCGCTCACCCTGGTCGGGTCGACCAGCCCCACCCTGGGCACCGGCTACATCGTCGACGCATTCCTCGTCGTCGTCGCCGGCGGCATCGGCCAGATCAAGGGCACCGTCCTCGCGGCGTTCGGCCTCGGCCTGCTGCAGGCGACGCTCGAGTACTCCACGACGGCGAGCATCGCCAAGGTTCTCGTCTTCATTGCTGTCGTCGCGTTCCTCCAGGTGCGGCCCAACGGCATCTATGCCGTGCGATCCAGGAGCCTGGCATGAACATCCTCACGGAGCGCCCCAACGCCGGGGCAAGCCGGTGGGCAGGGGCCATCCCCGCGTCCGTGTTCGTCGTCCTCGCGCTGGCGCTGCTCGTCGGCGCACCACAGGTGCTGTCGAGCTTCCGGCTCTCGCTGCTCGCCCGCTTCTGCTGCTATGCGATGGTGGCACTGGGCATCGGCCTTGCCTGGGGCCGTGGCGGCATGCTCACCCTGGGGCAGGGGCTCTTCTTCGGCCTCGGCGCCTATCTCATGGCCATGCACCTCAAGCTGGCGGACGCGGGCCAGGGACAGGTTCCCGACTTCATGCTGTTGTATGGCGACGGCAAGGTCCCGGGATGGTGGGAACCGTTCCGCAGCCCGATCCTCACCCTCGTCGCGATACCGCTCGTGCCGGGCCTGGTGGCCCTGATCCTCGGCCTCGCGGTCTTCAAGCGGCGGGTCAAGGGTGCCTACTTCACGATCCTCTCGCAGGCCCTTGCCGCCGCCTTCGCCATCTTCCTTGTCGGCCAGCAGACCACGACCGGCGGCACCAACGGTCTCAACGGTTTCCGTTCGTTCTTCGGCTACGCGCTGAACGACCCCGTCAACAAGGCGACCCTCTACTACATCGCCGCTGCAACTCTGCTGGTGATGATCGCCGGGATGTGGTTCCTCTACCGCAGCCGCTACAACGAGCTGCTCATCGCGGTCCGCGACGGCGAAGAACGGGTCAGGTTCCTCGGGTACGACCCGGCGAACGTCAAGGTCTTCGCCTACGTCGTAGCGGCGGTCCTGGCCGGGATCGGCGGAGCGTTGTTCGTGCCCATCGCGGGGATCATCTCCCCCGCGGACGTCGGCGTGCTGCCATCGATCGGGTTCCTCATCGGGGTGGCCATCGGCGGGCGTCACACCCTGCTCGGGCCGGTCCTCGGGACGATCGGCGTCGCGGCAGCCCAGAACACCCTGTCGGAAAGCTTTCCCTCGTTCTGGACCTACTTCCAGGGCGCCCTCTTCATCGTCGTCGTCGCCTTCCTGCCGGGCGGGCTGGCACAGCTGACCGGCACGCTGCGCCGGCGAAGGCCAGCATCGACCGCCTCGGCGGCCGCCCACAACCCCACGCCCGCCCGGGAGTCGACCGGATGAGCATCGACTACCTCGAGATCCAGGGACTGCGCGTGGAGTTCGACGGCTTCGTCGCCGTCGACGGGGTCGACCTGACCGTCATGCAGGGTGACCTGCGCTTCCTCATCGGCCCCAACGGAGCCGGCAAGACGACCCTGATCGACGCCATCACCGGCCTCGTGCCCGCGACCGGCTCGGCGTACTACGGCACCCATAACCTGCTTCGGCGCAAGTCCCACGAGATCGCCCGGCTCGGGGTCTGCCGCACTTTCCAGACCGCACAGGTCTTCGAGGAGCTCAGTGTGCTGCAGAACCTCGACATGGCTGCCGGGTCCGGACGAAAGGCGCGAACGCTGTTGCGCCGCAGGCGCTCAGTCCCGGACATCGTGCAGGAGGCCCTGGAGACCATCGCGCTCACGGACCACGCCGACCAGGGTGCGGGATCGCTCGCCCACGGCCAGAAGCAGTGGCTCGAGATCGGCATGCTCCTGGTCCAGAACGCGCAGGTCCTGCTCCTGGACGAGCCCGTCGCGGGCATGAGCGCGCAGGAGCGGGAAGACACGGGCCAGCTGCTGCGCCGGATCGGGCAGGAACGCACCGTCATCGTCGTCGAGCACGACATGGACTTCATGCGCAGCTTCGCCAACTCCGTCACCGTCCTGCACGCGGGCAAGGTTCTCAGCGAGGGCACCGTGGCGCAGGTGCAGGCGGACCCGCAGGTCCAGGCGGTCTACCTCGGTCACGCGGGGACCGAGCCCGTCCACGTCACCGACGGCGCAGACCGCTCCGAAACCGTGAACAAGGGACGGCCCTGATGCTCCAGCTGGACGGGGTCACCACTGGCTATGGAAGAACGACCGTCGTGCACGACGCGACCATCGAGGTCCCCAACGGTCAGGTGGTCGCGATCATGGGCCACAACGGCGCCGGCAAGACCACGCTGCTTCGCGCGGTGGTGGGTCTGCTCCCCGTCACCCGCGGCTCCGTCCTGCTCGACGGTGAGGACGTCACCGGTCTACCACCACACCAGCGGGTACGCCGTGGGCTCGCCTACGTGCCTCAGGGCCAGCAGTCGTTCGAGAGGCTGACGACGCTGGAGAACCTCCAGGTCGTCGCGGACGGGCGTCCTCGTGGCAAGGCCCTGGTCGACGAGATGCTCGACATGTTCCCTGCCCTGAAGCCCTTTCTCGGGCGTCGGGCCGGTCTGCTCTCTGGTGGTCAGCGTCAACAGCTCGCAATCGCCCGCGCGCTCATCACCGGGCCCCGCCTGCTCATCCTGGACGAACCCACCGAGGGCATCCAGCCATCCGTGGTCGGCGAGATCGAGCAGGCGATCCTCGACCTCACTTCCCGAGGTGGCCTGTCCGTTCTCCTCGTGGAACAGCATGTCGGCTTCGCCCTCAGAGCAGCTGCGCGATACTACGTGCTGGAGGCCGGTCGCATCACGTCAAGCGGTGCGGGCGGGCTCGACGCCCAGCAGTCCGTCCGGAAGGCGATGACGATCTGAGATGCACCTGACTCCGTCCGACACCGAGAAGCTACTGCTGGCCGTGGCGGGCATGGTCGCGCGGGACCGGCAGTCCCGGGGCGTCCTGCTCAACTACCCCGAGAGTGTGGCGCTGCTCAGCACGTGGGTGATCGAGCGTGCTCGCGAGGGCGCAGGCGTCTCGGCGCTGATGGAGCGGGGTCGCGAGGTGCTCACCCGCGACCAGGTCATGCCCGACGTCGTCGACATGCTCGTTGACGTCCAGGTCGAGGCGACCTTCCCCGACGGACGAAAGCTCGTGACGCTCCACCACCCGATCGCCTGACCGTCCCGAAGGAGAGCTGACCATGGCGAACCACACGTCCGGTCCGGGCGCAGTCCGCACGGCGCCCGGCACCCACACCCTCAACGCCGGCCGCGGAGACGACGAGCGGGTCGAGCTCGTCATCCTCAACACCGGGGACCGTCCGGTGCAGATCGGCTCGCACCTCCACCTCCCCGATGCCAACGTGGCGCTTGACTTCGACCGCGTGACGGCTCATGGCTTCCGGCTCGACATCCCCTCCGGCACCTCGTGCCGGTTCGAGCCCGGCGCGTCGCGCACGGTGAAAGCCGTTGCGCTGCAAGGGAACCGGCGCGTACCCGGCATACGGGTCAAGAGCAGCAAGGAGGCTCTCCTCGATGGTTGACATCTCGCGCGCCGACTACGCCGCGCTCTACGGCCCGACCACGGGCGACCAGGTCCGGCTCGGCGACACCGACCTGTGGATCGAGATCGAGGCGGACCACACCTTCGGTGGCGAGGAGGCCGTTTTCGGAGGGGGCAAGTCGATCCGGGAGTCGATGGCACAGTCGACCAGGACTCGCGCGCAGGGCGCACTGGACACCGTCATCACCAACGCCATCGTCCTCGACCACTGGGGCATCGTCCGCGCCGACGTCGGCATCCGGGACGGCCGCATCGTCGCGCTCGGCCGATCAGGCAACCCCGACATCGCCGACGGTGTGCATCCTGACCTCGTCATCGGCCCGTCGACCGACGTCATCAGCGGCGAGGGCAAGATCCTCACCGCGGGCGGCATCGACATGCACGTCCACTTCATCTCCCGGTCACAGCTCATCGAGGCGCTGGCGACCGGCATCACCACCGTCGGGGGCGGCGGGACCGGTCCGTCGGAGGGCACCAAGGCCACCACCGTGACCCCGGGTGCCTGGCATCTGCGGACGATCCACCGTGCGCTGGACCCGGTGCCGCTGAACATCGTCCTGATGGGCAAGGGCAACACCGTGAGCCAGGAGGCACTGCGCGAGCAGGCGCTCGCGGGAGCGGCGGCATACAAGGTGCATGAGGACTGGGGGTCAACACCTGCGGCCATCGACGCGGCGCTGCGCGCGGCTGACGAGATGGGCCTGCAGGTGACGCTGCACTCCGACAGCCTCAACGAGGCGGGCTATCTCGAGTCGACCTTGCGGGCGATCGCGGGCCGCTCGATCCACGCGTTCCATGCTGAGGGCGCCGGGGGTGGCCATGCGCCCGACATCCTGCGGATCGCGGGTGAGCCCTACGTCATCCCGGGTTCGACGAACCCGACCCTCCCCCACACAGTCAACACCGTCGCCGAGCACCTCGACATGCTCATGGTCTGCCACCACCTCAACCCGGCCATCGCTGAGGACCTCGCCTTCGCCGAGTCGCGGATCCGCGCGACGACGATCGCCGCGGAGGACGTTCTGCACGACATGGGCGCTATGTCGATCACGTCATCCGACTCGCAGGCGATGGGTCGCATCGGTGAGGTCATCACCCGGACGTGGCAGGTGGCGCACGTGATGAAGCACCGCCGTGGCAGCCTCGGCGAGAGCCTTCCTGCGGACAACGAGCGCGCTCGACGCTATGTCGCCAAGTACACGATCAACCCGGCGGTCGCGCACGGGCTCGACGACGAGATCGGCTCGGTCGAGCCCGGCAAGCTCGCGGACCTCGTGCTGTGGGAGCCGCGCTTCTTCGGCATCCGCCCATCGGTGGTCATCAAGGGCGGCGCGCTGGTCTGGGGCGCCCTCGGGGACCCGAACGCGTCCATCCCCACCCCCCAGCCGGTGATCATGCGGCCCACGCTGACCGAGGACTCCGGCGCCGACCATGCGCTGACCTTCGTGTCCCCGGTGGCCATCGACGACGGTATCGCGGACCGGCTGGGACTTCGGCGAAAGCTGGCTCCGATCAAGGGAACTCGCGAGATCACCAAGGCGGATATGCGCAACAACGACGTCTGCCCACGTATCGACGTCGACCCGGAGACCTTCCGGATCGAGGTCGACGGCGAGGTCGTCACCCCCGCTCCGGCGGACCGCCTCCCGTTGGCTCAGCTCTACTCGTTGTTCTGACGGTCATGTCTTCCGAGCTCACGTCCCCCGAACACCCCTCGCCCGGGATCACGGAGCTATTGCTCATGCTCCTGGCCGACGCCCGCCTGCCCACATCCGGCCACACCCAGTCCGGTGGGTTGGAGCCCGCGCTACGGGACGGGCTCGACCCGAGCCGGCTGGTCGAGTACTGCCGCACCCGCCTTGCCACCGTCACGCTCACCGAAGCCGCAACCGCAGTGGTGTGCCGCCACCGGGCCCTCGCCGGCCAGGGCACCGACGACGTGGAGCTGGCCTGGGCGGCCCGGACTCCCAGTGACGCCCAGCGCGCGGCTTCGCGCGCCATGGGACGCGCGTACCGGCGTCTGGCGCGCCATCTCTGGCCGGACGCCGCGGTGCTGGGAGAGCTCGAAGCGGTGCGCCACCCGAGCCGGCCACGCGCGCTCGGACTCGTGGCGGCGGCGGGCGGGCTGAGCGGCGGGCAGCTGGTGCGTCTGGTGGGCTACGACGACGTCCAGACGGTCGTGTCGGCTTCGCTCAAGCTGAGCCCGGGAGACCCGATGAAGGCAGCCGGGTGGGTGCTCGGGCTACGCGAGGACATTGAGTCGATGGTGCCGCGCTGTGCGGATCTGGTTGATCCGCACCTGATCCCAGCTCTGTCGGCTCCCCTGATGGAGGCGTGGGCACAGGACCACGCCGCCACCACGAGGAGGTTGTTCAGTGCCTGAGTCCGTGAGGGGAACCCGCGCTCTGCGGCTGGGCGTCTGTGGACCGGTGGGCACCGGCAAGAGCTCCCTGATCGGCTTGCTCTGCCGCGAGCTCGCTGATCGGCTGTCCCTGGCCGTGATCACCAACGACATCTACACCGACGAGGACGCCCGGATGCTCCGAGCCGCGGGGGTCCTTGCGCCGGAACGCATCCGTGCCGTCGAGACCGGAGCCTGCCCTCACACGGCGATCCGTGACGACATCACGGCAAACCTCCTCGCCGTCGAGGACCTGGAGCTCGACTTCGACCCGGTCGAGCTGATCCTCGTCGAGTCGGGGGGTGACAACCTGACGGCGACCTTCTCCCCCGCCCTGGTCGACACCCAGATCTTCGTCCTCGACGTCGCCGGAGGCGGTGACGTCGTGCGCAAGGGCGGGCCCGGTATCTCGCGTGCGGACCTCCTGGTCATCAACAAGACCGACCTCGCCGAGCATGTGGACGTCGACGTTCCGCGGATGGTTCGAGAGGGCCTGGCGGAGCGTGACCACCGCCCGGTCATTGCGCTGTCGCGCAAGAATCCCGACTCGATCCAGGCACTCAAGGCCTGGGTCCTCACCCAGGTCGACAGCTTCGCCGCGGGCGCTCTGGTGCCGCAGGACCCCGGACCGATGGCGCCGCACGGCCATGGCGATGCGACGGATGCGCAGGACCGCGAGGGTCACCACCAGCACCAGAACGTACCGGCTGGCGACCGGTGAGCCGCACCGGTATCGAGGTCGGCGTCGATCCGCGAGGTAGTCGTGCACGGGTGCGTCTCGACTCCAGCGGCGCCGACGGTCGAGGCCACCTCACTGCCCGGATACTGGCCTTCGGCCACGCGTCTGCCAGCGTTGCCCTCGTGGCCGAGGGTGCCCTGCTCCTGGCCGACGACCTCATCGAGGTCGACGTCACGGTCGGCCCCGAGGCCGAACTCGACCTCATCGAGCCGTCGGGCACCGTCGCCTACGACATGCGGGGCGGTTCGGCACGGTGGCGCGTGCGGGTCCACCTTGCCGAGGGCGCCCGGCTGCGCTGGCACGGGAAGCCATTCGTCGTCGCGGAGGGCGCCGACGTCAGCCGCGAGGTACAGGTCGACCTGGCACCGGGGGCGACGGCAATGCTGCGAGAGACGCTGGTCCTGGGACGAAGCGGCGAGCGAGGCGGTTCGCTTGCTCAACGCACGCGAGTCAGCCACGGGGGGTATCCGTTGCTCGTCGAGGACCTCGTGCTGGGCGCGCACCGGCCGCGCACCGGCCTGCTCGGACCGTGGCGCGTCATCGACACGGTCAGTGTCCTCGGACGACGGGCGGACGACATACCGAAGAAGGTTGTCGGGGACGGAGCCCATCGGTTCGAGCTGGAGGGTCCCGGGACACTCATCCGCAGTCTGTCGGGGCAGGCGCACACCCGCTGTCTGGACCCGGCGTGGCGCGTCCTCGCCGACACCTGGGACGCATGCCCTGTGGCGGCCGACCGCTGAGCAATGGTGGGCGCAAGCACCGCATCAACGGCGCTCAGGGCCTGTTGAGTGCCTTGTGCTGATCGACGGGGCGCCGCAGCGACGACGGGAGGTAGGCCGCACCCAGTCCCTGGCTCGCGGCGATGTCCGACGGGTTCTGGAGGCCGCAGGTCCGCAGCGAGAGGCAACCACAGCCGATGCACGAGTCGAGGCCGTCCCTCAACGCGGTGAGGGCCCTGATCTGCTCATCCAGCCGACCCCGCCATCCCCGGGACAACCGGGCCCAGTCACTGCGATTCGGGGCCCGGCCCTTCGGCAGCGTCGACAGAGCCTGCTCCACCTCGTCCAGGCTCAACCCAACATTGCGAGCCGCCCGAACGAACGCGAGCCGCCTGAGCACGTTGCGCTCGTAGCGGCGCTGACCCCCACTCGTCCTCGTGGCGGCAACCAGACCCATCCGTTCGTAGTACCGCAACGCCGAGGGCGCGAAGCCGCTGCGATCGGAGACCTGACCGACTGTGAGCAGGTCCCTCGACTGGAGCATCCGACACCTCACTTGACTTAAAGTGGACTTCAACTCTCATGATGGGCGACAGCACAGTTCATGACAAGGGAGAAACGCACATGCGTGTCGCACTCGTCACCGGCGCATCACTGGGACTCGGCCGGGCCGTGGTCACCGAGCTGGCCCGACGCGGCTGGTCCATGGTGGTCGACGGTCGTCGCGCTGACCTCCTCGACGACCTGGTCCGGGAGCTGCCACCCGGTTCAGTCAGCGCACTGGCCGGAGACGTGGCCGACCCGGCACACCGCGCCGCCCTGCTTGCCTCTGTGCAGCAACACGGTCGCCTGGACCTGCTTGTCAACAACGCCAGCAGCCTTGGCCCGAGCCCGCTGCCGCACCTGAAGGACTACCCCCTGGACCAGCTGGCCTCGGTGTACAAGATCGACGTGCTTGCCCCACTGGCACTGATCCAGCTCCACCGTCCGTTGCTGATGGCGAGCGCCGGCACCGTCGTCAACATCACCTCCGACGCCGGGGTCGAGGCCTACGAGGGTTGGGGCGGATACGGCTCGGCCAAGGCTGCGTTGGACCAGGTGACGGCCGTGCTGGCCGTCGAGGAGCCGACCTTGAGCATCTACGCCCTCGACCCCGGCGACATGCGCACCGAGATGCACCAGCAGGCCTTTCCCGGCGAGGACATCTCTGACCGGCCAGGTCCCGAGTCCGTCGTACCCGCCCTGCTGGCCCTGGTCGATGGCCGCCCGCCTAGCGGTCGCTACCGAGCTCGCGACCTGCAGATCAACACGGACCCGACGGTCATCGACACCTTCCGAGCGGAGGTTTCCCGGTGAGGGCAAGTGCCACGGCGCGCACCACTTTCGAGCTGCCCGACAGTCTCACGGCGGTCGAACCACCCGAGGCGCGCGGCGTCCGGCGTGACCAGGTGCGTCTGCTCGTGGCCGACGGCCACCGGCTGTGGCACCGGCGGTTTGCCGACCTGCCGGATCAGCTCGCTCCCGGCGACCTGGTGGTGTTCAATACCTCCGCAACCTTGCCGGCGGCCGTGGACGGCGCACTTCCGGACGGGCAAAAAGTCGTCGTGCACTTCTCGACCCACCTGGACGATGGCAGCTGGGTCGTCGAGATCCGCCCGGCAGTCCACGCTCACGGCCCAGTGACCTCTCTGGTCAGCGGTGACCGGGTTTGGCTACCCGACGACGCCTCGGCCAACCTGGTGACGGCCTACTCCGATGCCAGCGAGCCGGTCACCCGACTGTGGCGGGCGACCATCTCGGTACCCGACGTGCTCCGGCTCCTGCATCGCCACGGCCGGGCAATCACCTACGGATACGTACCCGGCCAATGGCCGCTGGAGAGCTACCAGACCATCTTCGCGACCCACCCTGGCAGCGCTGAGATGCCGAGCGCCGGACGGCCGTTCACCGCCGAGCTGGTGACGTCCCTGATCACCCGTGGTGTCCGGATGGCGCCGCTGACGCTGCACGCCGGTGTCTCCTCCCCCGAGGCCGGCGAGGCGCCTGCCCCGGAGCGATACCAGGTTCCAGCGGGCACCGCCGAGCTGGTCAACCTCACCCGCCGCACAGGCGGCCGCGTGATCGCGACCGGGACCACGGTCACCCGCGCTCTGGAGACCGTCGCCGACGCCAGCGGCTCGGTCACAGCTGGTCACGGATGGACCCACCTGGTCCTGGGGCCCGACCGGCCGGCCCGCGTCGTGGACGGCCTGATCACCGGCTGGCACGCGCCGGGGGCGTCGCATCTGCTTCTGCTGGAAGCTGTAGCCGGCGCGGACCTGGTCAGCTCAACCTACGAGCAGGCCGTCCTGCACGGGTACCTGTGGCACGAGTTCGGAGACAGCGCGCTGCTGCTGCCCAGCCGCTCATAAGGGCGAGACGACGTCACCGGCAGGACCTTGACCGGGCTGTTGGACTACCTTCCCGGAAACGTCCAAACTCACGCACGAGGTCAGTGGCCCGGCATACTCTCAGAAGAGCCCAGACAGGAACCGCAACCACCTCCATAGACGAAAGCCGACCGTGAACACAAGAAATCGCCGTGCCCACCGCCAGATCACTGCAGCCCCGACGACCGCTTCGACCGTGACGCGATGAGTCGACGCGGAGGCAAGCGCAAGGACACGTTGCGTCAACTGCCGCCAGGCGGGCTGCGCGTGGTGCCTCTGGGCGGACTGGGCGAGATCGGCCGCAACATGACGGTCTTCGAACACGCCGGCCGGCTCCTGGTGGTTGACTGCGGAGTGCTGTTCCCCGAGGAGCACCAGCCGGGTGTCGACGTGATCCTGCCCGACTTCACCTGGATTCGGGACCGTCTGGACCGGATCGACGCCATCGTGCTCACCCATGGGCACGAGGATCACATCGGAGGCGTCCCTTACCTGCTGCGCGAGCGTCCCGACATACCTTTGGTCGGTTCCAAGCTCACCCTGGCCTTTATCAAGGCCAAGCTCAAGGAGCACCACATCACCCCAAAGACCATCCAGGTTCACGAGGGGGAGCGACTGGAGCTGGGACCGTTCGACTGCGAGTTCATCGCCGTCAACCACTCGATCCCCGACGGGCTCGCCGTGGCGATCCGCACCCCTGCCGGGCTCGTGCTGCACACCGGGGACTTCAAGATGGACCAGTTCCCGCTGGACGGACGCCTCACCGACCTGGGCGCGTTCGCCCGACTGGCCGACGAGGGCGTCGACCTGTTCCTGGTCGACTCCACCAATGCCGAGGTCCCGGGGTTCACCACCTCCGAGCGCGACCTCTCCCCCGCCATCGAGACCGTATTCCGCACCTGTCCCGGTCGCGTCATCGTCTCCAGCTTCGCCAGCCACGTGCACCGGATCCAGCAGGTTCTGGATACCGCCCACCAACATCACCGCAAGGTTGCCTTCGTGGGCCGTTCCATGGTCCGCAACATGGGTATCGCCCGCGACCTGGGCTATCTCACCATTCCGAAGGGCCTGGTGGTCGACCTCAAGGCCCTGGAGGGCATGCCGGCCAACAAGATCACCCTCATCTGCACGGGTTCCCAGGGTGAGCCGATGGCGGCGCTGTCGCGGATGGCCAACCGCGACCACCCCATCCGGATCACCGAGGGCGACACCGTCCTGCTTGCCAGCTCACTGATCCCGGGCAACGAGAACGCCATCTATCGGGTGATCAACGAGCTGACCCGCTGGGGTGCGAACGTGATCCACAAGGGCAACGCCAAGGTCCATGTCTCCGGCCACGCCAGCGCCGGAGAGCTGGCCTACTGCTACAACATCGTCCGACCCTCCAACGTCCTGCCCGTCCACGGCGAGTGGCGGCACCTGCGCGCGAACGCCGACCTGGCCATCCGTACGGGCGTAGCGCCGGACCGGGTAATCATCGCCGAGGACGGATCGGTCATCGACCTTGTCGACGGCCGGGCATCCCTCACCGGCACGGTCCCCGCCGGCCTGGTCTTCGTGGATGCCATGAAGGTCGGCGGCGCCACCGAACACACCTTGACGGTCCGCAGGAACCTGGCAGAGGAGGGGGTCGTCACCATCGTTGCCATCGTGGACCCCGACACCGGCAAGCTGGCCGAGAAGCCCGACTTCCTCGCGCACGGCTTCGAACATGATGACTCCACCTTCGACACTGCGGTGCCAGTGATCCAGAAGGTCCTGACCAGGGCGACGAAGGAAGGCATTGACGTCGAGCAGATCGAGGAGCTGGTCAGCCAGGCCGTGGCAACCTGGGCCCACCGGAGGTACCGACGCAGCCCCTTGATCATCCCGGTCATCATTGACGC
This sequence comes from Actinobacteria bacterium UBA4719, assembly GCA_002404345.1. Taxonomy (GTDB): domain Bacteria; phylum Actinomycetota; class Actinomycetes; order Actinomycetales; family Dermatophilaceae; genus UBA4719. The sequence goes on along the minus strand of DHJN01000268.1, from coordinate 52,223 downwards.
CTGACGCCCGACGCCGCAACGGCGCCGTGCCTCACCCCGGTCGTTGTGGCCCAGGCATCGGTTTTCTTCGCTCAGCGTGTGGCGGTGACGGTTTCGGCAACGAGGCCCCGCAGCCGGGCCGCACCTGTGGGTGCTTCGGTCACTCGGGGCAATACCACCATTCGTTCGGCCAGGGTGGTGGCGACCTCGGTGAGGTAGCGATGCTCGCTGGCCGCCCGGGCCACCAGTAGTGGGTCGGTGGGGGTGGCTGCGGTCAGGCTCTGGTTGAGCACCCAGGCTCTGGGGTGATGCCGCTGCGGGCCAGGTCGGCCTGCAGCCGGGCAGCTTCGTGAACCGGGGTGGCCTCGGGTACCGCGACAAGGAGCACGTGCGTGCGGGTGGTGTCGCGGAGGCGGTCGAGCAGGTGCAACACATGCTCAGGCATCTGCCCGCTCTGGCGGGTGAGCTCGCGGTGGTAGGTACGGGCGGCGTCGAGCAGCAGCAGGGTGTGCCCGGTCGGGGCGGTGTCCACCACGACGAACGAGTCCTGGGCTGCGGCCAGGGTTCGGGCGAACGCCTGGAAGACGGCGATCTCCTCGGTGCACGGCGAGGCCAGGTCTTCGGCCAGCACGGCGCGGGCTTCGTCGTCGAGGTCGGCACCCGCGGTGGCCAGCACCTCCGCGGTGTAGGCGACGGTCTCCGCGACCGGGTCGATCCGGGCGACGTCAAGACCAGCTAAGCCACTGCCTCCGCGCCGCCCATGGCTTCGGCGATGTGGGCGGCGGGGTCGGTGGTGGTCAGGTGCACCCGGTGCCCGCGCTCAGCCAGGGCCACGGCCACGGCCGCCGCGACGGTCGTCTTGCCGACGCCGCCCTTGCCCATGGTCATCACCAGGCCCGCACCCGCGGCGGCGATGGTGTCGATGAGGCCGTGGAACGACCCGGCGTCCACCGGCGCCGGCTCGCTGTTGCTGGTGGGGCTGGCGGCGGGATCCGTGTCCTCGGCGAGGCGCCGCAGCTCGTTGACGCCCACCGGGCTGATCGTCCGCAGCCCCACGGTGCTGCGGGGCAGTCCGGCCAGCTCGGGGGGCATGGTGTCCAAGGCGTCGCGGGCCTGGGTGTGCAGGGCAACGGCTAGCGGGTCATCGGTACCGGGGGTGGCAGTGAACAACCCGTTGACCACGAGGCGTTGGTGGCCTATGCCGAGGGCGCGTAGCTCGGTGCTCGCTCGCTGGGCCTCGGCCAACGACGCCCGCTCGGGACGGGCGACCAGGACCAGGGTGGTGCTGGTCGGGTCGCTGAGCGCGGCCACGGCCTGGGTGTAGCGGCCCTGCTGCGCTGCCATCCCCGAGAGGGGGCCGAGGCAAGAGGTGCCGGTGCCGTCGCCAATGAACGATAACCATGCCGCTGGCAGCGACAGCAGGCGCAAGGTGTGCCCGGTGGGGGCGGTGTCGAACACGATGTGGTCGAACCCGGCGGTCAATGCGGTATCGGTCAGAAGCGCGGTGAACTCGTCGAAGGCGGCGATCTCCACGGTGCACGCACCAGAGCGCTGTTCCTCCACCCTCGCCACCGCGCTGGCCGGGAGGACCCCCCGGTAGGGGCCGATGACCCGTTCCCGGTAAGAACCGAGCGACCCGCCTGGGCGAGGCCGACGGCGGTGGAGCAGGCTGCAGACGTCTTACCGACCCCGCCCTTGCCGGTGAAGAAAGGTGCCGGGTCGCAGTGGTGTCGACGAGCCCGGCGATGCCGCTTCGGGTCATCAGCAACAGCCGCCTTGACTGGCGTTCTGCTGTGCAGCTGCTTGCTCGGCGGGGGCGCAGCAGCCGGTGGTGGCCTGCTCCGTGGGGGTGCAGCAGGTCTCGCCCGCGGGAGCGAGCAGGTCGGTGCCCACCACCGGAACCTCGATGCCCAAGGGGGTGGCGAGGTCGGCACGGGAGGGCCACGTACCGCTGAAGCGGAGCTTGCCGTCGACCAGAACGATCGGCAGAACGTCCTCCCCGCCAGACTTCAGCATGGCGGCCACCACCGGCCGGGTCACGAACTCGCCGGGCTCGGCCGCCAAGTTGTAGCGGGTCACGCTGGCTCCCTGGGTGCCGAGCCAGCGAAGGTCGGCCTCGAAGCGGGCGAGCTCCGGGTCCACGCTGGGCCCGCAGACCCCCGTCGAACAGCACATCGCGGGGTCGAAGACCTCGACGGGCTTGGTCATGGTGTTTCCTTCCAACAGTGGTGGTGCAGATGGTCCCCGGCGGGCGCCATACCTGGGTTGAGGTGTGTGCGGTTCGGGACCGGTCAGTGAGAGGCGCGGATGATCGCGGCCTGGGCGTGGGCGTGCACCCGGTGGGTGAGGCGGATCTCGATGTCGCTGAACCCCGCGGCGGTGAGCGCCTTGCTGAACTCGGTGTGGGTGAGGACCCCGGCGATGCAACCGGTCCACTCGCTCACGTCGTCCTTGGTGGTCTCGTCCATGCTCTCGTCGGCGATAACGTCGGAGAACGACAGCCGCCCACCGGGGCGTAGCACCCGCGCGGCTTCGGCGAGCACCACGTTCTTGTCGGCGGCGAGGTTGAGGACACAGTTGGAGATCACCACGTCGACGCTGTCGTCGGGCAGGGGCATGTCCTCCAGGTAGCCCTGGAGGAACTCCACGTTGTCCACGCCGGCCTCGGCGGCGTTGCGTCGGGCCAGCTCGAGCATCTCCGAGGTCATGTCCAACCCGATCGCCCGACCGTCGGGAGCAACGCGGCGGGCGGAGATGAGGACATCGGCACCGGCGCCGGAGCCCAGATCGAGGACCACCTCACCGGGGTGCAGGTCCGCGACCGCAGTCGGTACGCCGCAGCCGAGCGAGGCCGCCAGAGCGGCCTGCGGAACGCCCGCTGCCGCGCTGGGACTGTAGAGCTCGGCGCCGAACACGACCCGGCCCTGCTCATCGGTCGTCGTCACGGGTGCCGCGCCACAGCACGAGGTTTCGACCGCGCAGCCCTGCTCGTGGTCCCCGGCCGCAGAGCGGGTGGCGGCCTCGGCGTACCGCCGGCGGACCATCTCCCGGACGCCCTCAGGTGCGCTCATGGGTCTCCTCCTGGGTCTCCTCCTGGGTCTGACGGACGGTGGCTAGCGATGGGTTGCCGGTGCGGGGCTCTGATCGGGCAGCAGCTCGACCAGCAGCGCCTGGACCCGGGCCTTGATGTCGTCGCGGATGGGGCGCACCGCCTCAAGGCCCTGGCCCGCTGGATCCTCCAAGTGCCAGTCGAGGTAACGCTTGCCAGGGAAGATCGGGCAGGAGTCACCGCAGCCCATCGTGATCACCACGTCAGAGGCTTGGACGGCGTCGGTGGTGAGGACCTTCGGGGTCTGCTGGGAGATGTCGATGTCCATCTCGGCCATCGCGGCCACAGCGGAGGGGTTCACCTGGTCGCCGGGCAGGCTCCCGGCCGAGCGCACCTCGACCTGCCCGCCGCTGAGGTGGGCGAGGAAGCCGGCGGCCATCTGTGAGCGACCGGCATTGTGCACGCAAACGAACAACACGCTGGGCCGGGCACCGGTCATGCCAGCACTGCAGGCGCGGTCGTGCCGAGCTGAGCAGTGCTGACGTCAGGCGAGCCGAGCACTGCGGACAGCTGCGCCAGCGCAGCTGGCACCACCCAGTAGTAGACCCAGGTGCCGCGCCGCTCGCACTCCAGCAGCCCGGTCTCGCGCAAGACCTTGAGGTGGTGAGAGATCGTCGGCTGGGTCAGATCGAAGCCAGCAGACAGGTCGCAGACACAGGCCTCCCCCCCGGCATGACTGGCCACCAGGCTCAGCAGCCGCAAACGCACCGGGTCACCCAGGGCCTTGAACATCCGGGCCAGGTCACCTGCCCAGTCCTCGGTCAGCGGCTGGCGCACCAGCGGCGAACAACACGGTTCGGTCTGCACCACCGGTAGGCTCTGCTTCGACATCAATCGATATTGACACTTATCGAACCAAGGCGCAAGCCGGCTGCAGAGTTCGTACTCGTCTCCCGCTGGCGCCTCCTCCGATCCCCTCGGGACTCGTCAATAGATGATACGACATACATGCCGTATCATCTATTGACGACCACCCAGCGGAAGGCAAGAACCATGACGCACCAGGACCCCATCTCTCGCGTATCCGTGCTGAGCACCGGCACGGTGCAGATCCGACCGGAGCACGTCGGGCCGACACGGAAGAACACCTATGTGTGGCTGGCGACATCCCGCGCGTGGACCCGCCCGCGGCCGATCAACACGTACGTCATCGAGCATCGGAACGGGCTGGTGCTCTTCGACACCGGCCAGGACCGCGCCTCGGTGACCGACCAGAGGTACTTCCCGAGCGGGTTCATCGGGCTCCTCTATGACCGGCTGGCACGATTCGACATCGGCCCGGACCAGACCCTCACATGGCAGCTGGCCGCGCTCGGCCACGACATCGCAGACGTGCACACCACGGTCCTGTCGCATCTGCACCAGGACCACATCGGCGGACTGCCCGAGCTCAGCCACGCCAACATCGTGGTGAGCGAACGGGAGTGGTCCTCCATGCAGCGGCCGATGGCCGGGCTGCGCGGGTTCCTGCGCGACCACATCGAGCTAGATGGGCTGCACTGGGACCGGGTGCATCCCGAGTCCCTCGGCGATCCCGGCCTGGCGTCCTTCAACACGGGGCACGACCTCTTCGGCGACGGCAGCCTGGTCCTGCTGCCCACACCCGGCCACACCCCCGGGTCGATGTCTCTGCTGGTACGTCGACCCGGTCACGCACCGCTGCTGATGGTCGGTGACCTGACCTACGACGCAGACCTGCTCGAGGCCGGACACGTGCCCGGCGCCGGGCACAAGGGGCAGATGCACCAGTCCGTGACGGCGGTCAACACACTGCGACAGGCCTTCCCTGACCTGGCCGTGCTGGCAGCCCACGACCCGGCCGCGGCCGACCGGCTGGCCAGGTCGCTCGCCCCGGAGCCGACCCGACCGTGAGGATCGCCGAGGAGCTGCGCTACCTGATCCTGGCGATCCAGCGGGAGGGCAACCGGCTGCTGGCCGCCGAGCTACGGCCGCTTGGCGTCACCCCCTCCCAGGCCGAAGTGATCCGCGTTCTCAGTGACTTCGGGCCGCTCACTCTCACCGGCCTTGGCGAGCTCCTGGTCTGCGAGACCGGCAACAGCCCGAGCCGGCTGGTGGACCGTCTCGTGGCTGCGGGCCTTGTCCAGCGCGAAGTCGACGCGGCAGACCGGAGGTACCTCACACTGGGCCTCACCCCAGACGGCAAGCGACTGAGCCGTCGCATCGCCACGGTGGAACAACGCCTCTACTCCACCATCGACGAACACGTCGCAGACCAGCCGGTCGACGAGGCGCTCCGCATGCTCCGATCGCTCGCCGACGCCTTCCCTGCGGGCCACGCGGTCGCACGCCGCCGCGAGCGCCCTCAGCCCAGCGCCACGTCTCCCCCGCTGGTGGGGCCGTTGAGCATGCGGTGATGCAATTCGGTCGTCAACGCGTGGATCTGCCGCGTCAGCTCCGTGTTGGTCTTCAGCTCAAGCTCTGACTCGACGAAGTCGTGGTCGGCCTTGGCCTGCGTGAAGGCGGACTGCCGGTTCTGGCCGATCATGACGAAGGTCGACAGGAAGATGGCCTCGAGGGAGACGATCAGGGTCAACGTCGGCCAGGGGCTCTTCTCGAGCACCAGCATCCACATGGAAAACACGATCGCGTGAATGTAGACAAAGTTCATCGACCCTGCGAAGGCCGTGATCTTGTCTGCGACGCGTAGCTGGAGACTCGCCGCCCGGTCACCCAGGTGCGCAACGACGACTGGGTGCTGTGGAGGGCTCTTCGGGGGTGCGACCATGTCTGCTCCTCACCGTTTGGCGTAGTCGGCGAATCCCTGCCAGTCGATCACGACACACGGCTCGTCACCAATGATCCACGCGTCGTGCCCGGGCGCAATGATGCCGAAGTCCCCCGGGCCGAACTCCATCTCTTCGCCGTCGTCCATGACGACCTTCATGCGACCGGAGACGAAGTAGCCCAGGTGGGCGGCCTGGCAGCTGTCCGTCTTGGCTATCGGCTTGATGTGCTCTGACCACCGCCAACCCGGCAGGAAGGTGGCGCGACCGACGGCGCCCCCTTCCAGGTTCACGAGCTGCAGCTGACCAGTGTTGCCTTCGAACGGTCGGGTCTCTTCGGGTGAATCGAGGCTCTTTCGAACAAGACCTGGCATCTTGACCTCCCATTGTCGGTGCTGCTCCTACGTACATACTTCGCTCTTGTGATGTGGGCACGGCTCGACTCGCCCAGACTATCGACTCGGCCTTCTCTGCGCGCGTCGCTACTTCAGCCTGACAGTCCCGCGTGTCTACGGAGACAGGTCGGGCCATGGGGCCCGACTGTCGGAAGTCACAAACATCCGGTATGGCGGACACGGGTCCGCCATACCGCTGATGTATTGGGTCAGTTTCGTCCGCCAACAGACCACCTCCACCCGACTGTGTGGGGTGCCGGCGCGCACCGGCTACCCACAATTTTCACACCGCCCGTCGAGAAAGGCCAGAGCCATTCTGGAGGTATCACGTTGACTGGACACCCGCTCATCGACGAGGAGGCCGAGTCCTACCGGCATCCCACTGCTTCCTTCCGGTTCAGCCCGAAACGATGAGAGTGCCCTGCATGAAGGGGTGAGGCAACCGCTGATGACGATGCCGCCCGACCGCGGCGCAGGCGTCGTGACGGTGTCCGCTGACGAGCCACAGGCGGCAACCAGAATTGACAGGGCAGCCGCTCCGGCCGCGAGTGAGTAGCGCTTCATACCGTGATTCGCTTCATACCGTGATTACGGACCCAGCCACGGCCTGGTTCAGTCGGGTGAGAGGTCCGTGCATCGGGCCAGCCTGCGCTCACGCATCTGGACGTCAGCGAAGATGCGCAGGCCGAGTTTCCTTCGGCTCCGCTGTGGGGACCGCGAGGTCGGGTGCAGGCTCCACGAGGAGGGCCGCGACCAGCTGCTTGAGCAGTGCGCGCACGGTAGCCTCGGCGAGCTGATGCAACAGCAGGCGGTCCAGCCGCCTACCGACGGATCCCAGCGGTGGGTCGTAGCTACCGGAGAATCTCAGTTGCGAGGCCTGCGCTCCAAGTGGTTCGATCTCGACGTCTGCCTGCATCACCGGGAACAGCTCGGTGGACCCGGTCGCTGCCCACTGGAGCGGCATGACGAACCCCTCGCCACGATCTCTGACCTTGCCGACATGCACGCTGACGGCCTTCGACAGCCCCGGAACCGGCCCGAAGGGACCCACCCGGCTGAGCAGCTCCTCGCCTTCGTCATAGGCGGCTACGGCTACCTGTTGCCACAACCCGGTCACTGCATGCAGCAGTCGGTGCCGGACCAGTGCAATCGGCAGCGGAATTTGGGTGAAGTCGTAGACAAGCATGTCCTTAGCGAAGGGGGCACAGACCGTCCCGACCAGAGGCAAAGGTCCCGAAGTCGTCTACGGTGCCCAACCGTCGCGGGCTACCAGAGCGGGAAGTCCTGTCCCCGCTCGGCTTCGGTCCGCGGAGCGAAGTAGCGCCGATCGGACTCTGAGATGGGGACGTCGTTGATGCTCGCCTCGCGGCGGAGCATCAGACCTTCGGCGTCGAACTCCCACAGCTCGTTGCCATAGCTGCGGAACCAGGAGCCCGCAGCGTCGTGCCACTCGTACTGAAACCGCACGGCGATCCGGTCGTCCCCGAACGCCCAGAGCCCTTTGCGCAGAACGTAGTCCAGCTCGCGTTCCCACTTCCCGGTGAGGAACGCGATGATCTCGTCACGACCGTGGACGAACGTGTCGCGGTTACGCCAGACGGAGTCCTGCGTGTAGGCAAGGGCGACGCGATGAGGGTCACGGGTGTTCCAGGCGTCCTCGGCGCCCTGCACCTTCTGGAGGGCGGCTTCGCGGTTGAACGGTGGCAAGGGCGGGCTAGCGTTCATGGGTTTCTCCAACAAGGGCCGGGGTGCTCAGGTCATCAAACGTAGCCACCAGAAGGAGATTGTGTGGAACGAGGTCCAGATCGGTGGTGCACGGGCAAGTTGGGAATCACGAGCCCTTGCTATGAGCGGAGCGGGACCGCAAGGTAGGCAGGACTCAGCCGGATGCGTAGCCCAGCAGCCGGCCAAGGTCGGCGACCGCGTCCGCGGCGCGTGCTGCTGCTGCTATCGAAGGGATCCTCATGACCGACACCAACCCCCGCCAGAACGTCACTTTCGCCAGCAACGGCGGCCAGGCGCACGGATACCTTCGCAAGCCGGAGAAGGGTTCCGGGCCCGGCGTCATCGTCGTGCAGGAGTGGTGGGGACTGGACGACCACATGGCCGATGTGGTCGACCGGCTCGCGGCCGAAGGCTTCGTCGCTCTCGCCCCTGACCTCTACGGCGGACGCGTGGCACACGATGCCGACACCGCGGGCAAGATGCTCATGGAACTGCCCGTCGACCAGGCCGCGAAGGATCTCGCCGGCGCGGTCGACTTCCTGCTCGCCGACCCCGACGTCAGCTCCTCGACGGTCGGTGCGGTCGGCTTCTGTATGGGCGGAGGCTTCGTGCTGCTGCTGGCTGCCCAGCAGGGGGACAGGATCAGCGCGGCCGTGCCCTTCTACGGCGTGGGGCCGGCCGTTCCCGACCAGTACCGCGCGGTGACCGCGCCGATCCAGGGCCACTACGGCGAGCAAGACGGCTTCTACCCGGTCGAGCAGGCTCGCGCCCTTGAGAAGCAGATCCGCGAGGAGTCCTCCGGCAGCGTCGAGTTCTTCTACTACCCGGCCGGGCACGCGTTCCACAACGACCAGGACAAGCTCGGCACATACAACGAGGAGCACGCCAAGCAGGCATGGCAACGCACCCTCAAGTTCCTCAAGGCGAACGTGCGCTGACGTCACTTTGGTGGTACGAGCGCTGCGTTCAAAGTCGTCGGCTGCGAGGTCGATGAGTGGTGCCACACTCGGATCCTGGGCTACCGGAGGGAGATCGCGTGGAGCCGCTCACCGACCGCGACGTACCCAGATGGTGGCAGCGACTCGGACTGCCGGGGTTGGTCGACATCCACACCCACTTCCTGCCGGAGCGGATGTTGCGGCGGGTATGGGCCCACTTCGACGAGGTGGAGCAACTGATCGGACGCCCCTGGCCGATCACCTACCGCTGGGACCAGGCCAGCCGGTTGGCGTGGCTGCGGCAGATGGGGGTACGCCGCTTCACCGCACTGACCTACGCGCACCGGCCCGGTATGGCGGGCGATCTCAACGACTTCGCCCTGGGACTGTCGGCGGCCGAACCGGACTGCGTCCCCAGCGCGACGTTCTTCCCGGAGGACGGCGTCCTCGACCAGGTGCGTTCGGCTCTCGAACGGGGCGCGCGGGTGTTCAAGGTCCACGCGCAGGTGGGCGGATTTGACCTGCGGGAACAGGTACTGGACGAGGTGTGGGGGCTCCTGGCAGACGCTGCCGTTCCGGTGGTCCTGCACGTGGGCAGTGGCCCGGTTCCGCGGGCGGGTTTCACCGGACCGGACAAGCTCGCCGGCGTGCTGCGTCGACATCCGCACCTGACCGCCGTGGTCGCGCATCTGGGTGCGCCGGAGTATGCCGAGTTCCTGACCTTGGCCGAGCGGTACCCGCGAGTCCACCTGGACACGACGATGGTGTTCACGGACTTCTTCGAGGAAGGCGCCCCCTTCCCTGCTGATCTGTTGCCACGGCTGGCGGCCCTGCCCGATCGGGTCGTGCTGGGCAGCGACTTCCCGAACATCCCCTACCCGTACGCCCACCAGCTCGAGGCGCTCGAGCGGCTGCGTGACCGGGAGCCCCGCCTCGGCGACGACTGGCTCCGCGCGGTCTGCTGGTTCAACGGCCAGAGGCTGATCGGGGACCGCGCCGCGGTGGGCGGCGTACCGTCGTAGGAATGTCAGGCACGGAGTAGGTGAGAGCTACATTGGAGATGCCCAGAGAAGCAGTTGCCGTCCCAGAGGGATCCAGATGGTCGAGGTCACAAGACGGCCGGTGCCCAAGTGCCCCATCCGTCCCGGAGACGCGTGCTCGCTGTGCATGCCCGGTGTATCGGGTCCCCAGGACTGCGGGCTGGTCTACCTGGTGATGTCTGACCCCGACCTTCGCGAGCGACTGCACCTTCTCCGCCTCGCCGCCGCCTGACTACTCGCCAGGATGGACCGCCGTACGCGAACCGCGCGCTGACCTCTATTGTCAGGGTTCCGCCCACACCCCAGGGAGTCGCCCACATGATCAAACGCATCGCTATCGTCAACCGGGGAGAGGCCGCGATGCGGCTCATCCACGCCGTGCGCGAGCTCAACGCGCAGGGCGGGACTCAGATCGAGACCGTCGCGCTGTACACCGACGGCGAGCGGTCGGCCATGTTCGTGCGAGAGGCGGACTCGTCATACTGCCTGGGCCCCGCTGCGAACCGCCCCTACCTCGACCTCGCCGTCCTCGAACGCGCGTTGACAGAGACCGGCTCGGACGCCGCATGGGTCGGCTGGGGCTTCGTCGCCGAGGACCCGAACTTTGCCGACCTGTGCGACCGGATCGGCGTCACGTTCATCGGTCCGAGCGCGGTCGCCATGCGACGTCTGGGCGACAAGATCGGCTCGAAGCTGCTGGCCGAGGAGGTCGGCGTGCCGGTCGCCCCGTGGAGCCGCGGCGCTGTCGAAGACATCGAGGCCGCGCAAGCAGCAGCGCGAGAGATCGGCTACCCGTTGATGCTCAAGGCCACCGCCGGTGGTGGCGGACGCGGCATCCGTATGGTGACCTCCGACGACGAGCTGACCGATGCGTTCGAACGTACCCGCGACGAGGCGACACGCGCCTTCGGCAACGGCGCCCTGTTCCTCGAGCGCCTGGTTTCCGGTGCACGGCACGTTGAGGTGCAGGTCATCGCCGATGGCCAGGGGACGGCGTGGGCGCTCGGCGTGCGCGACTGCTCGGTGCAGCGACGCAACCAGAAGGTCATCGAAGAGTCCGCCTCAGTGGTGTTGGACGACGAACAGGTGGACGACCTCAAGGCTTCGGCCGAGCGGCTGGCCCTGGCGGTCGACTACTGCGGCGCGGCAACTGTCGAGTTCCTGTACCACCCGGGAGAGAAAAGCTTCGCGTTCCTTGAGGTGAACACCCGCCTGCAGGTCGAGCACTCGATCACCGAGCTGACCACCGGCGTCGACCTGGTCAAGGCTCAGCTCCATGTGGCCTCCGGTGGCCGGCTCAAGGGCGAACGCCCGACCGAGATGGGGCACGCCGTCGAGGCGCGGCTGAACGCCGAGGACCCCGACCGCGACTTCGCGCCCTCCCCAGGTCGCATCGTGCTGCTCAACCTGCCCTCCGGCCCCGGCATCCGGGTCGACACCGGCGTGGGCCAGGGCGACCTGATCCCTGCAGACTTCGACTCGATGATCGCCAAGGTCATCGCCTACGGGCGCACCCGTGAGGAGGCTTGCGCTCGCCTGAGGCGGGCGCTGGCTGACACCACCGTCCTCATCGAGGGCGGCACGACGAACAAGAGCTTCCTGATCGACCTGCTCAACGAGCCCGAGATCATCGACGGCAGCGCCGACACCGGGTGGATCGACCGGGTCCGCAGCCAGGGACGACTCCAACCCGAACGCTACGCCGGAGTCGCGTTGGTCGCAGCGGCGATCGAGGCGTACGAGGAGCAGGAGCAGGCCGAGCGGCTCCACTTCCTCACCACCGCGCACGGCGGCCGGCCCCAGGCAAGGCACGAGATCGGCCGCGCCATCGACCTGAAGCTGCGGGGCGCCTCGTACCGGGTCAGCGTCGCGCAGGTCGGCCCCAGCCGCTTTCGGGTCGGGTTCGGTGCGAGACAACAGGACCGACAGATCGACGCCGATCTCGAGCAGCTCGACGACTACGTCGGCCGCCTGGTCATCGGGGACCGCAGGTTCCGGCTGGTCAGCGCAACCCACGGCCCCGTCCACCTGATCGAGGTCAACTCGACGACCCACCGTGTCACTCGCGACGAGGGCGGCGTGCTGCGTTCACCGGCTCCGGCGCTCGTGGTCGCGGTGCCGGTCGCCGTCGATGACCGCGTCGACGCGGGCGCACCGGTGCTGGTGCTGGAGTCGATGAAGATGGAGACGGTGCTGCATGCCCCGTATGCCGCCAGGGTGCGCGAGCTTCTGGTTGGTGCCGGCGGTCAGGTCGAGACGGGCACGCCCGTCGTCCGACTGGAGCCCATCACTGAGGACGAGGCCACACCGGGTGCGCCCACAGTCGCTGCCCCGCTCCAGCTCCTGGACCTGCCCGCGCCGCCGGAGACGACCGCGGCCACCCGGGCCGCGCGCAGCCTGGATGACCTGCGCAGCCTTCTCCTCGGGTTCGACCTCGCGCCTGGGGACGCCACGCACACCCTCGCCGAGTACCAGCGCGCACGCGCCGAGCTGACCGCCGATGACGAGCTCCCGCTGCACCGCGAGATCGAGGTCTTCAACGCGTTCGCCGACCTTGCCGAGCTTGCCCGTAACAGGCCAGCCGACGAGGAAGGCGCCGACGATCGCGTGCACAGCACGCGCGAGCACTTCCACACCTACCTGCACAGCCTGGATCTCGACCGCGAGCAGCTGCCCGACGGGTTCCGGCGGCGCCTGGCTCGCGCCCTGGCCCACTATGACGTCACAGATCTCGAGCGCGCTCCCGCTCTCGAGGAGGCGGTCTTCCGGATCTTCCTGGCCCAGCGGACCGCGTCCGATCTGGTCGTCATCACCTCGCTCCTGCAGCAGTGGATGGCCGAGCAGCCGCCGGTCGGCGCTGTTGCGGACCAGGCGCGCGAGGTTCTGGACCGGCTCGTCAAGGCCACCCAGCTTCGCTTTCCCACAGTGGGTGAGCTGGCCCGCAGCGCCCGGTTCCTCTGGTTCGACCAGCCAGAGGTCGAGGCCGAGCGCAGGGCCGTGCTGGCCGGCGTGGGCGCCGAGCTCAGCTACCTGGCCGACCACCCGGATGCGCCCGACTATCGAACCCGGCTGGACGCTCTGGCCGCGATTCCCGAACAGATAGTGCAGTTCCTGGCCGAGCGGATCGAGCACGGACTGCCGGAGCGAGAGCCGATGCTTGAGGTGCTCGTGCGTCGGCACTACCGCGAGCACGAGCTGCACGACCTGCGCCACCTATCTGCTGCGGGGCGGCCCTTCGTGGTTGCGGACTACACGCTGGACCAGAGCCCGAGGCGGCTGGTCACCACCATCGCCGAGTCATCCGAGCTGGACGAGTCGTCCGACCTGGTCAGGGCGATCGATGCCCAGCTTGAGGATGCGCCGGCCGACGACGCAACCGTCGTGGACCTGTACATCTCCTGGCCCGATGCCCCGGACTCGGAGACCGAGGTGTCTGATGCGCTACAACAGATCATGGGAGCGCTGCCCTTCGCCGGACGAGCGCGACGTACCGCTGTCGCCGTTTGTCCCGGTGGCGGCCGTCAGGTCTCCTATTTCACCTTCCGACCCGGCCCGGACGGCGTCGTCGTCGAGGACAACCTTGTCCGCGGGATCCACCCGATGGTCGGCCGTCGGCTCAACCTGTGGCGCTTGCGCGACTTCGAGATCACCCGGCTTGACGCTCCAAGAGACGTGCTGCTGTATCACTGCGTCGCACCCGGCAATGCAGCCGACCAGCGACTCGTGGCGCTTTCACAGATCCGCGAGCTGGCCGTCGTCCGGGACGCCGACGGGCACGTAGCGTCGTTGCCCCACGCCGAGCGCGCGGTCGCCAGCTGCCTCGAGGCGATTCGGCGAGAACGCGCCGCACGGGGCGCGGCGGGAGCGCGGCTCGACATGAACCACCTTTTCCTGCACATCTGGCCGGTGATCGACGCACCGCTGGACGAGCTCACCGCGTTGCAGCCCACCATCGCGCCGCTGACCGGGGGGGCAGGTGTCGAGGAGGTGCTCGTGCAAGGCCGGATCGAGACCCCCGACGGGCGGGTGCATGACGCCGCCGTCCGGTTCTCGTACCAGCCAGGGGCAGGTGTGGTCACCGCGGTGACCGGCCCTCCCACCGAGCGACTGCGTCCGCTGGACGACTACGCGCTGAAGGTGCTGCGCTCTCGACGGCGTGGCACGGTCTACCCGTACGAGCTGATAGGCCTGATCACCGGTCAATATGGCACCTTCGTCGAGCACGACCTGGACGACGACGGCGCGCTCGTTCCGGTCGAGCGCCCGCCGGGCGGCAACCGCTCCGGCCTGGTGGTCGGGGTGGCCCGCACGCTGACCGTGCGCCACCCCGAGGGTGTCACGCGGGTCGTTCTGTTGGGTGACCCCACACGTGCGCTGGGCGCCGTGTCGGAGGCGGAGTGCGCCAGAGTCATCGCCGCCATCGACCTGGCCGAGCAGCTCGCCGTACCCGTCGAGTGGTTCGCGCTTTCTGCGGGCGCGCGCATCTCGATGGAGTCGGGCACCGAGAACATGGACTGGGTCTCCTTGGCGCTTCGCCGCATCATCACCTTCACCCAAGCAGGCGGCGAGATCAACATCGTCGTGGCCGGGATCAACGTCGGTGCCCAGCCGTACTGGAACGCCGAAGCCACGATGTTGATGCACACCAAGGGAATTCTCGTGATGACGCCGGACAGCGCCATGGTGCTGACCGGCAAGCATTCGCTCGACTTCTCGGGCGGGGTCTCGGCCGAGGACAACTTCGGCATCGGTGGCTACGACCGCGTCATGGGTCCGAACGGCCAGGCGCAGTACTGGGCGCCCGACCTGGCCGGGGCCCGAGATGTTCTGCTCGCGCACTACGACCACACGTACATCGTGCCGGGCGAGAGCGCACCCCGACGGGCAGCGAGCAGCGACCCTGTCGAGCGCGACGTGTGCGACTACCCGCACGATGTTCCTGACAACGACTTCCGTACCGTCGGTGACATCTTCTCCTCTGCGACAAATCCCGACCGCAAGAAGCCGTTCGACATCCGCACGCTGATGCGCGCGGTGGCCGACCAGGACCACAAGGTGCTTGAGCGCTGGGCAGGCATGGCCGGAGCCGAGACCTCTGTCGTCTTCGACGCGCACCTGGGCGGTTGGCCGGTGTCGTTGATCGGGATCGAGTCCCGCCCCCTGCCGCGGAGCGGGTTCCCTCCCAGCGACGGGCCTGACACCTGGACGGCGGGGACGCTGTTCCCCCGCTCGTCGAAGAAGACCGCCCGTGCGATCAACGCCGCGAGCGGGAACCGGCCGGTCGTGGTCCTGGCAAACCTGTCGGGCTTCGACGGGTCCCCCGACTCGATGCGGCACCTGCAGCTCGAGTACGGCGCCGAGATCGGCCGAGCGATCGTGAACTTCCAGGGGCCTGTGGTGTTCTGCGTCGTGTCGCGGTATCACGGCGGCGCCTTCGTCGTGTTCTCCAAGGCGCTCAACCCCGCGCTGACGGTCCTGGCGGTCGAGGGGTCGTTTGCGTCCGTCATCGGAGGAGCACCAGCGGCGGCCGTCGTCTTCGCTGGCGAGGTGGACTCACGGACCGCGTCCGACGCACGGGTCGCCGAGCTCGAGGCTGCGGTGTCAGGTGCCGACGGCGCGCAGCGGGCAGCCTTGGTCACCGACCTGGCGCAGCTTCGTATCACCGTGCGGGCCGAGAAGCTCAACGAGGTCGCTGCCGAGTTCGACGGCATCCACAACATCGAACGGGCTGTTCGCATGGGATCGGTCGACGCGATAGTCAGCGCAGGCGAGCTGCGTCCGCGGCTGGTTGAGGCCGTCGAGCGCGGTCTCGCCCGGTGAGCGCCGCGCGCCAGGGCGTGGCGTCAGGGGGTGGCGTCAGCACTGTCGCCGACACGAAGAAACGCAGTTCCGAGGAAGTACCCCCGGACCGGTTGGTGACGGCAGTATGAGGGAGTGACCCAGACCCTGTCCGCGCCGGTCGAGGGGAACGAGGTCGTCGTCATCGAGCCGCCGAGCGGTCGCGTCCGTCGTCCCACGGACCTGTTCGCCCTGCTGTTCGCCCTCGCCCTGTTGTTCACCGCAGTGAGCCTCGGCATCCTCGCGGTGGGGACCGCCAGCGGCCTCGAGCAGGACCTCGTCGGCGCGGGTGGCGCGTTGCCGAGAGCCCTGCTGCATCTGGTCAGCTGGGCCGGCGGCATCGGCCTCCTGGTCCTTCTGGTGGTCCAGGGCGTCGATCTGGTGGTGCGCTCGCGACCTTGGCAGCTTTTCGAGGCGGTCACTGCAGCCGGCGTCGGCGCCTTGCTGGCGCTGCTGTTGCAGCGGTTGGTTCTCGATGGTCATCTCGGCGCCGTGCTTGCCGCACTGACCAAGGGGCTACCCGACGACGGTCGCACCACACCTCTGGACGGGCTGATCGTGGCCAGCGTCGCGTTCTTCACGGTGTCCGGGGTCGGTGGACGATCGGTGCTGCGAAAAGCAGTCGTCCTTGTCGTCGGGTCGGCGATCCTGTCGGGGTTCCTCTCCGGAGGTGTCACGGCGTTGGCGCTGTTCGCGACCGCGCTCCTCGGGTGGGCCGTCGGCCTGCTGGCCCGCCTGGCACGGGGCGTCACCTCCAACCGCCCGCCGGGCAGAGCCGTCGCCGCTGCCCTCACCAGCTGCGGGGTCGACATCGCCCGGCTGGAGCTGGTCGAGTCGCGACCCGGCTCAGGACGGCGGTATGCCGGGTCGGGACCTGCTGGACCCGTGGACGTTCGCGTTCTGGACCGGGATACCTTCGGCACTGCAGCCGGCCGCCGCCTGCTACGCCGGATGCGGTTGCGTGGCCCGTCCATCCGCGGTCCGTCCCTGACGGTGCGCGGCACGGTCGAGCACCGTGCCCTCATGGCGATGGCGGTGGCCAAGGCGGGCGTGAGGGCACCAGAGCTGCTCGCGGTCTCTGAGGTTGGGCCCTTCGCGGCAGTCCTGGCCTACCGGCCGCCGGAAGGCGCAGCCCTCGACCACGCAGGGTCCGCAGCCCTGAGCGATGACGACCTGGCCGCCTTCTGGCAGCTGCTCGCGCTGCTGCAACGGGCCCGGATCGCCCACCGCGGACTGAGTCTGGACCATCTCCTGCTCGACGAGCGTGGCAGGGCGGGCCTGAGCGAGACCGGGACCGGTGATGTCGCGGCGGCAGATCTCTCACTGCGTCTGGACGTGGCCCAGCTCCTCACGACGTTGGCACTGCTCGTTGGTCCGCAGCGTGCTGTGGCCAGCGGCGTGTCATCCCTGGGCAGCCAGGCCATCGTGAAGGCACTGCCACTTGTCCAGGCGGTCGCGATGGGCACCGCGACCCGGTCGGCCCTGCGGACGCACAAGGGACTGCTTCGACGGGTCCGCGAGCAGGTACTCGAGCTGGCCCCCGAAGGCGAGCCGAGCGAGCCGATCGAGCTACGGCGCCTGACCCCACGAACACTGGTGACGGTGCTGGGCGGCGGCATCGCGGCATACGTGCTCCTGACGCAACTGGCGCAGGTGAACGTAGGGCAGGTCCTGGCCCGCGCCCAGTGGGGTTGGGCGCTGGCCGTGCTCGGGTTCACCGCACTGACCGTCGCGGGGGCCTCGCTGGTGATCACCGGCGCGGTAACCGCTCGACTCAGTTTCTTCCGGACCTATCTGACCCAGCTCGCGGTGGCTTTCAGCGGGCTCGTCGCGCCGTCGGCCATCGGCAACATCGCCCTCAACCTGCGCTATCTGCAGCTGGCAGGCGTCGACCCGGCGGTCGCGGGCGGCAGCGTCGGACTGGCCCAGCTCGCCCAGTTCTCAAGCTACTTCGTCCTGCTCCTGCTCTCCAGCGTCCTGGCGGGCACGGGGCCAAGGGCGTCGTTCACCCCACCGCTGGCGGCCGTGATCGGGCTGATCATCGTGGTGGCCGTGCTGCTCCTGGCCCTTGCCGTACCAGCCGGACGCAGACTTGTCATCGGCCGGTTCCTGCCAGTGGTTCGCCGCGTAGTCCCCCGGATCGTTGCCATCTTCCAGGATCCACGCAAGGTGGTTACCCTCTTCGCCGGGGCGTTGCTGCTGGACCTGTCGTTCGTGGCCGCGCTGACCTGCGCGACACGTGCGTTCGGTGCTACACCCTCGGTCCCCGCCGTCGCGGTGGTCTACTTCGCGGGCGCCATCATCGGCTCCGCGGTGCCGACTCCCGGAGGCCTCGGTGGAGTCGAGGCAGCGCTCTCGGCCGGGCTCGTCGCGCTGGGCCTGGACGCAAGCATCGCCGTCTCGGCCGTCCTGCTGTTCCGGCTGTGCACCTACTGGCTGCCCATCCCGTTCGGCTGGGCGTCCCTGAACTATCTCCAACGGGTTGGCGCCATCTGACCCAGCCCGCTTGCGGGCGGGGTGCCCGAACCGGGGGCACCCCGCTGCAAAGGCCTAGCCGAACGCCAGCTTGGTGTCGTCCGGAGACGGCGCGGGACTTGCCGGCGTGCTTGACGAGGACGGTGCACCCTCCTGGATCTGCGAACCACTGGCGATTGCCACGACGGCCGGATCGATGCGCATCACGCAGTATCCGGCCACGGCACCCGCCCCGAACCCTGGCGCAAAGATCCGCACTGGCTCCTTGATGACGCCGTCGCGGACCGCGTCGTGGATGGCCAGCGGGATACTCGCTGAGGAGGCGTTGCCGACCTGTTCGATGTTGAAGTAGAGGCTGTCGGAAGTGAGCCCCGCCTTCAAGGCAAGGTCGGTGACCATCGGCTTGTTGGCCTGGTGCGGCACGATGAGGTCGATGCTTTGCAGGAGCGAAGCCTTCACCCCATCCGGGTCGGGGAGCACCTTGAGCTCTTCAATCATCTGTGCGAGGTAGCGGCCGGCCAACGCCTTGACCTCCGGACCGTACACGGTGATGTTGTTGTCGAACTCGGGGTTGGGCCAGATGATCGAGTTCACCTGGCTCGCAGGACCGCTGGCATAGGTCTGCATGAACTCGATGTCCGGGGCCTCGCCCTCCGGGGCGACCCCGATCACGAAGGCGGCAGCACCGTCGCCGAAGATCATGCGGGACGGCCGGACGTTGCCGATCTTGTCCGAGAACTTTTCCACGCAGACGACGAGCACGGGACGCTGCACCTCCTGCAGGATCCGCGTCGCATCGGAGAGGCCGTAAGCCATCCCGGCGCACGCCGCGATGATGTCGCAGGACGCGTGGGTCTGGTAGATGCCCAGCTGACCGGCGATCCACGTCGCGACCGAAGGAATGATCCGGGTGCTGGTGCAGGTGCAGAGCAGCACCGCACCGATCTCCTCGGGCCCGCGACCGGAGTGGGCCAGCGCAGCCTTTGCCGCCTGGAGCGCGATCTCCTCCAAGCTTTGCGCCGTGTAACGCCGTTCCTCGATGCCGGTCTTCTCGAGGATCTCCTCAGCCGACATCGGTGACCAGTTGTAGGCGGCGTTGCGGATCAGGTCGTCATTGCTGCAGGCCAGCTCACCGTGAACCACGGCCAGCGCCTCGATCTTGGGCATCACCGTGAACTGGGTCCGCACGTTCACCGGCGGGTAGGGCCGAACCGGCTGGACGGCTTCCTTGGCCTTCGAGCCAGACCTGGGCCCAACGCCCGCCTCGAGGCGTCGCAGGAAGTGCCGCACCTCCTGGTCGCGTGGGTGCAGGACCACCACGTAGTCGTCATCGCGCAGCTGGCCGACCTCGACGAGCTCAGCCTGAGAGCGGTCCCACGGGTACTGGTTGTGCAGCACCATGGCCCAGCGGCTGAGGGCCTCAAGCTCGGGGACATCCTCGGCGCAGTCGACGATGTCGGTGAAGTCGTAAACCGGGAAGTCGGGGTCGTAGCTGGGCAGCCGGAAGGTCAGGTTGGTGGGATCGGACATGATCTCGGCCACGGTGGGCTTGATCGTGGGCAGATCGCTGGCATGGTGCTTACGATGCCCGAACACGTCGAAGAGGGTCCCGAAGATACGGTCCTCCACCGCGCTGTCCCAGGTCGGCTGCAGCGTCTCGTAGGCACCCTTGACAGCGGCGACCTTGCGGTCACCATCTTCCCACGGGGTCACGATCGGCAGGAAGACATCGGTACGGGTGCGCGGTACGTCAGCCCAGCGGGTGGGCCGCTTCTCATACAGCGTCATCGAAAAACGGTTGGTCCAGAAGAGGTTCAGGGCCAGGTCACGCATCAGCTCATACCGGCTGGAGTAGGCGCCCTCCTCCACCCGGTTCAGGATGTCTGTGCCGGTCGGCGCCTTCACCTCGAAGTCACGTCGGATCACGGCGTCGAGCTGCTCGAGACTGTGCATCACGGACAAATCCAACTGAGGTACGAAGTTGGAGGGGAACACGATCCGGTCATTACGGTTCACGACGAATGGCTGCATGCCACATCCTTCTGGAGGGTCTTCAATCTTGATGGGGCAGTTGCCCGGATCCTGCTGGCTCCCGGCCTGAGACGCGGGTGCAAGCGCAAGAGTACCGGGGCCTGGACCAGGGTTGACCCCGGCCGGTGTACACACTGTCCATGCCGGGTAAACGCAAGACCCGGAGACACGAAAGTCCTTGGCGATGTGGGCGATCGGCCCCCGGCCTGGTGGGCCACCGCGACCAGGTCACGACCAAAACTCCTGGAGGCAGCAGGTGACATTCAGGAAAACTCTGGATGACTTTCGGGTGACTCCGGGCGCGCCACCCCCAACCTGGGCCGGGGGGCGGTTAGTCACCGGGAGCCGGGCAAGCCATACTGCAGCCAACGGCCTTCACGGATCAATCAGGGCGACCCACGTCATACCACAACTCGCGACCGTGCCCACCCCGATTCGGCAGCACACGCTGAGCACAACGACGGCCAGCGTTTCTTCGACAACACACTGGGAGGCTCATAATATGAACGCCATCAGCACGACCCCTCTCGATCAGCCCACGGTCATGGCAGGCGAGAAGCTCGCGGGGAAGGTCGCACTCGTCACGGGCGGAAGCCGAGGCATCGGCGCCGCAATCTGCAGGAGCCTGGCCAGCCAGGGCGCCTCGGTTGCCGCCGGTTACAGCGGCAACACGGACCGCGCAGAGCAGTTCCTCAAGGAGTTCGAGTGTGACTTCCCCGGCCAGGGCGCGAGCGTCCACCAGGGCAACGTCTCCAACCCCGAAGACTGCCGTCGGGTGGTTCAGGAGGTGCTCGAACGGCACGGCCGGATCGACATCCTGGTCAACAACGCCGGTATCACCATGGACAAGATGGCCATGAAGATGTCAGTGGAAGAGTGGAACACGGTTCTTGCGGTGAACCTGTCGGGCTCGTTCTACATGGCTCAGCCGGTGCTGGAGCACATGGTCGAACGCGGGACCGGTCGCATCATCTTCGTCTCCTCGGTCATCGGCGAGACCGGAAACATCGGGCAGGCCAACTACGCCGCGTCCAAGGCTGGCATGCTCGGACTGACCAAGACCCTTGCGAAAGAGGCGGCCTTCATCCTTGCGCGGGCCGGCAAGCTCGTCGACGACGGCATCGGCATCACCGTGAACACGGTGACACCGGGCTTCGTGGCGACCGAGATGCTCGAGGCCGTCCCGGAAAAGGTGCTCGACAAGATCAGGTCGCAGATTCCGGTCGGCCGGTTGTGCCGTCCCGAGGAGATCGCACGTGTGGTGCACTTCCTGGCCGCGGACGCGTCCGCGTACATCACCGGCCAGGTTTGGGGCGTCAACGGCGGCCTGGATATGTAGTTCTCAACCATACATACCGAGTGCTTGACATACCAAGCACTCGGTATGTATGTTGTGCGCGTGCCGGTGACGCCGTGCACCTTCCAAGACTCTCGAGGAGTTCACGATGGCACCAGCCAGCACCAAGACCGAGAACGCCGCGACCGAGAACAGCACCGAGATCCCCGCCTTTGCCCAAAAGTTCCGCGAGCAGCTGGTCTCCACCGTCCAGCAGAGCCAGCAGCTGTCCATCGACGCCGCCCAGACCTGGGTCAAGGCCGTGTCGGTGCTTCCCGTCCATCACCTGACGGACCTGCCCAAGGTTCCTGGCGTCCCCGCCCTGCCTGGTGTGGAAGCCGCGACCAAGTTCACCTTCGATGTAGCCGCTGACCTGCTCAATGCGCAGCGCGACTTCGCCCTGCATCTGGCGGGCACGCTCGTCCCCGAGAAGACAGCCTGACCCTGACCCGGGCTTCAGCTACGCAGGACACGGAAGAGTCGATGGCAGCAGCAGAGGATGACCCCCGGCGGATGCTGGGCGGTTTCATCCGGGCGCAGCGACAGATGGCCAATCTGTCGCTGCGCCAGCTATCTGCGCTGACCAAGGTCTCCAACCCCTACCTGAGCCAAGTCGAGCGCGGGCTGCACGAGCCATCCGTGCGCGTACTCAAGTCGATCGCGGACGCGTTGAACGTGTCCGCCGAGACGTTGTTCGAGCAAGCCGGACTGATCAGTCACACCGAAAAACTGGGCAATGAGGGCACCGAATGTGCGATCCGGGCCGACCGGCGGCTCACGGACGCCCAACGCCGCGCCATGCTCAGTGTCTATCGAAGCTATGTTGGGGACAACCGCACGGAATCGCTAAACCACCCACTGGTGGAGCACTGACCTTCCTCGCTCACAGGCCGCTTAGGAGTTCGACACCATGAAACCAGTGAATAGTTTCGAGTCAGTTGGACGATCAGTTCTGGACCGTCTTGGCATCGCCGAAGATCCGCTGATCGGCGCCGATCCGGTGGCGCTCCTGCGCTCGCTCGCCGCCGCGGGTGGCGCGCTGGTCAAGAACCCGGCTGGGACCGCTGCCGCCAACGGCCGTCTGGCGATCGGCCTGGCTGCCGCAGTGCGCGCGGCAGCGGGGCTCGCGGTGGGTGGCGACTCGTCCGGTCCCATGTCTCCGGCGCGGTCCGACAGGCGGTTTGTCGATCCGGCATTCTCCGACAATGCGCTGTACTTCCTGCTGGAGCAGCAGTACCTGCTGGGCAGCCAGCTGGTCACCGAGCTGCTGGATGCGGCAGGGCTGGAGGACACTCAGGAGCTGAAGGCGCGTTTCGCTGCCGCGTTCATCGTCGACGCGATGGCACCCACCAACACGCTGCCCGGCAACCCGGCGGCACTCCGGCAGGCCTTCGACACCGGCGGCAAGAGTGTGTTCAGGGGTGCGAAGAACATGCTGGGCGACATCCTCACCAACGGCGGTTGGCCCTCGCAGGTCGACAGCTCCGGCTTCGAGGTCGGCGTCAACATGGCCGCGACCCCCGGCGCGGTCGTCTACCGCAGCGATCTGATCGAGCTGATCCAGTACGAGCCGCAGGTCAAGCAGGTGCACGCCGTGCCGCTGCTGTTCTGCCCGCCGTGGATCAACAAGTACTACATCATGGACCTGGCTCCTGGCAGGAGCCTGATCGAGTGGGCGGTCCAGCACGGTCACACCTGCTTCGCGATCAGCTACCGCAACCCTGACGTGACCATGCGCGACCTGGACTTCGAGGACTACCTGCATCAGGGCCCGTTGGATGCGGTCCGAGTCGTCCGTGAGATCACCGGCGCTACCGAGGTCAACACCCTCTCGGTCTGTCTGGGGGGAACGCTCACCGCGATCGGGCTGGCTCACAACGCCGCGATCGGCGATCGTTCGATCAAGTCCGCCACGTTCCTGAACACCCACACCGACTTCACGGTTCCGGGCACTCTCGGCGTCTTCACTGATGAGCCCACGATCGCGGGTCTCGAGAAGCAGATGTCCAAGGACGGCTTCCTCGACTCCGACAAGATGGCGCACACCTTCGACGCGTTGCGGGCCAACGACCTGGTGTTCTCCTACGTCGTGAACAACTGGCTGCTCGGCAACAAGCCACCCTCCTTCGACCTGCTGGTGTGGAACAAGGACAGCACCCGGATGCCCGCCAGGATGCACTCGCGATACCTGAGGTCGTGCTACCTCCACAATGAGTTCGCCCGGGGAGAGCTCGAGATCGACGGTCAGAAGGTCGATCCGGGCAAGGTCGACATCGATACCTACGTGCTGGCCGCGGTCGACGACCACATCGTCCCGTGGGTGTCGGGCTACAAGACCACTCAGCTGTTCAGCGGTGACAACCGGTTCGTCCTGAGCACCTCGGGGCACATCGCCGGGATTGTCAACCCGCCCGGCCCAAAGGCCAAGCACTGGACCAACGACGCCCTCCCGGCCGATCCGCAGGAGTGGAAGGACACCGCCGAGCTCCAGACCGGCACCTGGTGGGAGGACTGGACCAAGTGGATCGCCAAGCAGGGCGGTCCCAAGGTCGCGGCCCCCAGCCAGCTTGGTAGCAAGGATCACCCGGTGATCGAAAGCGCACCCGGGAGCTACGTGCGCGTTCGCGCATGAGCGCAGCACGTTCGATCGTCGTCGGCTCCCGGTTGCCCCTCGTCCCTGGGCTTCGGGTCTCCATGCGGGTTCAGGGCGAGGGCGATCCTCTGCTGCTGATCAACGGGATGACCCGTCCGCTCGAGAGCTGGGACCCATTCACCCGGGAGCTGCACGGGCGAACCGTCGTCAGCTTCGATGCGCCGGGCGTCGGTCGCAGCCCGACGCCGCTAAGGCCCGTGTCGATAGCGGAGCTGGCCGCGCTCGCAGTGGCAGTGCTCGACGCCGCTGGCCTGGATGACGCAGACGTTCTTGGGTTCTCCCACGGCGGTGCTGTCGCTCAGCAGCTCGCTCGCGACGTCCCGGACAGGGTACGTCGGTTGATCCTGGTCTCAACATCCTGCGGCGTGGGCGCAACCCCCGGCAACAGCAGGCGTGCCATCCTGCACGGCCTCGGGAAGCGAGACGAGGACAACCCCTGGCCGCGTCCCAACGCGTTGGGACTGTGCTGGCACTCGCTGGCGATCTCGAGCTGGACGAGCATCCCTTTCCTGGGCGCCATCAGCGCTCCCACACTCGTCGTGTGCGGGACCCACGACCGTGTCGTGCCCCCCGCAAACGGCCGGCTACTGGCCCGACGCATCCCTGACGCCTCTCTCGTCCTGTTGCCTGGGGGTCACGACCTACAGCGCGCGGAGCCGGCGAGGTCGTTGGCGCGCATCGTCGAGGACTTCCTGCCAGCCACAGCTGCCAAGGCCACAGTTGCCCTGGATGCAGTTGCCCTGGATGCAGTTGCCCTCAATGCAGTTGCCACGGAGCGGATGCCAACCAGCGCCTGACCGGCCGCTCATGGTCGACGGTGAACCAACAACGGGAGCACCATCGAGGCCTGGGCCTTGCGCAGATGTGCTGCGGCCACCGTGATCGGCCACTGAGACGACGATGCATCGACCACGAGCAGAACCACCTTGTCGGCGACCGCGGACACCAGCTCGTCGTTGACGCGGATGGCGTCCCGCCACAGTGCCGCCTCCTGCGGCGAGGACAGGTCGGCAGCGGTGCCAGAATCGATGTCGAGGGTGAGGTCGGCACGGCCCAGCTGGCCCACCCGAGCCAGATGGTCAGCCAGCCCACCCGTCATCAGGGGGTAGCCAGCCGCTGGCAGTGCCACGACCACCTCCGGACGCGAAGGCCACGAGTCACGCCAGCGAGCCAGCGCGGCCACCGCCGCGTCGAGCAGCTCCCGCGTCGGTGGGCAGTCCCGGGCGAACGTCGACGCTACGAGCTCGCGCCATTCGGGCGCGTCGGCGTAGACGATGGCCCGACCGGTCTGTGCCATCAGCCCAGGCGGGATACGGCCTCTGCTGCCGAACGCTCCCCCGGGCCACATCTTGCGTGGCTCAAGGAGGGCGACCTCGCCCCGCAGTCGACGGGTCACCGCCTCGACGGTGGCGGGCTCGGGTCGGCTGCGCAGCGGCTGCGGCAGATGACCAAGACAGACCGAGCACCGTCCACATTGCCGGGCGCTGGCATCGTCCAGGGACTCCTGCAACAACTGCATCAGACACCTCTGGCCGCGCGTGTAAGCGCGCATAATGTCCGCTTCACGACGCCTGGTGGCGATGATGGCGTCGTAGTGCTCTTGGTCGTAGACCCACTCGACCCCGGTCGGGCGCCAGCCACCCTCAACCCGCTCGACCGCGCCATCGACGGCCAGCTGCTTCAGCATCAGCTCGACCCGTCCACGTCGGAGCCCCGTCTCGGCCTCAAGCGCCGGGACGGTCGCCGGCTGGCCGCCGGCATAGGCGGACAGTCCGGCGATCAACCGCTCGACCTGGGCCCGCTCGGGGATCGTCGCCGTCGCGAAGTAGTCCCAAACGCCCACATCGGCCTCGGAGGGCAACAGAGCCACGAGGGCGTGGTCGATTCCCCGACCGGCTCGTCCGACCTGTTGGTAGTACGAGACGGGTGACGGTGGCGAGCCGACGTGAACGACGAAACCAAGGTCCGGCTTGTCATAACCCATGCCAAGTGCCGAGGTGGCAATCAGGGCCTTGAGCCGGTTGTCACGCAGCGCGTCCTCGAGCCGCTCGCGCTCCCCGGACTCCATGCCGCCGGTGTATGCCGCGACCTTGCAGCTGTCACCGTGGACGAACTGCACTGCGGCAGCCAGACGTTCGGCATCAGCAACGGTCAGGGTGTAGACGATCCCGGAGCCCTGGAGCCGGGGCAGGTGATCGACCACCCAGGCAAACCGCTCGATCGGCGAGAGCGCATCCACCACAGTGAGCTGAAGGCTGCTCCGGGCCAGCGGACCGCGCAGCACCAGAGTCGCCTGGCCGAGCTGGGCCGCCACGTCCACCGTCACGCGCGCGTTGGCGGTCGCCGTGGTAGCCAGCACCGGAGTCTGCGGGTTGAGCGTCTGCAGGACGTCAGCGACCCTTCGGTAGTCGGGGCGGAAGTCATGCCCCCAGTCGGACACCGCGTGGGCTTCGTCAATGACCAGCAGCCCAAGCCGGCCGGCCAGCCCGTCGAGCACCCGTCGACCGAAACCCGGGTTGGCCAACCTCTCGGGAGAGACCAGCAGGACGTCGAGCTGGTCAGCGCGCAGCGCAGCCTCGACCTGGGACCAGGCATCGATGTTCGAGGAGTTCAGCGTTGCGGCGCGAAGCCCGGCCCGACCAGCGGCGCCAACCTGATCGCGCATCAGTGACAGCAAGGGTGAGACGACCAGGGTCGGCCCGGCGCCCTCCTGACGCCGGATCGCCGTCGCTGCCCAGTAGACGGCCGACTTGCCCCAGCCGGTGGCCTGGACAACGAGGACCCTGGCGGCGGGCTCGCACAACGCGGCCACGGCCAGGCTCTGGTCCTCACGCAGGACCGCGCCGTCGCCTGCGATGGCAGCGATCACACGCGTTGCGATACGGGACCGTTCGGCAATGCGGGTTGCTGACATGAGAATGACCCTAGGCGCCACCTGGGCCACGCTCATCCGCTGTCCACAGGCCGCCACGGGACCGGCCCTTGTCGCACACTGGGCGGTACACCGGCGTCAACAGCTCACCCGACCGGCTGGGCGGCCTCGAGGTCCTCGTCCGTCACGGCACCACTGAACTGCGCGGCATACAGCCGGTGATAGGGGCCGCCGGCTGCGAGCAGCTGCGGATGCGTTCCCTGCTCGACGATGCCCCCGTCGACCATGACGACGATCCGGTCCGCGTCGCGGATGGTGGACAGCCGGTGGGCGATCACGAAGCTGGTGCGACCCGTGCGCAGCGCAGCCATGGCCTGCTGAACGAGAGCCTCGGTCCGGGTGTCCACCGAGCTCGTCGCCTCGTCCAGGATCAGGATTGCCGGATCGGCCAGGAAGGCCCGCGCAATCGTGAGCAGCTGTCGCTGGCCCGCGCTGACGCTCGAGCCCTCGTCATCGATCACGGTGTCGTAGCCCTGCGGCAGGGTCCGCACGAAGTGGTCGGCGTACGCCGCCTGTGCCGCCTCGCTGATCTGCGACGCGGAGGCATCCGCTGCGCCATAGGCGATGTTCGCCAGGATCGACCCGCCGAAGAGCCACGTGTCCTGCAGGACCATGCCGAACTCGGCTCGCAGGTCCTCGCGACGCATGTCCCGTATGTCGACCCCATCGAGAGTGATCCGGCCGCCGTCCACGTCGTAGAAACGCAACAGGAGGTTGGCCAGCGTGGTCTTGCCCGCACCCGTGGGCCCGACGATGGCGATGGTCTGGCCCGGCTCTGCCACCAGGTCCAGGTGTTCGATCAGCGGCCGAGCCGGGTCGTAGGAGAACGACACGTCCTCGAAGGCGACCCGACCGCGCACGCCCGTCGGAGTCACCGCTTTTGACATCACTGCTGGCTGTACATCGGCGGACTGCTCCGGGGCGTCGAGCACCTCGAAGACCCGCTCGGCCGAGGCCACCCCGCTCTGCAGCAGGTTAGCCATCGAGGCGACCTGCGTCAGCGGTTGGGTGAACTGTCTGGAGTACTGGATGAACGCCTGGACGTCGCCGAGGCTGATGGAGCCAGATGCCACCCGAAGTCCGCCGATCACAGCAATGGCAACGTAGTTGAGGTTGGCGATGAACATCATGGCCGGCTGGATCAGGCCCGAGATGAACTGTGCCTTGAAGCTCGACGCGTACAGCTGCTCGTTGAGCTCGCGGAACGCCGCCACCGACTCGTCCGTGCGACCGAAGACCTTGACCAGCTCATGGCCGGTGTAGGCCTCCTCGACGTGACCGTTGAGCTTGCCCGTGGTCGCCCACTGGCGGACGAACTGCGGCTGGGAGCGCTTCGCGATAGTCATCGTGATGAACATGGACGCAGGCACCGTCACCAGGGCCACCAAGGCCAGGACCGGCGAGACGTAGACCATCATCGCCAGGACGCCGATGACCGTGAGCAGGGACGTGAGCAGCTGGCTCATCGTCTGTTGCAGGGACTGGGCGATGTTGTCGATGTCGTTGGTGACCCGGCTGAGCAGCTCGCCCCGCGGCTTGGAGTCAAAATAGGACAAGGGCATTCGGCTGAACTTCGCCTCGACGTCGGCCCTCATCCCGTAGACGGTGCGTTGCACGATGATCGTCGTGACCCGCCCCTGGAACCAGGACAGCACGGAGGCTGCGACGTACAGCACCAGGACACCAAGCAGCACCAGGCCCACGGCGTGGAAGTCGACACCGCGACCCGGCAGCACGTCCATGGCCGCGACCATGTCGGCGATGCGGTCCTGCCCGCTGACGCGCAGCCGAGCGACGGCCTGGGCCTTGGTCGCGCCGGCCGGCAGCCGACCACCGATCAGTCCGGTGAAGATCAGGTCAGTGGCGTGACCCAGGATCTTGGGACCGATGACAGACAACGCCACGCTGACGAGGCCCAGCACCCCGGCGGCGGAGACCAGCCGGCGTTCACTGCGCATCCTGGCGACCAGTCGGCGCATCGACCCCTTGAAGTTCAGGGCCTTGACGGATGCCCCTCCCATCATGGCGCCCATCGGTCCCCGCAGTGTCGGAGAAGGAGCAGGCGGGGACGGTCGCGAGCCTGACCCGCTCACGCAGCCTCCTCCTCGCTCAGCTGGGACAGCACGATCTCCCGATAGGTCTCGCAGGTGGCCATCAGCGCGGCGTGAGTGCCTGTTCCGACGACCGTCCCCTGGTCCAGGACCAGGATGCGTTCGGCGTTGCGGACAGTGCTGATCCGCTGCGCCACGATGATCACCGAGCTCTGCGCGGTGATGGTCGACAACGCGGCCCGCAGGCGGGCGTCCGTATCGTAGTCAAGCGCCGAGAACGAGTCGTCGAACAGATAGATGTCAGGAGCCTTGACCACGGCACGAGCAATGGCCAGGCGCTGTCTCTGTCCACCCGAGACGTTGGTGCCGCCCTGGGCGATGGCGGCGCTCAACCCCCCGGGCATCGCCTCCACGAACTCGCGCGCCTGGGCGATCTCCAGTGCCGCCCAGAGCTCGTCGTCGGTGGCATCGGCCTTGCCGTAGCGAAGGTTCGTCGCGACCGTGCCTCCGAACAGGTACGCGCGTTGCGGGACCAGCCCGATGGAGAACCGCAGATCTGTCGGGTCCAGGGAACGGACGTCGTGGTCATCGACCAGCACCGCTCCACCGGTGACGTCCACCAGTCGGGGGATGAGGTTGAGCAACGTCGACTTCCCGCTGCCGGTCGACCCCACGATCGCGGTCGTCTCCCCCGGCCGGGCCATGAGGTTGGCAGCATGGAGAACCGGCTCCTGTGCCCCCGGGTAGCTGAATGATGCGTCACGCAGCTCCACGACGCCGGTATGCCGGGTGCGCACCTGCGGCACCTGCGGCGCCCGCACACTGGGAACGGTGTCGAGCACCTCAGCGATCCGTTCGGCGCTGACCTCGGCCCGGGGCAACATCACGAACATGAAGGTCGCCATCATCACCGACATCAGGATCTGCAGAAGATAGCTCAGGAACGCCGTCAGCGTGCCTATCTGCATGTCGCCGCTGGCAATTCGATGACCGCCAACCCACATCACCGCGACGCTGGAGACGTTCATCACAAGCATCACGGTGGGGAACATCAGCGCCATCAGGCGGCCCACGCGAACCGACACGTCCATCAGGTCGGTGCTGGCGCCGTCGAACCGCTGCTGCTCGTAGGTGTCCTTGACGAAGGCCCGGATGACGCGAACGCCGCCGATCTGTTCGCGCAGGATCCGGTTGATCAGGTCGATCTTGGCCTGCATCGACCTGAACAGCGGCCGCATCCTCGAGATGATCGCCGCGACGCACACCAACAGGGTGGGGACGATCAGCACGAGCAGCGAGGACAGGTACACGTCCTGCCGCAGCGCCATGATGATGCCGCCGACGCACATGATCGGCGCGGCAATCATGATCGTGAAGGTCAGCAGCACGACCATCTGGACCTGCTGGATGTCGTTGGTGGATCTCGTGATCAGCGACGGAGCGCCGAACCGGCCAACCTCCTGGGCCGCGAAAGAGTCGACCGTGACGAAGACCGAGTCGCGCAGGTCCCTGCCCAGGGCCATCGCCGTCCGGGCGCCGTAATAAACCGCGGCGATCGAGCACGTGATCTGCACCGCGGTCACGGCCAGCATCTCGACGCCCGTGCGGACGATATAGCCGGTGTCCCCGGTGACGACTCCCTGGTCGATGATCAGGGCGTTCAGACCGGGCAGATAGAGACTTGCGATCGTCGAGACGAGCTGGAAGACGATGACCAGGACGATCGGCCGTTGGTAGGCACGCAGATACGTGCGAAGGAGCGGGATCAGCACGGCAGGTCAGCCAGCCGATGCGCGCCGCGCTGCACGACGTACAGCATCTTCTTCGTCCAGTGCAGTTGCCTGCTCGAGCGTCGGTGCTGAGCCGCCAAGGCGGGCCGGCAGGTACTTCAGCTCGTCGGTCGGCACAGCCGGGTAGGCCTCCTGCGCCGCGTGCAGCAGGTGGGTCATCCGGGCCCGCATCTGCGCGTTGATGGCCTCGGCGTCATCCTTGCGTTCAGCCGGAATAGGCTCGCCAACGCTGAGCGTGATCGGCACGTTCGTGCGGCCCAACCGCTTGGGATGACCCTTGGTCCACACCCGCTGGGACCCCCAGATGATCATCGGCAGCACCGGCACCCCGGCGGCCTGAGCCATCCGGACCGCGCCGCTCTTGAATGCCTTGAGCTCGAACGAGCGCGAGATGGTCGCCTCGGGGAAGACCCCGACGATCTCCCCTGCCTTGAGCGCGCTGACCGCCGCACGGAACGACGCCGCGCCTGCGGTTCGGTCCACCGGGATGTGGTGCATGCCGCGCATCAGCGGGCCGCTGATCCTGTGGCGGAACACCTCGTCCTTGGCCATGAAGCGCACCAGTCGCTTGCTGGGGCTGGCCGCCAGACCGGCATACGCGAAGTCGAAGTAGCTCATGTGGTTGATCACCAGAACTGCACCACCGGAGGTCGGGATGTTCTGCGCACCGGTGATGGTGAACTTCAGGCCCTGTGCTGCGAAGACTGCTCGGGCGACCCAGATGACGGGGGTATAGACCGGTTCCATCGCTCCACTTTAGGTGGTCACCCAAACCCGCCGGTGACGGGGAATGTGGCCAGTGGGCGCAGGGCCCACATGGCTACGGCACTCGCCGCAGCCATGTTCAGCGAGTCCACTCCCCCGGCCATCGGGATCTTCACGACCAGGTCGGCGCCCTCGACGGCCCGCCGGGAGAGCCCGTCGCCCTCGGTTCCAAAGATCACCGCGAGACGCTGGGGCTGGTCGGCTGCGAGGTCGTCCAGGCTCGTTGCCTCATCGGTCAACGCAAAGGCCGCCACGGTGAACCCGTTGTCCCGCAACACTTGCAGACCACCGGGCCACACATCGATGCGCGTCCACGGCACCTGGAACACCGTGCCCATCGAGACCCGCACGGCCCGCCGGTAGAGCGGGTCGGCACAACGCGGAGTGATCAGGACGGCGTCGACACCCAGTGCGGCGGCACTCCTGAAGACAGCACCAACATTGGTGTGGTCAACGATGTCCTCGAGGATGACGACGCGAGAAGCCTTCCCTTCCAAGGCACTGTGCAGCAACGCCTTCTGTAGCAACAACTCCGGGGCCACGAGCGACGGTCGGTGCATCGACGCCAGCGCACCACGATGGAGGTGGAACCCCGTCATCGACTCGATGACGCCGGCTGCCGCGACGTACACCGGGACGCCCCCGGACTCGGCCTGCTCGACCAGGTCGGCCAGGTCGGTGAGCCAGCGCTGCGCCATCAGGAACGAGCGGGGTCGGTGTCCGGCGGCCAGGGCCCGCCGGATGACCTTCTCGCTCTCCGCGAGATACAGTCCGCGCTCGGGCTCGACCTTGGTGCGCAGAGCGACGTCGGTCAGGGCGAAGTAGTCGCGAACGCGTTCGTCAGCCGGGTCGGTGATCTCGATGGCCATGGTCAGGCAGTCATTCTGTTGAGCGCCATGGCTACACAGTCATCTTCGCGATGGCCAGGACACCGATGACGACGATCAACCCACGAAGCAACACCGGTGACAGCCGTCGCCCGACCCTTGCTCCGACATACCCCCCGGCAAGTGCTCCCGCCGCGATCAGGGCGGCAACGGACCAGTTGATCCGCTCCCAGGCCACGAGCATGAAGACAGCGGCGGCAACGGCGTTGACCACCGTGCCCAGCACGTTCTTCAGCCCATTGATGCGTTGCAGGCTGATCGTTATCAGGACGCTCATGATGCCCACGAGCAGGATGCCCTGCGCTGCCCCGAAATAGCCGCCGTAGACCCCGGCGGCAAAGATGCCCACCGTCATCACCAGGCGCCGGCCAAGGCTGTCATGGTCCGGATGGCGAGCGGCGGCCCAGGCCTGCAGCCGCGGCCCGAACAGCACCAGCAGCAGAGCGGCGGCGATCAGGACCGGCACGACGGCGTCGAACGCGGACTCGGGGAGCTTGAGCAGAAGGATCGCCCCGGTCACCGAGCCGAGGAGCGACGCCGGGACCAACCGGCGCAGGGTGCGACCCTGGCCGACGAGCTCCGCTCGGTAGCCGTGAATACCCGTCAGTCCACCGGCAACGAGTCCGATGGTGTTGGAGACATTCGCGACCAACGGCGGAAACCCGAAGAACAGCAACGTGGGGAAGGTGATCAGCGTGCCGGATCCGACGATGGTGTTGATGGTCCCCGCAGCCATTCCCGCCGCAAGCAGCGCAACGACCTCATACCAGGGCACCAGGTAACCCTAACTAGAGTGACCGGGTGCCCCGGTACCGCGGGTGCTAGGAGTTCTGGCCCTCCGGGCCCTGGTCGACATCCAGCTCCGAGTCGTGCAGGGCGGACGCCTGGTCCTCCAGGGAGTCCGCAGCCGGGCGACCGGACCCCTGGGCCCGACGCTGGCTGGTGGTCGCGTGGCCCTCGGCCTCGGCGGACGCGCCGGCCGCCTGACCGCGGGCTTCGGCCAGCGCCTTGGCAGGATCCTCCAGCGTGGTCTCCTCAAAAGCGGTGGGCATGACCTCGCCGGTGTCGACCCACCTCTCGCTCGGGTCCTCGACGTCCTTGCCACTGAATGCGCTGCCGATGCCCTTCAACGCCTCCGTGAGCTCGCTCGGGATGATCCACATCTTGTTGGAGTCACCCCGTGCGAGCTGCGGGAGCACCTGGAG
>DHJN01000268.1:0-18212 GCA_002404345.1 Actinobacteria bacterium UBA4719 | reverse complement strand
CTCCATCGAGTCCTGCACCGAGTGCGGCGGGTCGATGGCCTTGAGCTCGACGCGGTTGACCCGGATGCCCCACTTGCCGGTGGCCTCGTCGAGAACACCGCGTAGCGCTGCGTTGATCTGGTCACGGCTGGTCAGGGTCTGCTCAAGGTCGAGGGAGCCGATGACGTTACGCAACGTGGTGACCGTCAGCTGCTCGATGCCCTGAATGAAGTTGGCGATCTCGTACACCGCCGACTTGGAGTCTATGACCGAGTAGTAGATGACTGTGTCGATGTTGACCACGAGGTTGTCCGAGGTGATGACCGGCTGCGGCGGGAACGACACGACCTGCTCACGCAGGTCGACGCTGGCCCGCACCTTGTCGACGAACGGCACGAGGAAGTGAAGGCCACCCTCGAGGGTTCGTGAGAACTTGCCCAGCCTCTCGATGATCAGCGATACCTGCTGGGGCACGATGCGCACAGTCCGGATGATGACGACGACGGCGAACACGACGAGCAGCAACAGGACGAACAGCGCTGCGTTTCCAGTTGTCACGAACTACTCCGATTTCCGACCATCCGCGACGTTGCTCACGATCGCAGTGGCCCCCTCGATGGAAACTACCCGGACCTCTTGTCCAGGCAGGCATGGTGGGGCGTCCGGGGCCGTGCGTGCCGACCAGGTCTCACCGCCAAGCTTGACTCGTCCGTCGTGCTCAGTGACGGTCTCCAGCACCAGCGCCGATCGACCGACCTGAGCGACAGCACCGATCCCGCCGTGGCCGGCCGGCACCATAAAACGACGCTTGACGATGGGACGCGCCATCAGGAGCAACGCCGTCGCCACAACGACCGCCGTGATCACCTGCACCGTGAACGAGGCGCCGACCCCGGCCGCAACGGCCGCTGCCAGCGCGCCGCCGGCGAGCATCACGAAGACGAAGTCGACACTGGCCGCCTCGAACGCTGCCAACGCAAGGGCCAGTGCAACCCACGCCAGCCAACCGCTATCGCTGAACAAGGACATGCGGTTCCCCCTCCCGTGCTCAGTGAACCAATACCGTACTGCTCATGGGGATGCACTGCTCATCGACCTTCGCCGCGGCTCGCGCGAACCAACGCTCACCGTGACGCTCAACCAGCAACGGCAGACCGAACGTCTCGGACAGGTTCGCGGCGGTCAGCGTGATCTCGACCGGTCCGGCTGCCACGATGCGACCCCCTCGCATCAACAGCACGTCAGTGAACGAGGGCGGGATCTCCTCCACATGATGGGTCACCAGGACCAGCGCGGGTGCTGCGACGTCCGCGGCCAGTGCACCGAGTCGCGCCACCAGGTCCTCCCGACCGCCGAGGTCGAGACCGGCGGCTGGCTCGTCGAGCAACATCAGCTCCGGGTCGGTCATCAGCGCCCGGGCAATCTGCACCCGCTTGCGCTCACCCTCGCTCAGGGTGCCGAAGGTCCGGTCTCGCAGGTGGGCCGCGCCCAGCGCGTCGAGCAGGTGTGCGGCGCGGGCATGGTCGAGCGTGTCGTAGCTCTCGCGCCAACGCCCCACGATGCCGTAGGAAGCGGTGACGACGACATCCTTGACCAGCTCGTCGGCAGGCAGCCTCTCGGCAATTGCGGCGCTCGACAGGCCGATTCGGGGGCGCAGCTCAAACACGTCGACGGCACCGAGGACCTCACCGAGAACCCCGGCGACACCTGTCGTGGGGTGGATCCGTCCGGCAGCCACCTGCAGCAGGGTGGTCTTTCCGGCCCCGTTCGGTCCGAGGACCACCCAGCGCTGGCCTTCCTCGACCTCCCAGGTGATGTCGTTCAGCAGCGTGTTGTCACCACGGACCACGCTGACGCCGGCGAATTCGAGGACGTCGCTCATGCTGCCTGACCCTAGGCCACGCCCTGACCATCGTGCGTCACGGCCTCTACCATGAGTCCGTGTCCGTTCTCCCGGTGTGCGTGCGGCTCTGCTTGTGGGCGACGGCAGCGTATGCCGGACAGCTACCGGTCGCAGAGGCCGTGGACCGGGCGCACCCCGACCTCGACCACATCACCGGCGACCTCGGCCGCCTGTCCCTGTGGCGTGACCTGGGTGAGCGGGCGGTCCTCGTTGCCCTCCCCCGACCGGGCAACCTCGCCGGAATGCCGCGGGGTTCCACCGAGCTGATCGCGGCGGCCACCGATGCGGGCGAGTGCGTCTACGTCCCGGGCATCGGTGGAGTACTGGTCCCCACGATCGAACACTTCGGCCCGGCTGGCGACCAGGGAACCCGGGTGACCTGGTCGGCATACGACTGCGATCCGGTCCCGGCACACACGCTGGAGGCGTTGTCCCTCAGCGAGATCGAGCGGGGGTTTCTGCAGGAGCTGATGGAGCGCACGCGCGCGATCGAGGCCCTCGATGCCAGGCCGTGGGCGGGCAGCCCGTTTCGTTCGATGGCGGACGAACGCAGCGTCAGCCAATGGGGACTGCCGGACGGGCTGCCATCGCGAGCCACCAACATCATCACGATGGCCGCGCTGGTCGGTGTGGCCGCCGAGCTTGGCCTGAGCGTGCCAGCGCAGTCACAGGTACTCACCGGCGCGGTCGCCGAGCAACGCCGCATGCTGCTGACCGGCCTCGACGCCATCGCCGACACGGCCATGGCAGCCGCTGCCACCGTGTCCGCGTTGTCCCTGGCCGGCCTTCGCCCCTCTCAGCGCAGAGCCGACTCGTAGACGTCCACGGTCTGGTCGCCGATCGAGGACCACGAGAAGCTCTCCACCGCACGCCGACGCCCGGCCTCGCCGAAGCGGCGAGCCCGCTCAGGGTCGCTGACCGCCTGGTTCAGCGCCAGGGCCAGGTCCGTGACGAAGCGCTCGGGGTCCGCCGGCGCACCGCTACCGTCGGCCACCTGCTCGATCGGCACCAGCCAGCCCGTCTCGCCGTCGACGACCACCTCCGGGATCCCGCCCGTCGCCGTCGCGACCACCGCGAGCTCACACGCCATCGCCTCGAGGTTGACGATGCCGAGCGGCTCGTAGACCGATGGGCACGCGAAAACCGTTGCGGCACTGAGCAAGGCAATGACCTCGGCCCTGGGCAACATCTCAGTAATCCACACCACACCGGTGCGATGCTGTTGCAGCTCGGCGATCAGCGACTCGACCTCGGTCAGCATCTGGGGAGTGTCCGGAGCACCCGCACACAGGACAAGCTGGACCTCCGGCTGCAGCCGGGCCGCCGCACGCAACAGGTAGGGCAGCCCCTTCTGGCGCGTGATCCGGCCCACGAAGACCACCGACGGGCGGGCAGGATCGACGCCGTGCCCGCGCAGCACCTCGAGCGCCCGGGCACTTGAGTCCCGTTGCCAGAGCTGGGAGTCCACTCCGTTGTGAACGACGTGGACCCTTGCCGGGTCAATTCCCGGATAGCTGTTGAGAACGTCCAGCCGCATCCCCGCGCTCACCGCGACGACTGCTGCTGCCCCCTCGTATGCCGTTCGCTCGGCCCAGGAGGACACCGCGTAGCCACCGCCCAGCTGCTCGGCCTTCCATGGGCGCATCGGCTCCAGGCTGTGGGCGGACACCACATGGGGCACCCCGGCCAGCAGCGACGCCAGATGTCCTGCCATGTTGGCGTACCAGGTGTGCGAGTGGACCAGATCCGCGCCCACACAGTCGTCGACCATGGCCAGGTCGACCCCCAGCGTGGCGATGGCCGCGTTCGCCGACGAGAGCTGCGGCAGATCGGCATACCCGGTGGTGCCGACCTCATCACGTGGTCCACCGAAGCAGCGGACCCGGGCATCGATATCTCCCCGGGCGCGTAACGCGCGCACCAGCTCAGCCACGTGCACGCCCGCGCCACCGTACACATGGGGCGGGTACTCCTTGCTCAGGATGTCGACTCTCACCTCGTGCACGCTAGCCCTGTGCCGGGGGTCGTTGCGAGATCGTCCCGGCCGTAGGGTCAGACCATGGCGAAGCGGAGTGGATACCCGAACGTTCTGGCGATCGTGCTGGCAGGCGGCGAGGGCAAGCGACTGATGCCCCTGACCGCTGACCGGGCCAAACCCGCGGTGCCGTTCGGCGGCATCTACCGACTGATCGACTTCGCGCTCAGCAACGTGGTGAACTCGGGGTATCGAAAGATCGTCGTGCTCACCCAGTACAAGTCACACAGCCTGGACCGCCACGTCAGCAAGACCTGGCGGATGTCGACGATGCTCGGCAACTACGTGACAACGGTGCCCGCCCAGCAGCGCATCGACAAGAGCTGGTTCCAGGGCAGCGCCGACGCGATCTACCAGAGCCTGAACCTCATCCACGACGAGAGGCCCGACATCGTCGTGGTGGCCGGGGCGGACCACGTCTATCGGATGGACTTCAGCCACATGGTTGAGCGGCACATCGACAGCGGAGCCGGGGTGACTGTCGCCGCGATCCGCCAACCGGTCGCGTTGGCCGACCAGTTCGGTGTCATCGAGCTCGGCACGACCAACACCCACAGGATCCAGGCGTTCCTCGAGAAGCCCAAGAACGCGATCGGCCTGGCGGACTCCCCGCAAGAGATCCTTGCCTCGATGGGCATCTACGTGTTCAACGCCGATGTCCTCATCGACGCCGTCACCCGCGATGCGGAACGCGAGGGGAGCATGCGAGACATGGGCGGAGACATCGTCCCCGACTTCGTGCGCCGGGGCGAAGCCTTCGTGTACGACGTCAAGGACAACCCGATCCCCGGATCCACCGACCGCGACCACGGCTACTGGCGCGACGTCGGCACGATCGACTCCTACTACGACGCCCAGATGGACCTGATCTCGGTCCATCCGGTGTTCAACCTCTACAACTATGAATGGCCGATCTACACCGACCACGGCAACCATCCGCCAGCCAAGTTCGTCCACGGGTCGTCGGGCCGGGTCGGCGAGGCGCTCGACTCCGCGGTCTCACCCGGTGTCGTGATCAGCGGTGGGCATGTGTCCAGCTCGGTCCTCTCCCCCGGTGTTCACGTCCACAGCTACGCGAAAATCACCGACAGCGTCCTGCTCGACTTCGTCGAGGTCGGCCGCAATGCCACGATCCATCGAGCCATCATCGACAAGAGCGTCGTGGTACCACCCGGGGTGAGCATCGGCGTCAGCCGCGCCGACGACCTGGCCAGAGGCTTCACGGTGACCGACTCCGGCATCACCGTGGTCGGCAAGAGTCACGAGGTTCGCCCATGACTGTGCCCGCTCCACCCGTTTCGCTGCCCGACCCTCGTCCAGCCAGAGTTGGAATACAGCTGCAACCCCAGCACGCGGCATACAGCGAGATCCGACGCGCCTGCGCGCAAGCCGAGGAACTGGGCGCCGATGTTGTCTTCAACTGGGACCATTTTTTTCCTTTGTACGGCGAGTCCGAGGGCAAGCACTTCGAGTGCTGGACGATGCTGGGGGCGTTCGCCGAGGCCACCGAGCGGGTGGAGATCGGTGCCCTGGTCACCTGCAACTCCTACCGCAACCCCCAGCTGCTGGCGGACATGGCCCGCACGGTCGACCACATCAGCCACGGACGGCTGATCCTGGGCATCGGTTCCGGCTGGTTCGAGAAGGACTACGACCGCTACGGCTACGAGTTCGGCACCCCCGGCGGACGCCTCGATGCACTCGACCGGGACCTGCCCCTGATCAAGAGCCGTCTGGCGCAGCTCAATCCACCACCAACGCGCCACATTCCGGTGCTGGTCGGTGGCGGCGGGGAACGCAAGACCCTACGGATCGTGGCCGAACAGGGCGACATCTGGCACGGCTTCGGGGACGCCCATACAGTCGCGCACAAGCACCGCGTCCTCGACCAGTGGTGTGCCAAGGTGGGACGGGACCCGCTCGCGATCGAACGGTCCGCGGGCGTGTCGCACAAGAACCCGGCAACCAGCGCCGAGAGCCTGTATGCCATGGGCACGCGGTTGTTCACCGTCGGCGTATCCGGGCCGGCATACGACCTCGGCCCGTTGCGGGACCTGCTCGCCTGGCGGGACGGACGCAACCGGGCCTCCAACCGTCGATAAACTCGCCGGATGCCCGATCCTGCAACACACACCCTGTTGGTCACCGTCTCCGGCGACGACCGTCCCGGCGTCACCAGCACGCTCTTCGACGCCATCGCAGATGTGGGGGCAGAGGTCCTCGATCTCGAACAGGTCGTCGTGCGCGGGCACCTGACCCTGGCCTTGCTGCTCTCTGCCGGACCTCAGGACAGCCGCCTGCGCGAGGTCGTCGTCAGCGTTGCCACATCGCTGGGCATGCAGATCACCGTCGAATCCGGTAGCGGCGACAACGCGCCGCGCCGCGGTGGGCGAGCTGCCGTGGTCGTCCTGGGCGCGCCGTTGCTGGCCAGCGCGGTTGCCGCGGTCACAGCCCGT
Organism: Actinobacteria bacterium UBA4719; assembly: GCA_002404345.1. Classification (GTDB taxonomy): domain Bacteria; phylum Actinomycetota; class Actinomycetes; order Actinomycetales; family Dermatophilaceae; genus UBA4719. The sequence goes on along the minus strand of DHJN01000268.1, from coordinate 11,839 downwards.
ATCGCGGCGCACGGCGCCAACATCGACCGGATCCGACGACTGTCGCGATATCCGGTCACCACAGTCGAGCTGGACATCTCGGGCGCTGATATTGCGGCCCTGCGCACCGAGCTCTCGCTCGAGGCCGCCGTAAGAGGCGTCGACATCGCCGTCTCCCCCGCCGGCCTGGCCCGTCGCGGTCGCCGGCTGGTCGTCATGGACGTGGACTCCACGTTGATCCAGGACGAGGTGATCGACCTGTTGGCCAAGCACGCGGGAAGCGAAACCGAGGTGGCTGAGGTCACGGCGGCAGCCATGCGTGGAGACCTCGACTTCGCCGAGAGCCTGCGTGCCCGGGTGGCCACCCTCGCCGGACTCCCGGTAGGCGTCCTGGACGAGGTCCGCGCCACCATCCGGCTGACGCCAGGTGCCCGAACCCTGGTGCGAACCCTGAAGCGACTCGGGTTCACCGTGGCTGTCGTCTCCGGCGGTTTCATCGAGGTCGTGGGCCCGCTCGCGGCAGAGCTTGAGATCGACCACGCCCACGCCAACCGCCTCGACGTCAAGGGAGGCTTCCTCACCGGTGCCCTGGTCGGCGATATCGTTGACCGCCAGGGCAAGGCCGAGGCCCTGCGCCGTTTTGCGGCAGCGGAGCACCTGCCCATGTCCCGCACGGTGGCGATCGGCGACGGCGCCAACGACCTCGACATGCTGGCCGCCGCCGGTCTCGGAATCGCGTTCAACGCCAAGCAGATCGTGCGCGAACAAGCCGACACCGCGGTCAACGTTCCTTATCTGGACGCCGTGCTGTTTCTGCTGGGGATCACTCGCGAGGAGATCGAGGACGCCGACGAAGCCGACGGCACGCCGACGCCGGCTCCCAGCCTGCCCGCTCGCTGACTCCTAGGCTGACCCAATGGCCAGAACGGTGCACACGTCACTGCTGATCATCGGCGGGGCCGAGGACAAGGTGGGTCGCGCCACGATCCTACGCCGCTTCGTGCGGCTCGCCGGTGGGCGCAAGGCACGCATCGTGGTCATCCCCAGCGCGTCGTCCTTCCCCGATGAGGTTGTCGAGACCTACACCACCATCTTCGGTCGGCTCGGCGCACCAGCGGTCGTTGTCGTGGACCCGCCCTCACGTCCGGCGGCGGCCGCGGAAGCACTGGTGCAAGCCATCGACGACGCCACCGGCGTCTTCATGGCAGGCGGCAACCAGCTCAAGCTCAGCCAGTTGTTCGTCGGCACGCCGCTCGCAGACGCCATCTCCCGGGCGCACGCGCGTGGCGCCGTCGTGGCCGGTACGTCCGCCGGAGCCTCGATCATGAGCCAGTTCATGATCTCCCTGGGTGCCGATGGAGTTACCCCTCGCCAGCGCACCAGCCAGCTCTCGTCCGGACTGGGCCTGCTGCCGGACGTCATCATCGACCAGCATTTCGACCAACGAGCCCGCTACGGCCGCCTGATGTCGCTGGTGGCCGGCTCCCCGAACCTGCTCGGTATGGGCATCGACGAAGACACCGCCGCCGAGGTTCGCGACGGACGCAAGCTGACGGTGCTGGGCTCCGGCGCCGTTTTCGTCGTCGATGCCCGAGCGGCAGTCAGCGATGTCCCCCAGGCTCGCAGACAGGCCCCCTTGCTGATTTCAGGCGCCATTGTGCACTCACTGCCCACCGGCGCTACGTTCGACCTGCACACGGCAAAGTTGATCGGCTTCGTGGAGAGACACCCTGATGTGAGCGTCAAGGCCTCCTCCCAAGCGCCCGACGACTCCGGTCACGCCGGCAGTCATGCCGTAGCCGCGAGACGGCGTACCAACTGAGGAGAAGGACATAGCTACCGAACGCCCCACCCCTGCCGGACCTGCAACACCGGACCTGGCCATCATCGAGTCGCGTGTCTACCGCGGGCCCAACATCTGGTCCTACGATCCGGCCATCCATCTGGTCGTCGATCTAGGCGGCCTCGAGGACCACCCCACCAACACCATCGCAGGCTTCACCGACCAGCTCCTCACCTTCCTTCCCGGGCTGGCGGGGCATACCTGCTCCCGCGGTGTCGCCGGTGGCTTCGTGGAGCGCCTGCGCGAGGGCACCTGGATGGGGCACGTGGCCGAGCACGTCTCCTTGCAGGTGCAGAAGGAAGCCGGCCATGACCTGCGTCGCGGCAAGACCCGCCAGGTCAAGGGCAAGCGGGGGATCTACAACGTCGTCTACGGCTACGTCGACGAGCGCGTCGGCCTGGCGGCCGGACACCTTGCGGTTCGACTGGTCAACCACCTGGTCCAGCCCGAGCCGGCCTTCGACTTCCGGACCGAGCTCGACCTGTTCCTGAGTCGGGCCGAGCGGCTCGCGTTCGGCCCCTCGACCTCAGCCATTCTCGAAGAGGCGGTCTCGCGTGACATTCCGTGGATCCGCCTGAACGAGCAGTCGCTCATCCAGCTGGGCCAGGGCGTCCACGCCCAGCGGATCCGCGCCACCATGACGTCGATGACCGGTGCGCTGGCCGTCGACATTGCCGGTGACAAGGACCTGACGACCAAGCTGCTGGCCTCTGCCGGCCTGCCGGTCCCCCGCAGCGAGGCGGTGCGCAGCGTCGACGCCGCCGTGTCCGCGGCCGACCGGATCGGCTATCCGTGCGTGGTCAAGCCACTGGACGGCAACCATGGCCGGGGGGTCTGTCTGAATCTCCCGAATGCCGAGGCCGTACGCGCCGCCTGGGTGATCGCCGAAGGTGAGTCCCGTCGAGGCGTCTGCATCGTCGAGTCGCTCCTGATCGGGCGCGACTACCGATGCCTCATCGTCGGCGGCAAGATGGCGGCGATCGCCGAACGGGTGCCCGCCCACGTGATCGGGGACGGCGAGCACACGGTCGCCGAGCTCATCGAGATCACCAACTCCGACCCCCGTCGAGGGGTGGGCCACGAAAAGGTCCTGACCAGGATCAAGGTCGACTCGGTCGCGATGGGTCTGCTTGCGTCGCAAGGGCTCGAGCTCGTGAGCGTCGCTCCCGCCGGCAGCATGGTCAAGCTGGCCCTGACCGGCAACATGTCCACTGGTGGCATCTCGGTGGACCGCACCTTCGACGCACACCCGGACAACGTGGACATCGCCGAGGAAGCCGCGCGCATGATCGGCCTCGATGTTGCCGGGATCGACTTCATCTGCCCGGACATCGCCTCCCCCGTTCGTGAGACCGGCGGGGCCATCTGCGAGGTCAACGCGGCTCCCGGCTTCCGGATGCACACCCACCCGACCGTCGGCGAGCCACAGTTCATCGCCAAGCCGGTGGTCGACCTGCTCTTCCCGCCGGGCACTGCCTCCCGAGTGCCGATCGTTGCGGTGACCGGCACCAACGGCAAGACGACGACCGCCCGCATGATCGCGCACATCTTCAAGGGCTTGGGCCGCAAGGTCGGCATGACCTCCACGGACGGCATCGTCATCGACGAACGCCTCGTCATCAAGGCCGACGCCTCGGGTCCGAAGTCGGCCCGGATGGTGCTGCAGAACCCCCGCGTCGACTTCGCGGTCATGGAGGTCGCCCGAGGAGGCATCCTGCGCGAGGGACTGGGCTATGACCGCAACGATGTCGCGGTCGTGACCAACGTCGCTCCGGACCATCTCGGGCTACGTGGAGTCAACACCCTCGAGCAGCTGGCTGACGTCAAAGCCGTTGTCGTTGAAGCCGTTCCGCGCGATGGCTTCGCCGTTCTGAACGCCGACGACGAGCTGGTCCGGGCCATGCGCCGCCGTTGCTCGGGCAGCGTCATCTGGTTCTCGTTACAGCCGCCGGGCACCAAGGTGCGCGACTTCATCGAGGAGCGTTGCCGTCGTGGTGGGCGTGCCATCGTGCTCGAGCCCACGGACAAGGGCGACATGATCGTCATACGGCACGGCCATCGCAGCATGCAGCTGGCCTGGACCCACCTCTTGCCCTCGACGTTCGGGGGTGCCGCCAAGATGAACGTCGCCAACGCCATGGCGGCAGCAGGTGCCGCCTTCGCGGCCGGTGCTCCCCTGCATGACATCCGCCAGGGCCTGCGGACTTTCACGACCTCCTACTACCTCTCCCCCGGACGGATGAACCTGCTCGACATCAACAACATCGAAGTCGTGGTCGACTACTGCCACAACCCTCCTGGCATGCGCATGCTCGGTGACTTCGTCGAGTCGTACTCGGCACAGAAGGCCGGTCAGGTCGAGCTGGGCAGGGCCTCGCGCATCGGCATGATCGGTGCCGCCGGTGACCGTCGCGATGACGACATCCGGGAGCTGGGGGCCATCGCGGCTGAGCATTTCGATGTCGTCGTCGTTCGTGAGGACGACCGGCTTCGCGGGCGTGCGGCCGGTGTCACGGCAGAGCTCGTGGCGCAAGGGGCACGGGCGCGAATGTCCGCGGGAACGGCGCGCTGTCGCCAGGTGGAGATCGTTCTGGAGGAGCTGACCGCCGTGCGTCACTGTATGGCGCTTGCCAACCCTGGCGATCTCGTCGTCCTGTGCGTCGACAGACATGCGACCGTCATCGGCGAGCTCGAGAACATCACCAGTCAAGCCCAGGCCGGCGCGCACAGCGGTGAAGCGGCGGGAGACCCTGACATGGACCCGCAGGAGATGCAGGATGCCGCGCAGGCCTCTGGCGCGCAGGCGGCTGCGTCAGCCGAGCTCTGACCCAGTTTCAGGGCGTCGTCACCGGAGCTCCTTGGCGTAGCGGTGCAGCTCCGTTCGGTAGGCCTCGTCATCGGCGTCACCGGAGTGAGAGAGAAGGACGTTGATCAGATCTGCGACCGCGGCGGGAGCCTCGCCCTGATCGAGCATCGTCAACGCCCGGAAGGCTGCGACGGCGGCACTGCCGGGCCGCTCGCCGGAGAGCGCGTCCAGGATCCGGCGTGCCTCTGCGAGGTCCCCGACGTTGCGGTAGCTCGACGCCTGCTGGAGCAGCGCGCGGTGACGGTGCGGCTCGCGCAGCCCGGCGCCAAGTGCCCTGTCGTACAACGAAATCGCCTGCTGCTCGTCACTCGCGCCGTCGTGTGCGCTGGCCAGCTCGAAGGTCAGTCGCGGATCGCCCGGGTCCGTGTCGGCCAGCGCTTGGGCTGCAGCCACGCGGGCATTCGCATCGGGGTTGGCCCATAGCTCGGCGATCGCGGTCTCGGCCTCGTGCTCACCACGGGACGCGATGACCTTCTTGCGGATGTCCTTGGCCGTGTCGACGGAGGCGCCGTTCTCCGTGAGCCACTCGTCGAGCTTCACGCGTTCGGCATGCACCATGACCGCGAGCACGTCGCCGCGGTTGGCCGTCGCGACCATGGCCTGCAACCCCTCGAGCTCCGTGGGATACGAGTCGAGCTCGGCGACGCCGACCCGGGCCAGACCGATCCGCAGCTGCATCTCGAGGTCCTCCGTCTCGCGTCCACGAAGGTAGCGCGCCTTGTGAACCACCGACACCCGGTCGGCTCGGCGGCCGGCCAGCTCGCCCAGGCGCTGCAGGATGTCATCGGTCCGGTCGCCAGCTGCGCCGAGCCCGAGATGGACCACAGAACCCGGGGGGCGCAGACCCTCGGCAACCCCCAGCAGTCCCTCCAGACCAGCCTCGTTGTGCGCGAAGTCGATGATCACCGTCGCCTTCCCGCCGCCAGCCATCGGCAGTGAATACACGTTCATCCGGCCGGGGTTGTACCGCGGGTCGGGCGTGAACGTCCGCAACCCCTCCGCGACCGCCTCCCGCGGGAGGCCCAGGCCAAGTGCAGCCGCAGTGGCTGCCAGGGCGTTGGCAACGTTGTGCGCCGAGAGACCGGACAACGTCACCGGGACGTCCACGATGGGGATGAGATGGTCGGGGTCGCTATGCGGCTGCAACACGACCACGTCGCCGTCGAGGACCGTGATGCCGCGCCCGCCAAGGTCGAAGGACTCCCTCAGTGCCGGTGAGTCCGGATCGAGGCTGAACACCCACGGCCGGGCCTTGATGCCCACGCGCATGGCCCACACGCGGGGGTCGTCGCCGTTGAGGACGACCCACCCGGTCGGTTTGGTGATCTTGGTGACAATCGCCTTGACCTCGGCGAGCTGGTCGACGGTGTCGATGCCCTGCAGCCCGAGATGGTCGGCGGAGACGTTGGTGACGATGCTCACGTCGTTGACCGAGATACCCATGCCCTTCAGCAGCAGTCCGCCCCGCGCCGTCTCGAGAATGCCGAGCTGAACTCCTGGTGTGGCCAGGACGTGGCGGCCACCCGCCGGGCCCGAGTAGTCACCCGGCTCGACGAGCTCTCCCTGGGCGACCACCCCATCGGTGGAGCTCCATGCCGTGACCAGGCCGGCCGTCATACCCATGTGTCCGAGCAGGCGCGTCGTGGTCGTCTTGCCGTTGGTGCCGGTTACGGACACCACGGGGATCTTGGGCTTGATCATCTTCAGCCGCACGCCCGGCTCGGAGCTGGTGACAGCCGTGACCGCCCTGCTGAGCGCGCCCTCGTGGGCCGCCTCGTCCGGGTCGAGCAGCCCACTCAGCGCCGGACCCAGCGACTCGCCGAGGGCCAGCCCACGACCCCGATAGCGCCACGGGAACGCCACGACCACCTCAAGCCGCGACCCACCCGTGCGAACCCGGACGCCCAGCCTGGTTGTGCCCGACCCGGCGGCGATCCGGTGCACCACCCGCGCCACCAGCCGCATGACCGCTCGTTGACGCTGCTGCGAGTCGGCAGCCCCCGGGCGGACGCCGCGCATCCCCAGCCGCTTGCTGATGGCGCGCAGCGTCCTCTCGTCAGCACTCAGGTAGCCCGGAGCGTCGACGATGATCTTGATCGCAGGGCACGGGAAGTACAGGTTGGGCCCCTCCAGAACCCTGACCTCGGTGACCGTCACGGGAGAAGCACTCATGCCGCGGACTCTAGTCGTCCTGTGGTGGTCGACCGCAGAGTGACTAGCCAAAACCGTTGTGCCATAGGGTTATTAGCCCATCGCGTGGAAGCCGCCGTCGACGTGGATGATCTCTGCGGTGGTCGCCGGGAACCAGTCGGAGAGCAGCACCGCACAGGCCTTCGCCGCAGGGAACGGGTCGTTGACGTCCCACCCCAGGGGGGCGCGCTTGTCCCAGGACTCCTCAAAGGTGGCGAACCCGGGAACGGACTTGGCCGCAGTCGTGCGGATGGGGCCGGCCGCTACGAGGTTCACTCGCACACCCTTGGGGCCGAGGTCGCGAGCGCAGTAACGGCTGGTGGACTCCAACGCGGCCTTGGCCACACCCATCCAGTCATAGACCGGCCAGGCGAACTGCGCGTCGAACGTCAGGCCGACCACACTGCCACCGTCAGGCATCAACGGAAGCGTGGCCACCGCAAGGGCCTTCAAGGAGTATGCCGACGCGTGCAGTGCGGTGGCCACGTCATCCCAGCTGGCCTCAAGGAAGTTGAAGGCACCACGCGGGGCGAAACCAATCGAGTGCAGCACGCCGTCGAGGTGATCGACATGCTCCCCCAGCCGCTCGGCCAGCGAGTCGAGGTGCTCCTGGTTGGTCACGTCCAGCTCGATGACCGGCGGTGTGGTCGGCAACCGCTTGGCGATGGCCTGGGTGATCTTCATGGCGCGACCGAAGGAGGTCAGCACGACCTCGGCGCCCTCCTCCTGTGCCAGCTTGGCCACGTGAAAGGCGATCGAGGAGTCCATGAGGACACCGGTGATCAGCAGCCTCTTGCCTTGCAACAACATGCTCAGTCCTTCCAAGTCAACGGTGTTCGCGGTGCTGGACCCATTCAATGACCCATCAATGACCCATCAATGACCCATGCCAAGGCCGCCGTCAACCGGGATGACGGCGCCAGTGATGTATGCCGCATCCTGGGACGCGATGAATCGCACGACCTCAGCGACTTCCTCCGGGGAGGCAAAACGACCGGCGGGGATGCCCGCCAGGTAGGCCTTCTTGAGATCCTCGGTGAGCTCGGCGGTCATGTCGGTGGCAATGAAGCCCGGCGCAACGACGTTCGCGGTGATCCCCCGGCCACCGAGCTCGCGCGAGATCGACCGCGCCAGCCCGACCAGTGCCGACTTGCTGGCAGCGTAGTTCGTCTGTCCTGCCGAGCCGTAGAGCCCCACCACGCTGGAGATGAACACGATGCGCCCCTTGCGGAGCTTGATCATCCCCTTGCTGGCACGACGCGCGCACCGGAAGGCGCCGGTGAGGTTGGTGTCGATCACCGCGTCGAAGTCCTCGTCGCTCATCCGCATCAAGAGTCCGTCGCGGGTGATCCCGGCGTTGGCCACGAGCACCTCGATCGGTCCGCCGAGCATCTCCTCGGCGGCCGAGAACGCGGCATCCACCGACTCGCTGTCGGTCACCTCGCAGATCACGCCCTGCAGTCCCAGGGGAGGCTCGCCGGAACGGTGGGTGATCACGACGTTGTCGCCGGCCGCCGCGAAAGCCCGGGCGATCGAGAGACCAATGCCTCGGTTGCCTCCCGTGATCAGCACATTGCGAGGGTCAGCCATCAGTTCCTCCACCGGAGTCGGGTCCGAACACATGTTCGATGAACGGGCGCGCGCTCTAAGGGCGGGCACTGTGGACGCTAGCCGACTACCCGCCGGTACGTCGCATGCCCCCCGGCATATCGTCAGAGTGTGAGGAAGCACATTTCCCGTCCCCCCGACCAGGTGTTCACCGTAACCGGCTTGCCTACGTCGCTCCAGGACGACCAAAGGGAGCGGGTGCGTCGCTATCTTCTGTCCATGGGGATCCGCACTGTGTGCTTCCTCCTCGCGGTCGTCGCGCTCGCAGTGCTCCACTGGACGGTGGTAGGTTGGCTCTTTGTCATCGCCGCCGTAATGCTCCCCTACATCGCCGTCGTGGTGGCAAATGCCACGAGATCCCTGGGGGGCACGGCCATTGGGCCGGTGACGCCCAACGAGGGCGCGGCTCCACAGCTCTCCCCCGGTCGTCCCGATGAGGAGCCACCCCCATGATCCTGGACGCGTCCGACCACAAGGGTCGCATGGCCTGCAGCGCCAAGGGCTGCCGCGCTGACGCGGCATACGGCCTTCTCTGGAACAACCCAAAGGTGCACACGCCCGAGCGTCGCAAGACCTGGCTGGCCTGCGAGGAACACGCCGCCTCGCTCTCCGACTTCTTGTCGATCCGGGGGTTCCTGAAGGACGCCGTGCCTGTGTCAGAGATCACTGGCGACCTCGACTCATCGGCCTCATAGGCACCTGAAGGTCAGCGGCCGGTAACGGCTGGGCCGGGAGTCAGCCGCCGATGGACGACATGGGCCGGTCTGGCTGGATGAAGCCCGGCTGGTCGATGCCATGGCCACGAGCCTTGTGCCACATCTCGCCCTGAATCAAGCCAGCCAGCTCAGCAGTGGTGGCACCCTCGCGCAATGGCCCCCGCAGGTCCACCTCGCCCTTGGCAAACAGGCAGTTGCGGACCTGGCCGTCAGACGTCAGCCGGACCCGGTCGCAGGCCGCGCAGAACGGGGCCGACACACTGGCGATGATCCCGACCGTTGACGGTCCGCCGTTGACGAGGAACAGCTGCGCGGGTGCACTGCCCCGGGTCTCGTCCGGCAGCGGTGTGAGCGCGAACCGGGTGGACAGCTGCTCGCGGATCTCGTCGGACGTGACCATCTGGTCGCGTTGCCACTCGTGCTGGGCGTCCAGGGGCATCTGCTCGATGAACCGCAGCCGGTAGTCCCGGTCCAGGCACCACTGCAGCACGTCAGCGGCGCTGTGGTCGTTGATGCCACGCATCGCCACGGCGTTGACCTTGACCGGAGTCAGCCCAACTGAGGCTGCGGCCTTCAGACCCACCTCGACATCCGCGAGCCGGTCGCGCCGGGTGAGCTTGAAGAACTCCTGCTGGTCGATCGTGTCCAGGCTCACATTGACCCGGTCCAGACCGGCTCGCGCCAGTGGCGCCGCCAGCCGATCGAGACCAACTCCGTTGGTGGTCATCGCGATCCGCGGCCGGGGCTTCAGCGCGGCAATGCCAGCCACCAGGTCGACAAGGGATCGGCGCAGCAGCGGCTCGCCGCCGGTGAGTCGCACCTGCCGCACCCCCAGCCCGATGAAGACCGAGATGATCCGCAGCATCTCCTCATCGGTGAGCATCTCGGGCTTGGACATCCACGGCAGACCCTCGGCCGGCATGCAGTACGTACAGCGCAGGTTGCAGCGGTCCGTGACCGAGACCCGCAGATCCGTGGCGACCCGTCCGAACGTGTCGGGCATGCCGGATGGTGGCACGGACGAGATCGGAAGGCTCTTCATGGGCCAAGGGTAGGGCGGGTACCGTCATCGGGTGCTGAGGGTGGTGATGTCGCGTCGTTGGCTCTCCGCGTTGGCGGTCGCCGCGCTCTTCGCGCTCGCCTGCGTGTTCCTCGGCCGGTGGCAGTGGCACCGGCACGAAGACAGGGTGGCGAGGGCGGAGCGGATCAACAGCCACTACTTCGCCAGCCCGGTTCCGCTGTCCACGGCGTTTCCCCAACCCGGCACGAACCTGACCGGCGCGCAGGAGTGGACGCTGGTCACCGCGACCGGACGGTATGCCGCCCCGGGCCTCATGCTCGTACGTAACCGTCCGAACAACGGCGTCTTCGGATACGAGGTGGTGGTTCCCCTCGTGCTGGCCGACGGCAGGTCCCTGTTGGTCGATCGTGGGTGGATTCCCAACGGACGGAGCGCAGCCGAGCCATCCACGGTGCCGGCCACCCCAGCCGGAGACCTCACGGTCACCGGCTGGCTGCGACGGGGTGAACCGAGTCTGGGACGACAGATGCCGAAGGGCCTGCTGGCCTCGATCAACCTCACCGAGGCGCAGGCACAGGCACAGACACAGACACAGGCACAGGCACAGGCACAGACGCAGGCACAGGCACAGACGCAGGCGCGCGGCCCGCTGTACGGCGCATACCTGATCCGGCGCGGCGAAACCGGGCCACCCGGTGAGCGCATCACGGCCCCGCAGGCGCTCGAGAAGCCCGACATCGACCTGGGGCCACATCTGGCGTACGCGCTTCAGTGGTGGCTCGGCGCCCCCATCGGGTTCGTGCTGGTCCTCGTCGGCGCACGGCGTGAACAGCTCGAGGGTTCCGAACCGATGGCGCCGGTTCCGGTCGGCGCCGCAGCCCCAGCAAGACCCGCCAAGGTCAGGAAGACCCGAATCTGGGACGAAGAGGACGACTAGCGGTGAGACGACACTGCGGTGAGACGACACTGCCCTGTTCGGCGAACTGGGTGTTGTACAGGTCCGCGTAGAGGCCGCCCCGGGCCAGCAGCTCCCGGTGCTTGCCACGTTCCACGATCCGGCCGTCGGCCACGACCAGGATCATGTCCGCTCCGCGCACGGTTGACAACCGGTGCGCGATCACCAGGGCGGTGCGACCGGCCAGCGCGGTGTCCAGCGCCCGCTGGACGGCCAGCTCGGACTCGCTGTCCAGATGGGCCGTGGCCTCGTCGAGGACCACCAGACCGGGCCCCTTGAGCAGCAGTCTGGCAATGGCCAGCCGCTGCTTCTCGCCACCGGACAGGCGGTGTCCACGATCGCCCACGACGGTGTCCAGCCCCTCAGGCAGGCCCGAGACCAGATCCCACACCTGGGCCGCCTTCAGGACGGAGACCATCTCCTCCTGGCTCGCATTCGGCTTGGCGTAGGCCAGGTTGGCGCGGATCGTGTCGTGAAACAGGTGCGCCTCCTGGGTCACCACGCCGACGACGTTGTGCAGCGACTCCAGAGTTGCCTCGCGCAGATCGGTCCCGCCCAGCCGGATCTGGCCGACCGTGGGGTCGTACAGTCTGGCCACCAGACTCGTGATGGTGGTCTTGCCCGCGCCGCTGGGACCCACCAGGGCGACCAGCTCGCCGGG
>DHJN01000011.1:5646-6083 GCA_002404345.1 Actinobacteria bacterium UBA4719 | reverse complement strand
CTCGAAGTGGTAGGCACGGCGCGGCTCCTGCGCGACCTGTTCGTACACCGCTTGCACGCGGCTTTGCAGGTCTGCGACATCGAGGGCAGTTACGGTAGTGGGCATGGCGGTCTCCTCGTCTCTTCAAGTGATTACTTGAAGATCAGGTTTAGCACGGCCATTTGTGCCGTGTCAACGACGTATCCGTACCCTTTTACCGATCATGCGGTGGGGTTGCGATCAGCCTGTTCGGTTGCGCTTCGTTCCCACCGCGACCCGCGCACCGATCTCGACGGGCAGTCTGGCGCGGGCCCATTCCGGGAAGCCGTCCTCAAGGCGTGCTGCACGGAAGCCGCGTCGATTCAGGGCGCGTACCGCGTCGTCGGCGTACACGCAGAAGGGACCCCGGCAGTAGGCGACGACGTCTGTGTCGTCCGGCAGTTCGCGCAGCCGGCGCT
>DHJN01000011.1:0-5451 GCA_002404345.1 Actinobacteria bacterium UBA4719 | reverse complement strand
ACGTGTTCGGCGGCGACGTCGCGCATCAGTGCCCACAGCTGCGCCACCTGGTCGGTGGTCAGCACGTAGTAGATCCGGGTCCCGTCCCGGCGGGTGCGCACCAGGCCGGCCCGCAACAGCAGCTGCAGGTGCTGGGAGGTGTTTGCCACGCTCTGCCCGATCTCGTCGGCGACCTCCTCGACCGATCGTTCGCCCTGAGCGAGCACATCGACGATCTCGGCGCGGCGCCCGCTGGCCAGCGCCTTCGCTACCGTCACCAAGCCGTCGAACAGGGCGTCTTTGTCCATCCGGTTAGCCATCAGCAGTCCTCCATGTCAAGTCTCCAAGAGAGTACTTGACAACGCCGTCCGATCTCTAGACTATTCAAGTCATTACTTGTAGATGACGGAGGCAGGACCATGTCACAACTGTCAGCCCAACAGGTCGGCGAGCTCGACCCGCATGCCTTGAGCTCGTGAGGAGATCATGATGCCCGCACCGCACATCGTGCCGCTGCCCGACGAGGGGCTGGGCAACACCAGCTACGTGGTCGACCTCGGGGATGGCCGGGCCCTGGTCGTCGATCCCAGCGTGGACCTTCGCTCGGTACGTGCGGCGGCTTCGCGCAAGGGGTTGCAGGTCGCGTATGCCGCCGACACCCACCTGCACGCCGACTTCCTCTCCGGGGCTCGGCAGCTCGGCACCACCGACGGGGCAATAGTCCTGGCCTCGGCGGCCGGAGACCGGCAGTACGAGCACACAGCGCTGCTCGACGGGCAGGACGTCGACCTCGGCGGGCTGGGCCTGACCGCGCTGCTCACCCCCGGCCACACCACCGAGCACGTGTCCTTCCTGCTGTCCGACGGCGAACGTCCCTTGGGAGTGTTCACCGGCGGGTCCCTGCTGGTAGGCGCCGCAGCCCGCACCGACCTGGTGGACCCGGACCGCACCGTCGAGCTGGCGCGGGCCCAGTATCACTCGCTACAGCGGCTGATGGCCCTGCCCGATGAGGTCGAGGTGTGGCCGACGCACGGCGCGGGATCGTTCTGCTCGGCCCCACCCGGCGGTGAACGCACCAGCACCATCGGCCGCGAGCGGGCCACCAACCCGCTTCTCCAGACCTCGGGTGAAGACGAGTTCACCCAGGTGCTGTTGGGCTCGCTAGGCACCTTCCCGGCATACTTCCTGCGCCTTCCTGAGATCAACCGGCGCGGGCCCAGACTGTACGACGGGGCGCCGGTCCCACCCGCCTTGACGATGCCGCAGGTCAGCGCGCTGCTACAGTCCGGCGCCCAGGTCGTCGACGTCCGCCCAGTGCCCGACTACGCCGCGGGACACCTGACCGGTGCCGTGTCCATCCCGCTGCGCGGCGCCTTCGCCACCTGGCTGGGCTGGGTCGTCTCACCTGACCGGCCGATAGTGATCGTGCGCGGCCTGGACCAGGACCCCGCCGAGATCGCCTGGCAGGCCGCCAAGGTCGGCTACGACAACCTCGTTGGCGAGCTGACCGGCGGCCCTGAGGACTGGGTCGTGGCCGGGTTGCCATTGAGCAGCACCGCGCTGCTCCAACCCGTTGACGTGGCCGGCCAGCCCGTCCTGGACGTACGCCAAACCGCCGAGTTCACCACCGGGCACCTGCCTGGAGCAGCCCATGTCGAGCTCGGCGACCTGGCTGGCCGAGCCGCCGATCTGCGCGGCCGACCCGTGGTCGTCATGTGCGGCCACGGTGAGCGGGCGATGACCGGCGCGAGCCTGCTGGAACGCGCAGGCGCCACCGGGGTCACCGTGCTGGCCGGCGGCCCCGAGGACTGGGCCGCAGCCCACGGTGTGGCCCTGGATACTGGGTCATGAGCCCAGTGTCATGAGCCCAGTGTCATGAGCCCAGTGTCATGAGTCAGCCCCTTTCGCCAACACGGCTCGGTCCACGGGCCTACAGCTCGGGCTTCGCGCGAACGTGGCGCAGTTCTGCCTGCTTGTGGTGGTCAACGCCCTGGTCGGAGGAATGCTCGGCCAGGAGCGCACCGTCCTGCCGCTGCTGGCCGTGCGCGAGTTCCACCTCACCGCCTATACCGCCGCCCTGACCTACATCCTCGCGTTCGGGGTGGCCAAGGCCGCGACTAACTACTTCGGCGGGACCTGGTCGGATCGGTACGGCCGCAAACCGGTTCTGGTCGCCGGCTGGCTGGTCGCCGTCCCGGTCCCGTTGCTGCTGATCTGGGCCCCGTCGTGGGGCTGGGTCATCGTGGCAAACGTGTTCCTGGGCGTCAGCCAGGGCCTGACCTGGTCGACCACCGTCATCATGAAGATCGACCTGGTCGGCGCCAGCAGGCGAGGACTGGCGATGGGATTGAACGAGGCGGCCGGCTACAGCGCGGTCGCCGCGACCGCCCTTGCCACCGGGTACATCGCCGCTACCCACGGACTTCGGCCGCAGCCTTTCTACCTCGGCATCGCCTTCGCCGCCTTAGGCCTGGGTTTGTCGACTTTGACCGTGCGGGAGACCCGAGGGCACGCCCAACGTGAGGCTGGCCTGCACACCGCCCGCGCCGACGGCCGCCACGACCACCTGCACGGCGACCTCGACAACCGGGCGGTCTTCACCCAGACCAGCTTCCGCGAGCCGGCGCTATCGGCGGTCACCCAGGCAGGCATGGTCAACAACCTCAACGACGGACTCGCCTGGGGGCTGTTTCCAGTGCTGTTTGCTGCCACTGGCCTCTCCGTGGCGCGGATCGGTGTGCTCGTGGCGATCTACCCGGCCGTCTGGGGTGTTGGACAGCTGCTCACGGGCGCACTGTCCGACCGCATCGGTCGCAAGGGGCTGATCGTCGCCGGCATGCTCGTCCAGTCACTCGGGCTGGCCCTGGTCGCGGTGGGTGACTCGTTCGCCGGGTGGGTCGTCGCCTCGGCGCTGCTCGGCGCCGGGACCGCCATGGTCTACCCCACTCTGCTGGCGGCCATCGGCGACGTGGCGCACCCGGCATGGCGGGCCCGGGCTGTGGGGGTCTACCGGCTCTGGCGCGACGGCGGCTTCGCCATCGGCGCGGTCCTTGGCGGCGCGCTCGCCGACGTGTGGGGGATCCGCGCGGCCATCTGGGTGGTCGCCGCAATCACCGCAGCCTCAGGGTTGGTCGTCGCGTTCCGGATGTACGAGACCCATCCCACCCGTGCGGCCGCCCATGTCTGAAGGAGACCGCACCCGGCTGAAGGAGTACCCATGAACAACGCCCCGAACCCGCCAGGCTCCAAGGTGATCTACCTCGACCACAACGCGACCACCCCAGTGCTCCCCGAGGTGCTCGAGGCGATGCTGCCCTACCTGCGGGACCAGTTCGGCAACCCCTCCAGCGAGCATGCTCTCGGCCGACGCTCCCGCGACGCCGTAGAGCGCGCCCGCGAGCAGGTAGCCGCGTCCCTGTCCTGCCGGCCGGACGAGGTGCTGTTCACCTCCGGCGGGACCGAGTCCAACAACCTGGCAATCCGCGGAGCCGCAGCTGTCGCCGACGCGGACCGGCGCCGTCTGGTGACCTCCTGCGTCGAGCATCCGGCCACGCTGCGCCCTTGTGAGTACCTGGAAAAATCGGGCTGGGCCCTGAGCCTGCCGCCAGTGGGAGAGTCCGGGCACGTCGACGCCGCAGAGGTACAAGCGGCTATGGGCCCTGATGTTGCTCTGGTGTCGTTGATGCTCGCCCAGAACGAGACCGGTGCCATCATGCCCGTGGCTGAAGCCGCCGACGCGGCCCATGCCGTGGGTGCCCTGGCGCACACCGACGCAGCGCAGGCCGTCGGCAAGATCGTCGTCGACGTCGATGCCCTCGGCGTCGACCTGTTGAGCGTGGCCGGGCACAAGTGCTACGCGCCCAAGGGAGTCGGCGCGCTCTACGTCCGCCGAGGAACCGCCCTCGCGCCGGTACTGCTCGGCGGCGGACAGGAAGCAGGGATGAGACCAGGCACCGAGAACGTCGCCGGAATTGTCGCCCTCGGCGCCGCCTGCGAGATCGTGACCGCGCGGCTGCCGGAGGAGTCAAGCAGGATCGCGCGGCTGCGGGACGACCTATGGGCCGCCCTGTCCACAGCGGTCCCGGGGCTGACCCGGCATACGGCCGGCAACGTCCTGCCCAACACCTTGAACGTCTCCTTCCCTCACGTGAGCGGCAGGGACCTGCTCGCCCTCGCGGACGGGGTTGCCGCCTCCACCGGGTCGGCGTGCCACGCGGGGGAGGAGGAGCCCTCCGCGGTGCTGCTCGCCATGGGAGTCGCCCCGGAGGTGGCGCGTGGCGCTGTGCGAATGTCCCTTGGCCGCGGCACCACCGCCGCGGACATCCAGCGGGCGTCATCGGTCCTCTGCTCGGCCTATCGTCGGCTGAGGGGTGCCTGATCGTGGGGCGGCAAGGAAGCCAAGGATGCGCTGAGGGGGTCGGGGTCGACATCGTGGCGCGACGCGGTGAATGCGGTTTGCCGCTGGGCTGTCCGGTGCTCCTGCCATCGGGCGGCGAGGTTGGTGCAGACCTGCGTACCCTGGTCATACCGGGTTATACTTCGTGGATGAAGACCGCGATCTCGGTACCTGATGAGACGTTCGAGAAGGCATCCCGTCGTGCCCACGATCTAGGTATGAGCCGATCAGAGTTCTTTACCAGAGCTGCCGCGCGCTACCTGGACGAGCTCGACGCCGAATCGGTGACGCGCCAGATTGACCAAGCGGTGGCCGCAATGTCAGAGCGAGACGACTCCACAGCGGACGCCGTCGCCTTGGGGCATCGTGTCCTGGCCGATGGTTCGGGCGGCTGGTGATCGAGCGGGGCGGTATCTACTGGGCGGATCTGGGTGCACCGGCTGGGTCTCGCCCGGCTAAGCGTCGACCGGTGCTGGTGATCTCGGCAGAGACGTTTAGCAAGAGCCGGTTGGCTACGGTGGTGGCCGTCGTCATGACGTCCAACACAGACTTGGCAACGATGCCCGGCAACGTGTTCCTGCCCGCGGCTGTCACGGGTCTACCCAAAGACTCGGTCGTCAACGTCACTGCTGTGGTCACTCTGAACAAGACAGATCTCACCGAACAAACCGGCCTCGCGCCATTGGCGTTGCTGCGCGAGGTCGATCGGGGACTGCGGAACGTCCTCGACCTCTAGTTCGGGGCGCCTGCGAACAGCCCTTCACTGGGGCGGTCCGGGCGGGCACGGTCTTGGTAGTCGCGGGGCAACGGCTCCGTGACGAACTGACGACAACCGGCCTGTTGCTGACATTGGTGGACCCCCATGGATCGGGCTTGTAGAGGCACAGCCGCGAAACGGGCGGCCTGGCGCTGTTGACGATTGCCGGCGCCGGGCCGGAGCTGCTGCGATGCGGGTACATCGCCGAGCGGCGCGGCGGCGGGACCGCCGTCGCTTTGGGTCACCGCGCCCGGGGCTGCATACCAGAGAGACTGAGCCTGAGGCCGCGTCATGTTTCTAAGAGCGCGCGCAGATAGGC
>DHJN01000093.1:1896-5165 GCA_002404345.1 Actinobacteria bacterium UBA4719 | reverse complement strand
ACCGTAGGAGGATGTGCCCTCGACGAGACGAATCACGGCTGTCGGCGCAGGAATCGGTGACCCGCGACGGCGGCGACGAGAATCCCGACGACCAAAGCGATCGCCATCGCGACCACGGCCGAGGAGGGCGGGCCCCAGATTCGCTCCGTGACTCGTACCCCGACCAGCCACGCGATCATGAACGCCAGAAGTCCGACCCCGACACCGGTCGCACGGGCAGCGACGCGATCGGCGCGGGCGTCTCCCGACAACGCGGTCATACAGTGAACATCTGGTAGAAGGTCGGGAAGGTCCCGACGGCTCCAAGGATCCCCAGCGTCAGACCGACATAGAAGGCGATCTTGAGGCTGACGTCGCGCAGAGTCGATGTGGTGTGGCATCCGGCGCACACCCGACGAGAACGGGGTTGCAGCGGGGGGATAGCGAATGGGCGGCTGTCGAGGACGAGAAAGTGAGGGCCGCGGGTCAGGACAAGGCGCGGGTTAGGACAAGTGTCAAGGGCCATGAGAATCTGCCTGGCCTGCGTCACGACAGGGCGCGGGCCAGGCTGGCACACAGGGCACTGTCGTGCACGACCACCTCGCGCTCGCCCATCATCACCGACACCTCGTCCTTGCGAAGGTCGCTGATGTATGCCACGAGAGGGCCCTCGACCGTGATCGGTCCGGTGTCCCCCGACTCGCCAGCGGCGAAAGCAGTGGGGGCCACCGATGCGGCGCCGACAACGGCGGCACCCGTTCCGGCCAGGATCAAGAATCCGCGGCGACTGGGATCGCTCATATCAGTCCCTTCCGATTGTCGTTACCGGCGTCACCGTGCAAGCTGTCGTCGCCAGCCCCCCCGCTGATGACGTCGTTGCCGCTGCCACCGCTGATGACATCGTTGCCCGTGCCACCAACGATGATGTCGTGACCCGCCGAACCGCAGATCCTGTCGTTCCCTCCACCGGCAAGGATAATGTGTCCAGCACTCTGGACGACGATCACATCCCGATGGGACGTGCCCCTGACCACGTGCCTGCTGTGCGCGGTCACGACAAGCGTGGCCTTGACCCCACCACACGAAGGCCTTTCGGTGTTGGCCATTGCGGGGCTGCCTGAAACGCGCGGTAACGTCGAGCTATTTGGATGATGACCAAAACAACCGAAGGCAGGCAAAAACCCTCAACCCAGTTCCGGGTGGTAGCTGAGGGCGCGCTGCGTCCGCACGAGCGGGTCGAGGACCGCGCGCAGGAGCGTGCCCGCGCGCCGCGTCTGTCATCGACTCAGCGCGCCGCGTCTCTCATCGACTCAGCTCATCGGGCGAGAACAGGCTCGCTGGTCAGGCGTACGCCCAGCTTGTCGAGGAGCCGCTGATCCTGGTCGGGACCCGCGTTCGGCGTGGTGAGGAGCTTCTCGCCGAGGAAGATGCTGTTGGCCCCGGCGTGCAGGCACAGCGTCTGGAGCTCGTCGCTCATCGACTCGCGGCCGGCCGAGAGGCGCACCACCGAGCGCGGCATCAGCAGGCGTGCCGCCGCGATCGTGCGGACCAGCTCCAGTCCGTCGAGCGGCTCGACACCGTGCAGCGGTGTGCCGGGCACCTGCACGAGCAGGTTGATCGGCACGCTCTCCGGATGCGGTTCCATGGACGCCAGCTGGGCCAAAAGGCCGGCCCGATCCTCGCGGGTCTCACCCATCCCCACGATCCCGCCGCAGCAGAGGCTCACCCCCGCCGCCCGGACGTTTGCCAGGGTGGCCAACCGGTCGTCATACGTGCGGGTGGTGACGATCTCACCGTAGAAATCGGGTGAGGTGTCCAGGTTGTGGTTGTAGTAGTCGAGGCCGGCGGCAGCGAGCACCTCGGCCTGCTCGGCGGTGAGCATGCCGAGCGTGGCACACGTCTCGAGCTCGAGCTCTGCCACCTCGCGCACCGCAGCCGCCACAGCGTCGACCTGCCGGTCGCTCGGGGAGCGCCACGCGGCGCCCATGCAGAACCGGGTGGCACCGACCGCCTTGGCCTCACGGGCCGCGGCGACGATCTCTTCGGTGCTGAGCAACCCCTGACGTTCCAGGCCGGTCTGGTGGCGCGCCGACTGCGGGCAGTAGGCGCAGTCCTCCGAGCAGCCGCCGGTCTTGATCGACACGAGCAACGCGCCCTCGATCTCGTTGCGGTCGAACCGGTCGTGATGGACGCTGTGCGCCTCGGCGAGCAGGTCGTGGAACGGGCGGTCGAGGACCTCTTGAACCTCGGCCTGGGTCCAGTCATGGCGAATCATCGGACGAACTTAACACTCACGCCACCCCCGGCTACCTTGCCTCCATGGGGTGGACTCGCACCTGCCCGTGGCCGGAGGTGCAGCGCCCATCCGGCACCGCTACCAGTAGGCCCCGGTCCAGCAGCTGGCCGACAAGATCTGCGGAGCGTCGGCGAGATCTGCCGAACGTCGGACAATCAAGGCACCTGCGCAATACAGTGGAACCGCGGGTACGCCGAAGAGCAGAACCGCACTGGTGGCGCTTCGGTGGCAACGCACCGAGCTGCCGGTTCAACTGCCTGTGGCATCGACCATTGGGCCTTACCCAGCTGGGGACTCACGTTCGGCGCCGTGGCTCTGATCAACCACCGGGAATCAGTAAGCCAGGGTCGTCATAAGAGGGGTTTGGAATGGATCTACTCACGGCAGGTTGGAACCGAACCACAGGTTGGTCGACTCCCCTGCCCGCCTGGGACGGGCCTGGCACCCTCGTCCTGGTCTTTGGCAGCCCGGACCTGCTGGAGGACGACGCGCCTCTGCGCGCGGTCGTGGACGCGTTTCCCCGCTCGGCGGTGATCGGCTGCTCGACGTCCGGAGAGATCCTGGACGCGTCCGTGTATGACGAGTCCCTCACCGTGGCGGTGGCGCGCTTCGAGCGCACTGTGCTGGCGGTGGAGGCGGAGCCCGTGATCAGGTCCGACTCCGCCGACGTGGGACGAACGCTCGGCAAGCGGCTGCGCGAGCGAGGCGACGACCTCGCCGCGGTGTTCGTCCTGGGCGATGGCATCGACGTCAACGGCAGCACCCTCGCCGAGGGGCTTACCGAGGGAACAGGCGGCTCAGCGGTCATCACCGGAGGTCTCGCCGGGGATGGCAGCCGCTTCGAGCGCACCTGGGTGCTCGTTGACGGGCGTCCTGTGGTATCCCACGTCGTGGTCGTCGGTCTGTACGGGACCGCCCTTGAGGTGGGGCATGGATCTGACGGCGGCTGGACGATCCTCGGGCCGGAACGGGTCATCACCCGCTCTGAGGGGAA
>DHJN01000093.1:0-1698 GCA_002404345.1 Actinobacteria bacterium UBA4719 | reverse complement strand
ACCAGACGATGACCATCACGGTTCTGAAGGAGCGACCGGAATGAACCACGCGACCGGGCTGCACCACACCCTGGTCCGACAGCTGAGGCGCCTGAACCTCGATTCCGAGCTGAGCCCGTCACCGGCCGCCTGGCGCGAGCTCCTTGCCATCCTCAGCACCACGTACACCGAGACGGACGACGAGCGCTACACGCTCGAGCGGTCGATCGACGTGTCCTCACGCGAGATGCGCGGTATGCACGAAGTGCTGAGCCGACAGGCGTTGCTGGACGCACTGACCGGGCTCCCCAACCGGGCCGCCCTGATCCGGCACCTCGACCACTCGCTCGCGGCGTGCGCACTCGTGGGGCAGGGCCTCGCCGTCCTGTTCGTCGACCTGGACGGCTTCAAGCAGGTCAACGACAGTCTGGGACACGCCATCGGGGACGAGCTCCTCGTGCTGGCCAGCCAACGCATCCTCGCGTGCCTGCGCCCGGAGGACGTGGTCGCCCGTCTGGGAGGCGACGAGTTCGTCGTGGTATGCCCCAACGTGTCCGACAGCGGGCTCGTCCTGGCCATCGCGGCGCGGATCGGCAGCCAGCTCACGGCACCCTTTCCGATCGGGGAGCACCATGCCGTCGTCAGCGCCAGCATCGGCCTCGCCACGACGACGGACAGCACCGCGACCGCCGAAGACCTGCTGCGACAGGCGGACCTCGCCATGTACCAGGCGAAGGTCAACGGCAAGGCCCGTACGGCGGTCTTCGACGATTCGATGCAGCAGGCGGTGGACAACAAGTTCTCGGTGCACAACGCGTTGGGTCGGGCCATCACCCGCCACGAGCTTCGCCTCCTGTACCAGCCGATCGTGTCGCTCGCCGACGAACGGGTGATCGGCGTCGAGGCCCTGGTCCGCTGGGAGCGCCCCGGTTTCGGGCTCCTGTCGCCCGACCAGTTCATCCCGATCGCCGAGGAGAGCGCCCTCGTCTCCGCCGTGGACTGCTGGGTGCTCGAGGAGGCCTGCCGCAGGGGCGCGCAGTGGTGCGACGCGGGTGGTGCGATCGCGGTCAACCTCTCCGCGCGGACGCTCCAACAGGACGGGGTGGTCAGCACGCTGCGCCAGGCCCTGCATCGGACGGCGATCTCGCCGCGGCAGCTCACCCTGGAGATCACCGAGACGACTCTGCTGAGTGGCTCTGACTCGGCGCACCGCAACCTCGGCCACCTGCGGGACCTCGGCGTGAGGTTGTCCATCGACGACTTCGGCACTGGGCACTCGTCGCTGTCGCAGTTGCAGCGGACCGATATCGACGTGTTGAAGATCGACCAGTCCTTCGTCTCTGTGATGGACGAGGATGCGTCCTCGGCGGCCATCGTGAGTGCGATCATCACCTTGGGCCACGCGATGGGACTGACCCTTATCGCCGAGGGGGTCGAGAGGGCGACTCAAGCCGCTCTCCTACGCGGTCAGGGGTGCGACGCGGCCCAGGGATGGCTTTTCGGCCACCCGCTCCCAGCGGAGGCCATCGACCGGGCGTTCGGTCTCACTGTTCCGATGTTGTCCGCCGGCTGAGCCGACAAGATTCACGAGCCAAGGGTTCACGAGCCACGCACCTGCGCGGCTCGTTCCGCGGCGGAGCGATCAGCGCTGCGTGCCAGACAGCGCCACCGTCTGCGTCGCCTGTGGCGAGCTGTTAGCGCGGGTACGGCCGCGATGCG
>DHJN01000028.1 GCA_002404345.1 Actinobacteria bacterium UBA4719 | reverse complement strand
GTCGGCTGATACTCAGGCTTAGTCCTTGATGCCCTTCCCGGGCGCCCGTTCCGGGCTGAAAATGAGGTCGTGGTTGCCCGCCGATGCCGTTGTTCCTTGGTCCTGAGAGGCCGTGGCTTAGTCGGGCACCGGGAGCTGCGCTTTGGGCCCTTCAGTGTTGCCTTCGAGCACGCGAACTAGATTCGTTACTGTCCCAGCAGCTCCTGCGGGCAACCACCTTCGGTTACTGGTTGTCACCGTGAAGGAGGAAGCCCGTGTTGGAACAGACGCAGGACGAACAGGAGATCATCGCCCGGGTCGCAGCCTTGGATATCGGCAAGGCCGAGTTGGTGTGCTGTGTGCGTGTGCCCGATCCCAAGGGCGGCTCGCGGCGGGTCCAGGAGGTCATGACGTACCCCACGATGACCCGCTCGCTGCAGCTGATGGCCGACCGGTTGCTGGATCTGGGCGTGACCCGGATCGTGATGGAAGCAACCTCGAGCTACTGGAAACCACCGTTCTACCTGTTGGAGGCTCACGGGTTTGAGGTGTGGCTGGTCAACGCCAGGGACGTCAAGAACCTACCCGGCCGGCCCAAGACCGACCGGTTAGATGCTGTCTGGTTGTGCAAGGTCGCCGAACGCCAGATGCTGCGGCCAAGCTTCGTCCCACCGGTCCCGATCCGCCGGCTCCGTGACCTGACCAGGTACCGGATCGGGTTGGTCTCCGACCAGACCCGGGAGAAGAACCGGGTCGAGAAGCTGCTGGAGGACTCCCAGATCAAGCTCTCAGTGGTGGCCAGCGACATCTTCGGGGTATCCGGGCGGGAGATGATGGCCGCCCTGATCGCCGGTGAACGCAACCCCCAGGTCCTGGCGCAGATGGCACGGACTCGGATGCGCACCAAGATCCCCCAGCTGGAAGAGGCGTTCGTCGGACACTTCACCGACCACCACCGCTTCCTACTGGCCAAGATGCTCGCCCGCATCGACGCCCTCGACGTAGACATCGCCGACCTCGACACCCAGATTGAGGCCCACCTTGCCCCTTTCGCTGATGCGGTGGCCCGCCTGGACCAGATCCCCGGTGTCGGTGCCACCGCGGCCGCGGTGATCATCGCCGAGGTCGGCCTGGACATGACCCGCTTCCCGACCCCGGCGCACCTTTCTTCCTGGGCCCGGTTCGCCCCAGGAGTCAAGGAGTCCGCAGGCCGCAAGAAGGGCACGGGGGCCACCGGCCACGGCGACCGGTACCTGGCCCGGGTCCTAGGCGAGGCCGCCGTCGCGGCGAGCAGGACCAACACGTTCCTGGGCGCACGCTACCGGCGCATCGCCCGCCGCCGGGGCAAGAAGAAAGCCGTCGTAGCGGTAGGTCGTTCCATCCTGGTCATCGTCTGGTACCTGCTCCAAGATGACACCGCCCGGTTCAACGACCTCGGCCCCGGCTACTACGACTCCCGCATCAACCCAGAACATAAGAGACGCAACCACATCCGCGAGCTCGAAGCCCTCGGCTACCACGTAACCCTGCAGCCTGTCGCCTGACCCACCAAGGCATCAACCTCACCACTACAACCCAGTCCCGGCTCCGCTTCGCTCCACCGGGACGCTGTCGCCTGCCCACTCACCCTTCATTTTCGAGTCAGGTTTGGAGGAAGGGTCAGCGGCGGAGGTGCACCACTGCTGCGAGACCTGGCCCGGAAGGGTTGTCCTGCAACGAGATCGACCCGTCCGAGCGACGGAGCAGCTCGCGCACGATCGCCAGTCCCAGACCGGTGCCTCCCGCGTCCCGGTCCCGGGCGTCGTCTAGGCGGGCAAATCTCTCGAACACCCGCTCCCGTTCATCAGCCGGTATGCCGGGTCCGTCATCGACCACGGTCAGGACCACGCGGCCGCCTTCGGCGCGCACCGCAAGCTCGACGGTCGAGCTGGCATGGCGCACCGCGTTGTCGACCAGGTTGGCCAGCACCCGACCCAGCTCCGCAGAGCTGACGTTGGCGTACACGGCTGGCCCGCCGGTGACGGACACCGGCACTCGCGCCCCGGCATACCGGTCGGCAGCTGCCACCAACAGGGCCCTGACATCAACGGACTCGCGTACGGAGGGATGGCTGACGTCGCTTCCGGCCCGTGCCAGCAACAACAGGTCCTCGACCAGCGCGGACAGGCGGACCACGTCGGCGAGCAGGTCGGTGACAAGCTCACCGCCCTCGCCCAGATGCTGGGCCACCTCGAGCTGGGTGCGCATGCTGGCCAGCGGGCTGCGCAGCTCGTGGGCCGCATCGGCGACGAAGGCGCGTTGGCGTCCACGGCCGGCGGCCAGTCGCTCGAGCATGTCGTTGAGGGTGAGCGCCAGTGCGCGGATCTCGTCAGCGGACTGCGGGACGGCCAGGCGCTCGTCCTGGTCGCTGCCGCTGATCCGTGCCGCCCCCGAGCGCAGCGTCTCCACCGGTCGCAAGGTCCAGCCGATGACCCGCCAGGCGATCAGGGCCATGATGGCGACCAGCGGGGGATAGGCGAGCAGCAAGGTGGTGCGCAGGACCAGCTGGCTCTGCTCGATGTCGCTGACCGGCACGGCTACGATGATGCTGCTGGACGCCGAGGGTGGGCCCGCCCGGATGGCAATGGCGCGCAAGGTCCCAGCCAGACCTGCTCGGGCTCCCGGGATCGAGATCCGTTCTCCGGCAAGGGCCTGGGCCAGCTCGGGCGCTCGCAGCAACGGGGTCAGGCGATCGGCGACCACCGAAGCGCTCACCACGGCACCGGAGCCGTTGACCACCTGCACCACCTGAGAGCCCGAGACCGGCAGCGGGTCCGGGACGGTGTTGTTGCTCACCATTGCGGCGACGTCTCGGGCGCTGGCGAACGCACCCTCGTCCACGGTGCGGTTCAGCGTGACCGTCAACACGGCGTACAGCACGAGACTGCCCAGGGCCAGGGCCAGGGCTACCCCGGTTACGCCCACGGCCAGGAGCCGGGCGCGCAGGCTCAGTCCCTGCCGGCGGCGTCTCACCGGCCGAGTCGATAGCCGGCGCCGCGCACGGTCCGAAGCACGTCACGCCCGACCTTGCGCCGCAGATACCCGACGTAGACCTCGACGGCATTGGGGTCGGTGTCCTCCGTCGCGTCCCAGACGTTGTCGAGCAGCTCGATCTTGCTGACCACTCGGCCCGGGTGGCGCAGGAAGTACTCCAGCAGGGCGTACTCGCGCGGGGTCAGGGCAACGGGGGTCCCGGCAACCTCGACCTCATGGGTGGCCGGGTCCAGGGTGACGTCGCCGGCTGCCAGGATCGCGGGCCGGGCCGGCAGGGTACGTCGCGCCAGCGCTCGAAGCCTGGCCAGCAACACCACGAAGGAGAAGGGCTTGGTGAGGTAGTCGTCGGCTCCGTAGTCCAGACCGTCGGCCTGGTCGTACTCGCCGTCCTTGGCCGACAGCATCAGGACCGGCACCCAGTTCGCCTCCGTGCGCAGGGTGCGGACGACGTCATAGCCCGACATCCCCGGCAGCATCACGTCCAGGACCACTGCATCGTAGTCACCGTGACGTGCGGCCTCGAGGCCCCCGGGCCCGTCCGTGGCCAGGTCGACGAGGATCCCCTCGGCGGTCAGTCCGCGCCGCAGTGCCGCCCCGAGGCGCAGCTCATCTTCGACCACCAGCAGTCGCACGGCATACAGCCTGTCATGACGTGCCCCGACACGACGTGTTCGAGTCCGCACTGGCTCACAGGTGGCTCTCAGGCGGGCGGGTGCAGGATGGCCCCATGAGCATCTTCGAGAGACGCCCAGCTCTGCGGTGGGCGGTCCCAGCGGTGGCTGCGGTGGTGCTGATCGGGGGCGGCTCAGCGGTCAGCGGACTGCGGGCGATCGCCGGCGCCGGGCTACCGGATCGCAGCGCGGCCCAGCTGCTCGTGGACGTGCGGCAGGCCCGTCTCGACGGGCTCTCCGGGACCGTGGTTCAGCAGGCCGACCTCGGTCTGCCGGACCTGCCCATTGCCGGAGCCTCTGGCCGCGCCGGCAGCACCGGCAGCTCCGACCTGACCTCCATGATCTCGGGGACGCACACGGTGCGGGTGTGGTTCGCTGGTCCCGACAAGGCCCGGATGGCCCTGCTGGGGTCGCTGGGGTCGCTGGGCGAGTCCGACGTGATCCGCAACGGCAAGGACGTCTGGGTCTGGGCCAGCACGGACAAGACGGCCACGCACTACGTTCTGCCTAGCCACGAGCTGCCCAACTCAAGCGACAAGGCTGCGGGCAAGAGCAGGGCAACGCCCGGTATGCCGAGCCCCAAGGACCTGCCCATCTCACCTCAGGCGGCTGCGGAGCGTGCGCTGGCGGCGATAACCCCGAGCACGCAGGTGACGACCAGTGGCACGGCGACGGTGGCCGGGCGATCGGCGTACGAGCTGGTGCTCAAGCCTAAGGAGCCGACCTCGCTGGTGGCACAGGTTCGGGTGGCCATTGACGGCACCGAGCACGTCCCGCTGCGGGTTCAGGTGTTTGCCAAGCCGGTGGCCAAGTCTGCGTCCACGTCGCTGGCAGCCCCGGTGTTCGAGGTGGCGTTCAGCGCAGTGGACTTCGCTCGACCCGACGCCGCCCAGTTCACTTTCAACCCACCGCCGGGCACCACGGTGACCGAAGGAAAGGCGGCGATCGACCCGAAGGCGACTGCCGACTCCAAGACCAAGCCCGGCACCAAGACCAGTACCAGGACGGTTGCCCCGCATCCGAGCGCGGCGGACCTGCCCAAGACAGTCGGCAAGGGTTGGGGCAGCGTGCTGGTGGCCAAGATGCCGGTGTCTGATGCCAGCGCCGGTACGAGTGGGAGCACCGGGGCTGGCACCGTGGCGGACAAGAACGTCGCCCAGCTGAAGAAGTTCGTCGGGCTGTTGCCCAAGGTCTCGGGCAGGTGGGGCTCGGGACACCTGATGGCCGGGACCGTGTTCTCGGCGCTGCTCACCGATGACGGCCGACTCGTGGTCGGGGCCGTCACGCCGGAGGGTCTGTACGCCGCACTGGCCGGTTCGTGACCGAGGCTTTGGGCGACGCGGCGGTGAGCGACTTCGCGGTCGCCACGGAGGGGCTGACCAAACGGTTCCGCCAGCAGGTCGCGGTCAATGCCGTCGACCTGCTGGTGCCGCGCGGGGCCGTCTACGGGTTTCTCGGCCCGAACGGCTCCGGCAAGACCACGACCATCCGGATGCTGCTCGGACTGATCAGGCCCACGGCGGGCCGGCATCGACTTCTCGGCAGGGCCATGCCCGACCACTTCGGGGATGTCCTGCCGCTTGTGGGGTCGTTGGTCGAAGGCCCGGCGTTTCACCCATACCTGTCGGCCCGGGCCAACCTCGTGCGGCTGGACTCAGTTGACCGTCATGCCGATCCGCGCACCACCAGGGTGCGCGTGGACGGCGCGCTGGACCGGGTGGGGCTGCTCGCAGCGGCGGACAAGAAGTACCGCGCATACTCCCTGGGCATGCGTCAGCGGCTCGCGATCGCGGGAACCCTGCTCGCGCCACGTGAGCTGTTGGTGCTCGACGAACCGACCAACGGCCTTGACCCGCAAGGTACCCGGGAGGTTCGCCACCTCATCGGGTCCCTGGCCGACGACGGGGCCACGGTGCTGGTCTCCAGCCATCTCCTGTCCGAGGTCGAGCAGGTGTGCACCCACGTCGGGGTCATGCATGTGGGCAAGCTCTTGACCCAAGGACCGATCGCTGCGGTTCGAGCCGTCAGCGAGCCGCGAGCCCGGGTCGTGACCGACCGTCCGCAGGATGCGGCGCGAGTGTTAAGGGAGCTCGGGTTGACCGACGTCGCGGTCGAATCAGGTTTGGCCATGGGCACATTGGGCAAGCTGGCTGCGGAGAAGATCGTTGCGGCACTGGTGCATGGCGGTGTGCCGGTGACGGGGTTTGCGGTGGAGCGCCCCAGCCTTGAGGACCTGTTCGTGTCACTGACTGGGGAGGGCTTCAATGTCAGCGGCTGACCTGACTCCGGGCCGGACCACCGGTCCCGCCACTGAGGTGGTCGGCGCCGTGGCCACGCAGGTGGCCACGGCGCCGACCGCGCGACCTCGTCGGCACGTCTCGACCCGTTTCCTGCGCTCCGAGCTGCGGCTGATCTTTGGACGCCGCCGTAACCAGGCGGGGCTGGGCATCCTGGCCGTGGTGCCGCTCATCATCGCGATCGCCGTCAAGGTGTCGACGCCCAGAGCGGGGCGTGGTCCCGACTTCTTCGCCTCGATCACGTCCAACGGACTGTTCGTCTCGTTGTCCTCGCTCAGCATCGAGCTTGGCCTGTTCCTGCCACTGGCCGTGGGGACCATCGCGGGAGACTCCGTCGCGGGGGAAGCGAATATCGGCACCCTGCGCTATCTGCTCGCGGTCCCGGTGCATCGTACGAGGATGTTGGCGGTGAAGTTCGCAGCCATCACGATCTTCTCGCTGGTGGCCACGGTGTGGGTCTCGCTGGTCGGCGCGGTGGCCGGCTTGGCGCTCTTCGGTGGTGGCGAGATGACCTTGCTGTCGGGCACCCAGATCGGCATGGGACAGGCCGTCCTTCGAGTGGTGATGGCCCCCGTGTACCTCGGGCTGTGCTTCGCCTCCCTGGGGGCGATCGGACTGTTCATCTCGACCCTGACCGAACAACCGATCGGTGCCACCATCGCGGTGGTCATCCTCAATGTCATGAGCTTCATCCTTGACGCGATCCCGCAGCTGTCCTGGCTGCACGAGTGGTTGCCCACGCACTGGTGGATGTCCTTTGGCGATCTCCTGCGGGACCCCATCGTGTGGGGCGACCTGACCCGCGGGCTGCTGACGGCCGCCGGATACGCGCTGGTGTTCTGGCTTGCCGCTTGGGCCCATTTCTCCGATAAGGACGTCACCGGCTGAGCATCTGGTGTGCAGTGGTGTCATGTCCTTGAACGGTGAGTACGAGCCGAGCCCGTCGCAGTGGGTCCGGGACCAGGTCGATGAGTACGAGGGATCCGGTGGCACTACCGGCACGACCATGCGCGACATGCCGGTGATCATTAGGACCACCCGGGGCGCCAAGTCCGGCAAGCTGCGCAAGGTGCCTCTGATGCGGGTCGAGCACGACGGTGAGTATGCCGCGGTCGCCTCAAAGGGCGGTGCCGCCAAGAACCCCTTCTGGTACTTCAACCTCGTGGCCGACCCCCAGTCGAGGTGCGGGATGGCACGGTTGTCCGGGCCATGACTGCCCGCGAGGTCACGGGTTAGGAGAAGGCGATCTGGTGGGAGCGATGTGTTGCGGCCTACCCGGACTATGCCGCATACCAGGTCAAGACAGATCGTCCGATCCCGGTCTTCGTCCTGACCCCGACTTCGGGCACGTAGTCAGGCGCCAGGCGGGGTGTAGTTCACCGTCTGCTTGGCGGCTGCGTCGACATCCTCGGGGGTCATGAGGACAACGGTCCGGACGCCCGTGTGGCTGGTGGAGTTCACTGCCAGGGCCACCGCAGCGGCAGCCCTGTTGTCCGGGAGCTCGACGATGGCGAAGACGTCGTCCTCGCCGAAGGCAAAGTCGAACGTCTCAAGGCGACCGCCGAGCCCTTCGGCCATCTTCTCGATGGCGGCGCGACGGGCGCTGCCACCGGCCGTGACGACGCCTTTGACTCCGTCGCTGGCATAGCGAGCGATGAACATGTAACGGGCCATCCGAACCTCCTGGGATTCTTGCGTGGTGGGTAGGGACATGCTCCTCCCGGGCTGCGCCGAGCACAACCGTTCGAGTCGAGCCTACGAACTCACCGAAACTATTACGGTCCTACCCTTTGCCAACGAAACGATTGTGGGTCCCGTGGGCTGCGAGTAACATATTCGCCTGCGGCACGCCCCTGGACTTCCCCAGGTGAGCAGTTTGCCCATCGGTCCGAGCGGCCGCACTGGAGTCGTCATGTGGGCGAAGGAGCATATCTGTGGCGCTGACAACTGCCGCTATCTCGGCCATGAGCGCGTTGGCGCTGGCCACGCCCAGCGAGGCGTCCCACGGCGGTAGAGAGATCCAGATGCGCGACGACTGCCAGCCGGCGTCGTTCAATGCGGTCTTGGGGCGAGGCACCTGCATCGGGGACGGCGAGACCACGTTCAACGCATTCATCGCCGAGCTGACGGCTACCAGGAAAGTCGCAGCCTGGAACTTCCACCCGTCGATGCTCACCATCCGTAATGGGCGGCCGGTGATCCTGGAGAACGAAGGCGGGGAGACGCACAGCTTCACGTTGGTCAAGGCCTTCGGCGGTGGCTTCGTCTCGTCGCTGAACCAGCTCTCGCACAACCCCGTGCCAGCAGCGGAGTGCGCGGCCAGGGGGCCCCACCACAGCTTGGTGCCCCGGCGCCCATCGCCGACCAACATCTTCGTCGCCGCGGACAAGGAAGCCGCGTTCCGGACCGCAGGGCTGAAGCCAGGCAAGTACATGTTCCAGTGCTGCATCCACCCGTGGATGCGAGTCATCCTGACCGTCAGGTAGCCCCGCAGCCGCCCGCGTGCAGAAACAGAGGCCCTCGCCAACTCGGGTGGGGGCCTTTGGACTGCGACTGTCACACTGACACTGACCTGCGAAACCAGCCTGTGACCCGCGGCTGTGGCAGCATGCACGGGACCAGACTGTGACCCGCGGCTGTGGCATGCAATGACACTGGCCAGGGTGACAGGATTTGAACCTGCGGCCTCTTCGTCCCGAACGGGGGACCGCCGCTTGGTGCTGTGCTCTTGAGCACGTGCGGGAGTGTCGTGAGCACGTGAGTGGTGCGTTCGGTTCGCCCGGTGCGGCCCGGTGCGCCCAGGTTTGTTCCTTTTGTGTTCCCCCGCCGGCCCTCTCCGCAGCCGGCACTCCGGGCGCAGACGTAGCGCCCGGTTCATAGCCGTTCGGCGGCGTCAACGAGGACGCGGGCTTGACGCACGAGTGCCTGAGCGTTGGTCTTGGAGATGAGTCGGGGGGAGTAGTGCACGTTGTCCTTGGAGGCAAGGACTCGTCGCAGCTTGGCTGGCAGGGTCGAGTCGGGCAGGTCGACGGTTTCCAGCAGAGCCGCCGCGCTGTCGTGGTCCTGGCCCCGGCTGTAGCGGCCCAGCCGCAGGCCGCAGATGGCATCGGTGGCGGCGATCGCGGCGAGGACCGCCAGGGCCACGGCCACGTTGGCGTGAGTCTGGGGGGCCGGATCGCCCAGGACCATTTCGGCGACGTCGATGAATGCTTTGGCCTGTTCGCGACGGGCCCGGGCCTCGGCGGGCGTGCAGGAACTGACCCGTGAACTTCCTCGCGGACTCATGACACGCTCCGGAGGAGGTCGAGGAGGCGGGTCCCCTTCAGGTGGATGTGGTCAGCTCGCCACGAGGTCAACAGAGGGTCATCGGCTGCGATCATGGTGGCCAGGATGTCGAGCGTGGGGTCGACGATGTGCCCGCGGTTGCCGGTCCACCTCAGGACGTCCGCGGACAGCTGGTCTATCTGCGCTGCTCGCGCATCCTGGTCCGCGGCATCTGCCGGGCCGATCACGACCAGGATGTCGATGTCGCTGGTTGTCGTGGCTTCTCCGCGCGCGAAGGAGCCGAAGAGGCTGGCGTGCAGAGGTTCGGGCGACCAGCGCGACAACGCTTCGGTGATGCGGTCGATGATCATCGACCGCAGTCGGGTCAGTGCGACGACTGCGTCAGCTGCCACGTGGTCTCGGTTGAGCAGGTAGAGCGTGGCGTTGGGGTGCTCGTCGGCCGAGACGATGCCCTGAGCCACGAGTCGGGTCAGGACCCGACGGACACCATCCGGGCTACCCGTGCCGGCCATCCGGTGAACCTGTGCGCCGCTCGCTCTGGCCGTGGTGGCCGCTAGGGCATGCAGAACAGCAGCGTCCAAGGTGGGCGTGACCACCGCCAATGGCATCGCTAGATCCATGCGTCAGCCCTTCTACTGTCCTCGGCACGAACCGACTATTATCGGCATGTGCCGATGATTCTATGCTGTGACACTGGACCGGGCGCAAGCTTGGGTGCAGTTGCTCATCGAGCCAGCCGGCCCTCGGGCACTGACCCCGTCGGCGGCTGGCGTCGCAGCCTGCTTGAACGCTTCGTGGCAATCTATGAGCAGGTTCCCCATGCGGACCTCGGAGACAAACCTGGTCATGAGCATCCGATCGGGATCAGCCGCTTCAAACGTCGGCAATCGCCGATGAGCGGACCTCCCTGATCGACAGCCACGACCGGTTGCCAAGGCTGGTGGCGCGAGAGGAGGCTGCGCTTATGACCACTCCCATCCAGGACCGCATTCAGCACTTTCTGCACAGCAGCGATCAGTCGGTGTGGTCGACGGCAGCGCTGATCCTTGCTGTTGGCGGCTCAGGTTCGCCGGAGTAGAGACGGGCCGCTTCAACAGTGCTCCGTGCGCTCGAGCTGGACGACTCTGAAGATCTCGGGCCTGCGGACCAGCTCCGGGTGGCCGCGCAAGCCGCGGCTCCTGTGCATCAGGTCGCCGCACTGTTGAGGGGTGAGGGACAGTTGTGGGCCGACCAGTCGGACGAGGCGTTGCTCGCACAGGGGCAGGCGGGCGCTCAGGCGGGGGCGCAGATGGCGCAGCAGGGCCTTCCGAGGTTGGAAGGTCTGACCGAAGCCTTCGCCACCCCTGGCACTCGGATGCTCGACGTGGGCACCGGCGTCGCGACCATAGCGGTCTCCTACGCTGAGCAGTTCCCCGCCCTCACGGTCGTGGGCATCGACGTGTTGCCACGCGTGCTCGCCCTTGCCGCGCAGACCGTCGCAGCGAGCACTGTCGGCGACCGCGTCACCCTCCGGCAGCAGGACGTGAACACTCTGGATGAACCGAACACGTATGCCTTCGCCTGGATGCCTGCGCCGTTCGTTCCGGAACAGGCACTGCGGGAGGGTGTTCGGAGGGTCGTCGACGCCTTGGTGCCAGGCGGCTGGCTGATGCTGGGGCACGGCAAGTTCCGGGGCGTCCCTGTGGAAGACGCCGTCAGCCGATTCAAGACCATCGCTTATGGCGGCACTGCCCTGGACGACGGCCAGGCTCAGCAGTTCCTGCGCGACGCCCAACTGCTGGAGGTCATGACGGTGCCGACTCCTCCTGGTTCTCCCGCGGTAACCCTGGGGCGAAAAGCGAGCCCGGGTTAGGTGTGGGTTAGGTGAGAGTTAGGTGTGGGCCGCTCGACGGAGTCGGCGCCAGGGAGGGGCCCGTCCTCGGGCCAGCCGCGAGGACCACGACACCTTCTGCCGAGGCTCGCGGTGCAGGCGTGAGTCCCCGCGGTTCCATAGCTCCGCTGGGCCGACCGGCGGGGGGTGGCGCCGCCAACAGTCACAGTCGGGGCTGAGCAGACAAGGCTGGCGCCCCTGTGGGCCGGTCCTGACTTACTCGTCCAGGTAGCGCTACGCCACCCGGACAGGCAGGACGCGGACCTTGTGAAGATGACGCTGAGCAACTACCGGACATGCCGCCCTGCGGGCGCTACGTTTCACTGGATCTTCCGCCGATGGGGGAGCTCACTGACCGTCCCGAGCATGACGAGCTTGCCGACTCCGGATCAGCACTGGTATCTACTGGGCGGATCTGGGGGCACCGCGGGATCCCGCCCAGCCAAGCGTCGACCGGTATTAGTGATCTCGGCAGAAACATACAACAACAGCCGGTTGGCGACCGTGCTGGCCGTAGTCATCACATCCAACACCGACTTGGCAACGATGCCCGGCAACGTGTTCCTGCCCGCCGCTGTGAAAGGGCTGCCCAAAGACTCGGTCGTGAACGTCACCGCCTTGGTCACCCTCAACAAGACAGATCTGTCCGAACAAGCCGGCCAGCCGCCGTTGGCGCTGCTGCGCGAGATCGATCGCGGTCTACGGCACGTCCTCGATCTCTAGTCGATCAACGCCCGGATGAAGGGCGGTCGGTAAAGCATTCAATTGCCGAAGGTCGTACGTTCACCCAAGCTGGCCCAGGCGGCGGCGCATGCGGTTCCGACGGGAACCGCCCGGTCGCTTGGACCTCGCACGGGCTCGGGGGTCACGCGTCGGGCGATCCGGTGAGCTGTCCATGACGGCCCTCGGTTCTGTCGGCGCCGTCAACCACATGGGAGGTGTCAGGATCCTGCAGCTAGGAGGGGATCAGCGGTGCGTCAGGACGGGGGCAGCCGATCCGTTTGCCATCCTTCGTAGAGCGTGCTGATGGCCTCACGGAGCAGGTCCCCCTCGTCACTGGGCACGGACGCCGGTATCTGGCCCAAGGCGGTCAGCCGAGCGATGCCGTAGACGGTGCCCCAGATGGCAGCGCTTCGACGGAGCACGGCTCCTTCCGCGGTGCCAGCTGGCTGGCACCCGGCGACGGTGTCGTGGAGGAGGTCCCAGTAGACGATGGCCGCCTCCTGCAGGCGTGGGTGGTCGGCCTTGGCGACCAGGTGTCCGTAGGCCAGGTCGTGTACGTGCGGCTGTTCACGGATGAAGTCGACGTAGGCGCCGGCCAGTGCGTGGAGCCGTCTCAGCGGATCGTCACCGGAGTCGGCCAACGCGGCTGCTGCGTCGGTGGCCGCCTGGCGAAGTCCGTCGCCGGCTACGGCGGCGAGGAAGGTGCGCTTGTCGCCGAAGTGGACGTAGGGGGCTTGGTGGCTGACGCCGAGCTGCTGCGCAACCTCGCGCAGACTCAGCCGCTCGGCCGGCTCGTTCCTCAGGAGGTCCAAAGCCACCGCCAAGAGTCGCTCTTCGAGGGACTCAGGGTCCGCGGGCTGCCCGCTAGCGCCGACCATGTCCGTCCCCTTCTTCCACAATGGGTTGACACTGTCAACCGGTGAGCGGCACTCTAACAGTTGACAGTGTCAACCCTCAAAGGGAGTGCGGAGATGGCCGCGAAGCAACTGGTTTCCACCCGGGTCGGATCGTTGGCGGTCCAGGTCACTGGTCAGGGTCCGTCGACGGTGTTGTGGTCCAGCTTGTTCGTTGACGAGCGCAGCTGGGAGAGGGTCGCGGCCGATCTGGCTGGTGACCGTCGGCTCGTGCTCATCACTGGTCCCGGGCATGGAGAGAGCACGGATCCGGGGCGGCCATACACGATTGAGGAGTGCGCAGTCGCCGCTGCCACGGTGCTCGACACCCTCGGCATCACCGATCCCGTGGACTGGTTGGGCAATGCCTGGGGTGGCCACGTCGGTGCGCTCTTCGCCACGCGGTGGCCGGCGAGGTGCCGAAGTCTGGTCATGATTGGGACGCCGGTCCAGGCACTGAGCACCAAGGAGCGGGTTTGCACGATCTTCCTGCTCCTTGCCTACCGCCTATTCGGGTCGGCTGGGTTCATCCAGGACGGAGTGACCAAGGTTCTGCTGTCGGCTCGGACCCGCGCAGACGATCGCGGCGCGGTCGACCTGGTCAAGTCATGCCTAGCCAACGCCGACCGCACCAAGTTGCGAAACGCCGTCGTCTCCGTTTCCCTGCACCGGGAGGATCTTACGAGCCTGCTTCCGGCCATCGCCGTTCCGACGCTGTTCATCACCGGCGCCGACCACAGCGGCTGGACTCCGCAACAAGCGCGGGCGGCCAGTCAGCTCGTGCCCGACGGATCCTCGGCCGTGGTGGCCTACGCGGCCTACCTGGTGCCGGTCGAGGCCCCTGAGGAGACAGTCCGGCTAATCCGTCAGTTCTGGGCAGCCCAGGTGGGCCGCCCAAAAACAGCGTGAGCTGGCGACGGCTCCAGTCGTGGGTCCTGCGCGGTGACGTCCCACCGAAGTCGACTACGGCCCGCACTGCACGTCAGTGCGCGCCGCTCGACGACCCTTCGGACATCTAGAGCTTAGCGGGGTGTCTTTACGAATCGTGGGGTTCCCGTGCTACGTGGAACGAAACGACTATTCGCCGACACCCCTCCCCCGCGATCTAAGCACCATTCTCTGAGGCTCTGATCGAAGGGGGTTCCATCTGGTCGGCACTAGAGCCGAGGCGTGTGTCAAACGTCCGACTTAGAGCGCGCGCAAATAGG
>DHJN01000259.1:23820-29659 GCA_002404345.1 Actinobacteria bacterium UBA4719 | reverse complement strand
GCCTATTTGCGCGCGCTCTAAGTGGGCTCTTTGCAGCGGATTGATAACAGTTCGGGACCCGGGGGTTGCCGGGGGTTGACGCTGCGGTGATTTGAGAGGAACGTCACATCGAAAAATCGGGTAGATGGTGCCATTCCCGCGCTGGCCACCGGCCACGGAACGCGGGTTCGGCGCGGATCACACCGGGCGGTTCGACGATCAGGAGCGATGACATGCGCGATACGACTTTCACCAAGGCAGTGGCAACCGCCGGAGCGGTCACACTACTGACCAGCGGATGTCTGAGCTCGGGTACGAGCAGCTCGGGCGGCAAGAGTGGGGGAACCGCCAAGACCACCGTCGAGATCATGTTCGGCTTCGGTGGCGACCAGTCGCAGGGGTTCAAGGACTCGCTGGAGCCCTGGGCCAAGACGAACGGCATCACGATCAAGTACGTCTCCTCTGGCGACTCGTTCGCGACGTTGGTTCGCAGTCGGGTGGCGGGCAACAACCCGCCCGACATCGCGATCTTCCCGCAGCCGGGTCTGCTGAAGGACCTCCAGAAGCAGGGAAAGCTCCAGCCGCTGGACGACGTGCTCGACATGCCAAAGCTGCAGTCCAGCATCGTGCCGGGCTTCCTCGACTCGGCAGCCGTCGGTGGCAAGCACTACGGCGTCCCGGTGGACATGAACGTCAAGAGCCTGGTGTTCTACAACAAGCCCGCCTTCACGGCTGCGGGCTACAAGATTCCCAAGACCATCGACGAGCTGATGACCCTCAGCGACAAGATCAAGGCCTCGGGCACGGCACCGTGGTGCATTGGGGAGGAGTCGGGGCCGGCGAGCGGCTGGCCCGGCACCGACTGGATTGAGGAGCTGGTGCTCAAGCAGGCCGGACCTGATGTCTACGACAAGTGGGTCACTCATGCGGTCAAGTTCGAGGACCCGCAGATCAAGGCGGCCTTCGACACCTACGCCAAAGTCGCATTGACCAAGGGCGACGTGTTCGGAGGGTCCAAGTCGATCGTCTCCTCGTCCTTCCAGACGGCGGCGAACCCGATGTTCACCAAACCGCCCGGCTGCTTCCTGCACAAGCAGGGCAACTTCGTGACCCAGAAAGGCTTCCTGTCCGAGGCAGTCAGGGCGAGTATCGACACCAACCTTGGTGTGTTCCCGTTCCCCAACGGCAAGTTCGACACGGTCGAGGGCGGTGGTGACATCGCGGCTCTCTTCACCAAGGGCGACAGCAATGTGACGAAGGTGCTCAAGGCGATTACCGAGGATCCCACCTTCGGCGGTGTGTGGGCCGGACCCAGCGACCGAGGCTTCATCTCTCCGCACAAGGACTTCGCCGTCTCGAAGTACGGCAACGAGGCCACGCGACGGATCGCCAAGATCGCCTACACCACCTCCGGCATCCGGTTCGACGCGTCGGACAGCATGCCGGCCCAGGTCGGCAACGGCAGCTTCTTGAAGGCCATGATCGCCTTCACCTCGGGCCAGCAGGACGAGGCTGCCACCCTCAAGCAGATCGATGACAGCTGGCCTGCCGGCTAGCACCTCGACGTCGATCCCACGCACCGGGACGCTGAGCTGGCCACACTGACGTAGACGCACCGGTCAGTGCGCCCACGGACCGAGAGGAGGGTCTTCGTGCTCAAGGTGATCAACGCGCTCTTGGCCATCGTCAGCGGGGTGCTCGGTTCACTGCTGCTGTACTACGTGCTGAACAAGGTGGTGGAGCGGCTTCCCAGGAAATGGGAGGAGCGACTCAAGCCCTACGTCTTCGTCGGCCCAGCGGTCGTGTTGGTCGGGTTCTTCCTGATCTACCCGGCCATCCGGACCATCATCTTCAGCTTCGCCAACTCCGACTCCACGACGTTCGTCGGGCTGAAAAACTACACCAAACTGCTCGGCTCGGGTGACTTCGTCAGTGGCGCTCTGCTGAACACGCTGTTGTGGATGATCGTGGTCCCTGCGATCACCGTCGCATTCGGCCTCGCCGTGGCCGTGCTGGCAGACCGGCTACGGCCTCGGGCGGAGAAGTTCACCAAGTCGATCATCTTCCTGCCGATGGCGATCAGCATGGTCGGTGCCTCGACGATCTGGAAGTTCGTCTACGAGTCGCGGCCCGAGGGCGCCCCCCAGATCGGCCTGCTCAACGAGATCCTGGACAAGTTCGGGATCGCGCCGGTCGCGTGGCTGCAACTGAGCCAGGCGCACGTCAACAGCCTGCTGCTCATGGTCATCCTCGTCTGGGCTCAGGTGGGGTTTTCGATGGTGCTGCTGTCGGCCGCGG
Organism: Actinobacteria bacterium UBA4719; assembly: GCA_002404345.1. Classification (GTDB taxonomy): domain Bacteria; phylum Actinomycetota; class Actinomycetes; order Actinomycetales; family Dermatophilaceae; genus UBA4719. Next base: position 27,382 of record DHJN01000259.1, on the reverse strand, counting down.
TCAAAGGTGTGCCGGAGGAAACGATCGAGGCGGGTCGGATCGACGGAGCGAGTGAGAAGCGGATCTTCTTCAGCATTGTCGTGCCGCAGATCTGGCCAACCGTCATCACGGTGTTCATCACCGTGCTCATCATCGTGATGAAGATCTTCGACATCGTCTATGTGATGACCGGTGGCAACTTCAACAGCGACGTGATTGGCATGCGGTTCTTCACCGAGCTGTTCACGAACGGCAACAACGGTTACGCGGCTTCCATTGTGGTCATGCTGATGATCGCGATAGTGCCGGTGATGGTCTACCAGGTGCGCCACTTCCGCCGGCAGGAGGCCCAACGATGACCGACATCAGCCTCGACACACCGACCCCGTCCACGCCCAGGCGTGCGGCTCGAAAGAGGGCGCCCCAGCAGGGTGCCATGCAGAGCCGGGCGGGCTGGTTTGTCAAGGTCACGATGGGCTTCATGTGCCTTGTCTGGCTCATCCCCACCATCGGTCTGTTGGTCACCTCCTTCCGTCAGCCCGAGGCGACCAACACCAACGGCTGGTGGACCGCCATCGCCAGCCCGCTCAAGGCCACGCAGTGGACTTTGCAGAACTACCACGACGTCCTGTTCGCCGGGCAGACCCCGATGGGCGTCTCGTTCGTCAACAGCCTCGCGGTGGCCCTGCCGGCCACGATCATCCCGATCATGATCGCGGCCTTCGCGGCCTACAGCTTCACGTTCATGCAGTTCAAGGGCCGTGACACCCTGTTCATCGTCGTCGTCGGGCTCCTGGTCGTCCCCAACCAGGTGGCGCTGGTGCCCTTGCTGCAGTTCTACGGCGACATCGGGCTCAACGGGACGTTTCCCGCGGTATGGCTGGCACACGCCGGCTTCGGCATGCCGCTGGCCATCTACATCCTGCGCAACTACATGGCGACCCTGCCCATGTCGGTGATCGAGTCGGCCAAGATCGACGGCGCCAGCCACTTCGTGACCTTCTGGCGGCTGATCGTTCCGATGAGCGTCCCTGCCCTTGCATCGTTCGCGATCTTCCAGTTCCTGTGGGTCTGGAACGACCTCCTTGTCGCACTGCTCTTCCTCGGCCAGGGCGACAACATGGTCGTGACGGTCAACCTCGCCGGTCTGCTGGGTGCGCAAGGACAGGGCTGGCAGCTGCTCACCGCGGGCGCGTTCGTCAGCATGGCGGTGCCGCTCCTCGTCTTCGTCTCCCTGCAGCGCTACTTCATCCGCGGCATGACCTCCGGTGCCGTCAAGGGATGACCGGGGATGGTCCGCCACCCGCTGAGGCCTGACCGCGCTGACCCTGCTGACCCTGGCGACGCGTGCTGACCCTGGCGACCCACTGGATCTGGGACTTCTGGCTGGCCGACACGGACACGGAGTACCACCTGTTCTTCCTGCAGGCGCCCCGCGAGGGCGATCCCGACCAGCGGCACTGGAAGACCAGCGTGGGGCACGCCGTTTCCACCGACCTCACGCAGTGGCGGGTGGTGGCCAATGCCCTCACGCCGAGCACCGAGCCGGCATTCGACGACCTCGCTACGTGGACCGGATCGGTGGTCCGTGGCGACGACCGCTCCTGGTACCTCTTCTACACAGGCCTGAGCCGGGCTGATGACGGTCAGGTGCAGCGGGTTGGCCTGGCCACCTCCACGGACCTCATGACGTGGCGCAAGCACGGCGCCGATGTGCTGGTCAGCGCAGACCCCCGCTGGTACCACCAGCTCGACGACTCAGGAGAGGCAGAGGCCTGGCGGGACCCGTGGCTGCTGCGTGACCCCGAGGGCGACGGCTGGCACATGCTGGTGACCGCAACGGCGCGCGACGGCGAGGTGGGTGGGCGGGGGGTGCTGGGCCACGCGTGGTCACCGGACCTGCTGAGGTGGCGGGTGCTGCCTCCGCTGAGCAGGACGGACTCCGGCCTGGGCCAGCTTGAGGTGCCGCAGCTGACCGTCGTGGACGGCGACCCGGTGCTGCTGTTCAGCTGTCTGGGTTCCCAGCTGTCCGGTGCGCGTCGCAACGCGGGTGAGCCGGGCGGGGTGTGGGTCCTGCGGCCGGACTCGCTGCTTGGCCCGTATGACGTGACGGGGGCGACCCGGCTGACCGACGAGTCGCTCTACGTCGGCAAGCTTGTCCAGCGCAGGAACGGCCAGTGGGTGCTGCTCGCGTTCGTCAACCAGGACGCCGACGGCGCGTTCGTCGGGTCGATCAGCGACCCCATACCGGTCGTGTTACCGGTCGGGTCTGGAGCCGTGCTGAGCGCGCGAGGTGCCGTGACGACGTGACCTGCGGACCGAGAAACTGTCAGTTACCGGGCGCGGTCGAAGAAGCGCAAGAGCTCGACCGGGAACGGCATGACCAGGGTGCTGTTCTTCTCTGACGCCACGTCGACCACGGTCTGCAACAGCCGCAGCTGCAGTGCGCCCGGGGTGGCGGCCATTGCCGCTGCCGCCTGGGACAGCTTCTGCGAGGCCTGGAACTCGCCATCGGCGGCGATGACGCGGGCTCGGCGTTCCCGCTCGGCCTCGGCCTGGCGGGACATCGACCGCTTCATCGTCTCCGGCAGGGCGATGTCCTTGACCTCGACCCGCTCGATTCTCAGGCCCCAGGGCCCCTCGGTGGGGCCGTCGATGACCGACTTGAGCTGTTCGTTGATCTGCTCCCGGTCCGACAGCAGCGTGTCCAGGTCGGCCCGACCAATGACCGCGCGCAGCGAGGTCTGGGACACCTGTGACACGGCGTTGGGGTAGTCCCGGACGTTGACCAACGCCTTGACCGGGTCGATCACCCGGAAGTAGACGACGGCGTCCACCGTCACGGTGACGTTGTCACGGGTAATGGCACCTTGAGCCGGGACGCCGAGCACGACGGTCTGCATCGTGACCTTCACCATCTTGTCCGCAATCGGGACGATGAAGCGCAGACCCGGACCGCGGATCTCGGGCAGGACCCGACCGAACCGGAACACCACGCCGCGCTGGTACTGCTCCACCTGACGGACGGCGGACCCGACAAACCAGATGACGAGCACAACGAAGACGATGAGGATGATCCACCAGGTGATCACGACGGTTCCCCTTCATGACCGGAAGGGCTGGCACCTTCTAGGGGCGAAGATGTCGTCATCTCCGGATGAGTTCAGGCTACGCCCGCGTCCTGGCGACATCGAGAGCTCGGCCAGGTGTGGTGGGTTGGCGCCGGCGCGCGAGACCGTGATCGCCGCGCAGGCCAGAGCCCGGTCCACCGCGGGTCGGACTTCTGCGTGCGAGGCGGAGCGCAGTTGCTCGCGAGCCTGGACGCCGCCAAGTAGCCCGGCCTCCAGGAGCCCGGACAGCAGGCCTGCCATGAAGGAGTCTCCCGCGCCGACGGTGTCCACGACCTCGACGACCGGCGCCTCAATGCTGGTGAGCTCGCCGGTGGTGCTCAGCCCGATCACTGCTCCGCTACCGCCGCGGGTCACCACGGTCAGGGTGGGACCCAGCCGTCCCCACAGGCACAGCACGTCCGAGACCGGCGCTCCGTCATACAGCCAGGCGATGTCCTCGTCGCTGGCCTTGA
>DHJN01000259.1:0-23794 GCA_002404345.1 Actinobacteria bacterium UBA4719 | reverse complement strand
TCGGGTCGTAGGAGATGGTGGCGACCGGCCGGGCGCTCTGGATCGTGCTCAGAACTGCGGATGCGCCGGGCTCCAGGGTCGCGGCGAGGGAGCCGGTGTGGACGTGGGTGAACCCCCCAAGATGAGGCAGTTCGGGCAGCTCCCAAGCCAGGTCAAAGCTGTATGCCGCCGCGCTGGTCGCGTCCAGGGTCGAGGTGGCGACGGACGTCCGCCGACTCCCGACGCTACCTTCGGTCAGCGAGATCCGTTCTCTCTCAAGGTGACTGACGATCCTGGCGCCTCGTTCATCGTCGCCGACCAGGGTGGCGAACGTGATGTCGTGCCCGAGACGGGCCAGGCCGATGGCCACGTTGGCCGGACTGCCGCCGACATGCTCCTGGCTGGAGCCGTCAGCGTGCACGATGACGTCGATCAGCGACTCGCCGACGACCAGCGTGCTGAAACCCATCCGCAATCAGGCCTTCGACCCCGCGGTGTCAAGGTCCATCGCGCCGTACTCGCGGAGCTTGGACAGCCGGTGCTCGCTCTCGATCACCCGGATGGTGCCGCTCTTGGAACGCATCACCAGGGAGTGCGTCGTCGCGCCGCCCGCGCGGTAGCGAACACCCTTGAGCAGCTCGCCATCGGTGATCCCGGTGGCCACGAAGAAGGCGTTCTCGCCGCGCACGAGATCGTTCGTGGACAGCACGGCGTCCAGGTCATGACCCGCGTCGAGGGCGCGCTGTCGCTCGTCGTCGTCATGGGGCATCAACCGGGCCTGGATGATGCCACCGAGGCACTTGATGGCGCACGCCGCGATGATGCCCTCAGGGGTGCCGCCGATGCCGATCAGCAGGTCGATGCCGGTGCCCGGGCGGGCCGCCATGATGGCACCGGCGACGTCACCATCGGAGATCAGGCGGAGGCGGGCTCCGGTGGCGCGGACCTGGCGCACGAGGTCATCGTGCCGAGGGCGGTCGAGCATGATCACCGTGACGTCCGAGGCGTTCTCCTTCTTGGCCTTGGCGATCCGGGCGATGTTCTCGGCCACCGGCAGGCGGATGTCCACCACATCGGCGGCGTCGGGGCCGGTCACGAGCTTGTCCATGTAGAACACTGCGCTCGGGTCGTACATCGTGCCCCGGTCGGCTGCCGCCAGCACGGCGATGGCGTTGCTCTGGCCCTTGGCGCACAGGGTGGTGCCGTCGATCGGGTCGACTGCCACGTCCGCGTCGGGACCCGTGCCATCGCCGACGCGCTCGCCGTTGTAGAGCATCGGCGCCTCGTCCTTCTCGCCCTCGCCGATGACGACGACGCCATTCATCTCGACGGTGGAGATCATCGCGCGCATCGCGGCAACGGCGGCGCCGTCGGCGCCGTTCTTGTCACCCCGGCCCACCCAGCGGCCACCGGCCAGGGCTGCGGCCTCGGTGACCCGGACGAGCTCGAGAGCCAGGTTGCGGTCCGGTCGCTCGTATCCCGTGTGCGGCTCTTCGGGAAGGCTCTGTTCGGACATGTGATCTCCTCCGGCTCAGGGGGTGGGCGGCGAGTGGATTCTATCGGTGCGGGAATGGGCCGTTGTGACGGTCGAGCGCCGGGGGCCGGCTCGTCATACCGGCTGGTCGTCAGGGACCATGGGAGCGTGAGTATGACGAGTGCCCCCGATACCGCGCCAGCCCCGGCCAGGCAGCCGCCCGCGTCGCGCCGTGGCTTTGGCAGCTTGCGCAGCATGGTCATCTCGATGGTCGTGATCATGGCGGCGGTGCTGGCCTGGGTGGCGATGGTGCCGCGGGTCCGTGAGATCAGCCAGCCGGCGGTCGATGTCACCTCGGTGGCCCGGCAGGTGCGGCTGCAGACCGGTTGGGCGATCTCTCAGCCGCAGTTGCCGGCGGGCTGGAAGGCCACCAACGTGCGCTGGGCTGCGGCGGGTAACGGGCCCAGGACCTGGCACGCCGGCTACCTCTCGCCCGATGGCAACTACCTCTCGATCGACCAGACCGACGTGACCGGTGCGACGGATGACTGGGTTTCCGCGCGCACCTCCAACGGTCAGGCCGAGGGCACCCTGCCCGCAGCCGGAACGACGTGGCAAAGGCTCAGCTCACGCAGCACGGTCCAACGCAGCCTCTTGTCGAGGGGCTCGGGCGCCCATGCCCTGACCACCGTCCTGAGCGGTACGGCGCAGTACAGCCAGCTTGCTCAGTTCGCCGCGGCGCTGGAGCCCGTGCCCGCGAGCTGAAGCGGCCGGCTCAGTCCTGCGCGGTCAGGTCCTGGGTGGTCAGCTTGGCCTCGGCCCCGTCGAGCCACATGCTGCAGTGGGTCGCCAGCGCCTCCCCCCGCTGCCAGAGGGTCATGCTGTCCTCGAGCCCGATCTGGCCGCCTTCGAGCTGGGCCACGATCGAGATCAGCTCGTCGCGAGCCTGCTCGTAGGTCAGGTTCGCAATCTCCTGGAAGTCGGTTGTCTTCGAGATCGGAGTCTCGCTGTCCGAGATCGGAGTCTCGTTGTCCTTGGCTGCCACCCGAACACTCTAGGACCACCCAAACACTGTGTGACTACCCGAACACCCTATGACTGTTCGCTGACGGGGCGGACTGCGAAGTCGCCCCGGGCGACTCGAACCCTCAGAAGCTCGTCGGGCCGGACGTCTGCGCGATCCATCACGATCCCGCCGTCGGCATGCTGTACGACGGCGTACCCGCGTTCGAGGGTGGCTAGCGGCGACAGCGCCCGAACCTGTGCGCGCAGGTGGTCGATCTGGTCACCAGCGCGGTGCACGCTGGCCCGTACACACTGGCGCGCGCGGCCCGTAAGAGCGTCCAGCTCCTGCCTTCGGGCGGTGATCATGGCCCGCGGATCGGCCATCACCGGCCGCGACCGCAAGGAGACCAGGAGGCGCCGTTCGCTGTGCAGCCGCGAGGTGAGGGCACGGCATACTCGCTGGCGTGTCTGGTCGATCCCGGCCCGCTGCTCATCCACATCAGGGACAATCAGCTTGGCTGCGTCGGTCGGGGTCGAGGCGCGCAGGTCGGCGACGAAGTCCAGCAGGGGGGTGTCGACGTCGTGGCCGATGGCGCTCACCACGGGGGTGAAGGCTTCGGCGACAGCTCGGACCAGGGCCTCGTTGCTGAACGGGAGCAGATCCTCGAACGAGCCGCCGCCCCTGGTGATCACGATGACATCCACACTGCGATCGGCATCAAGCTCACGCAGGGCGGCACTGACCTCGGGCACCGTGTTGGGTCCCTGGACCGAGACCGTTCGGATCTCGAACTGGACGGCAGGCCAACGCCGCCGGGCGTTCTCGACGACGTCCTTCTCGGCCGCGCTGGCCCGACCGCAGATCAGCCCGACCTTGCGGGGCAGGAAGGGCAAGGGACGTTTGCGGTCCAGGTCGAACAACCCCTCGGACGCCAGGATGCGCTTGAGGTGCTCAAGCCTGGCGAGCAGCTCGCCGACGCCGACGGGGCGTACCTGGCGGGCGTCCAGCTGCAGGGTGCCGCGTTTGGTCCAGAACGTGGGCTTGGCCTGAACGACGACGCGGGTGCCCTCGGCCAGCGGCGTCGGCATGGCGTCCAACGTGGTCGTGCGGACCGTGACGTTGAGCGACATGTCGACGTCAGGGTCCCGCAGGATGAGGTAGGCGGTGGCCTGTCCCGGACGGCGGCTGACCTGGATCACCTGACCCTCGACCCACAGGGCTGACATCTTGTCGACGTAGTCCGAGATCTTCAGACTGAGCAGCCGCACCGGCCAGGGATTCTCCGCGGTCGTGTCCGCGGCGCGTTCGGGCAGTGGTTTGGGGCTGCTCAAGTTGTGGCTGCTCACGACGTCACTGTAGGAGGAGACCGACCACTGTTGGGGGCGACCTACGATGGGTGGGTGACTGTAACGAGAAAACGAGTGTTGCTGGCCGCGCCGCGTGGGTACTGCGCCGGTGTGGACAGGGCTGTGGTGACAGTCGAGAAGGCGCTGGAGCTCTATGGGCCGCCGGTCTACGTTCGCAAGGAGATCGTGCACAACAAGCACGTTGTCAGCACGTTGCAGAAACGTGGCGCGATCTTCGTCGACAAGACCCAGGAGGTGCCGGAGGGGGCGACGGTCATCTTCTCCGCACACGGCGTCGCACCGGTCGTGCACGAGGAGGCGCGGGCGCTGTCGCTGAAGACGATCGACGCGACCTGCCCGCTGGTGACCAAGGTCCACCGCGAGGCCGTGCGTTTCGCCGACGAGGACTACGACATCCTGCTGATCGGTCACGAGGGCCATGAGGAGGTCGTCGGCACGGCTGGTGAGGCCCCGGACAACGTCAAGCTGGTTGACGGCCCAGATGACGTAGCCAACGTCGAGGTTCGCGACCCGTCCAAGGTCATCTGGCTGTCGCAGACCACGTTGTCCGTGGACGAGACCATGGAGACGGTGAGCAGGCTGCGCGAGAAGTTCCCCAAGCTGCAGGACCCACCCAGTGACGACATCTGTTATGCCACCCAGAACCGCCAGCTGGCAGTCAGGCAGATGGCGCCGAACACCGACCTGATGATCGTTGTTGGATCGCGCAACTCCTCGAACTCCGTGCGGTTGGTCGAGGTTGCCCTGGAGCACGGCGCGGCGGCGGGTTACCTGGTGGACTATGCGGATGAGATCGACCCGGGCTGGCTTGAGGGGGTGGGCACGGTCGGCGTGACCAGTGGCGCGAGCGTGCCCGAGGTGCTGGTGCGCGGCGTCCTGGCCTTCCTGGCCGAGCGTGGCTATGAGGATGTGCAGCCGGTGGTTGCCGTCGAGGAGAGCGTGTTGTTCTCGCTACCCCACGAGCTGCGGCACGATCTGCAGGCGAAGTCCGGGGTCGAAGCGACCACGCTGCGCCACGACGCGGGCTCACTGCACTGACGCGGGCTCACTGCGCCACGACGCGGGCTCACTGCGCTAACCGGTATGCCGTCCGGTCGCCTCACGTCCACCGGACTGGATAGGGTTTCTTCGAGCGCCGCTTAAGACGCCTGGATGCGACACCTGCCGGAGGAGAAGTCATGGTCAAATCTGCAGAGAGCGTGGTCGTGGCCCGCACGGCTGACGACGTCTTCCGATATGTCGCCGACCTGCGCAACGAACCGAACTGGCACGTTGACATCGCCTCGGTGCCTCAAGAGACCGATCCGATCCCGGTCGTCGGTAAGACCTACGCGCTGACGTTCAAGCCGTTCATGGGTAAGACGGAGGGAACGTTCACGGCCCTTGAGGTCGAGCAAGGCTCGCGGGTGGTGTATCGCGCCGACTTCGCCGGACTGCAGCCGCGGATCACCTACACCGTCGAGCCGGCCGGGGAGGGCACGCGGTTCACGCGAGGGGTTGAGATGCGACCCAGCGGGCTCAAGATGCTCATGACGCCGATGATGGCGTTCATGGTTCCGCGCCACAACAAGGCCTTTGTCCAGAATCTCAAGCGCGCGCTTGAATCCTGAGCGGCACGCTCACCAAGACCGGCGCCCCCTCAGTCGTAGTCAAGACCGGCGGCCCCCCTCAGTCGTCGTGGGGACTACAGGACCGGGCCGAAACGCGTCAGGCGGACTTGTAGTGCGCTCCACCATCGCGGCCCTGTCCCAGCTCATGCACCTGTCCCAGATCCAGCTCGGGCCGGGCGACGTCTGCATCCAGGACCCGTGAATCCAGCGCAGTGATCAGCTCGGCGGCAGTCAGGGGCCGGGGAGCGGTCTCAACCGGCCCGGTGATGGGCAGAGGCGTTTCGGCCAGACCGAGCTCATGCATCTTGCGGGCCGTCACCATCACCCGGGACTCCAGCGTGCCTACCAGTGCGTTGTAGCTCTCGACGGACTTCTGCAGCGACGCTCCCATCTTGGTGGCGTGCGAACCCAAGGTGCCCAGCCGTGAATACAGCTCGCTCCCGAGCTTCAGCAGCAGCTGTGCGTTGGCGGTCAGGGCGTCCTGCTGCCACGTGAATGCGACGGTGCGCAACAACGCCAGCAGGGTGCCGGGCGAGGCGAGGACCACCCTCCGGGAATGGGCGTACTCGAAAAGGGCGGGGTCGGCTGCCAGCGCTGCTGCGAGGATGGCGTCGCCGGGAATGAAGCAGACGACCATCTCTGGAGTGTTGGTGAAAGCTGACCAATACGCTTTGGCCGCAAGCGAATCCACGTGTCCGCGCAGCGAGGTGGCGTGCGCAGCCAACAGTCGGGAACGCTCCGCGGAGTCGATGCCGTCTGCTTGGGCGCTGAGGAAGGCGGTCATCGGAGCCTTGGCGTCAACGACCAGGCACTTGTCGCCGGGGAGTCGGACCACCACGTCGGGGCGCACTCCGCGGTCGTGGCTGCTCACCGCGCTGACCTGTTCTTCGAAGTCGCAGCGCGCCAGCATGCCTGCGTGCTCCAGGACCCGCCGGAGCTGGACCTCGCCCCAGTTGCCCCGGATCGTGGAGGCGTTCAGTGAACCCACCAGAGATGCGGTCTGGGAGCGCAACGCTTGGGTGGAGGTCGTGACGTCGGCCAGCTGCACACTGACCTGGGAGAACTGTTCGACGCGGTCGCGCTCCAGCGTCCCAACCTGGCGCTCGACGCGCACCAGGGCATCGCGCAGGGGTGCCAGCATGGTGGCGGTCTGGGCGTCGTCGCTGACCGAGGCCTCAAGGTCGATCACCCGCTCGCGTAACAGGTCCCGCTCAGTGGACAGAGCCGCGGACCGTCCCGAGAAGAGGACGCGGGCAATAAGCCACGCGACGACCGCACCGATGAGCATTCCGAGCACTGCAGCAATCAGGATCTCCATGTGTCACACCGTGACAGACGGCACCGACAGCCACCCCTCCGACACGGCGACAACTGTCGACATGGAGCCGTCGAGATGTTTTCCGTGCTCACCCGATCGCCTCCCCCTGATCTCTTGACCCCACAGGCCGCGAAACTGCTGATCGAGGTCAACTTTCCGCACACCCGATTCCTCAGCTCCGAGGGGTCGGCTGCTCTGGTTTCCCGGCTGTCCGACAGCGGTGTCTCCGGTGGCGCCGTGTATGACGCACTCGTGGCCGCAGCGGTTGCCGAGCACGGTCTGAGGCTGGTGAGTCGGGATGCCCGGGCTGCCGGAACCTATCGGGCGATGGGGGTGGATCTGGAGCTGCTTGCCTGACCGGCGAGGTGCGTGGCGGCATACGGCCCCGATGGCCACTAAACTCTTGTCCTTGTGGCACTAACTATTGGCATCGTCGGCCTGCCCAACGTCGGCAAAAGCACCCTTTTCAACGCACTGACCAAGAACAACGTGCTCGCGGCGAACTACCCGTTCGCCACGATCGAGCCCAACATCGGGGTGGTGGCACTGCCCGACCCCCGGCTCGCGGAGCTGGCGACGGTCTTCGGCAGCAAGCGTCTGCTGCCGGCAACCGTGTCCTTCGTGGACATCGCCGGCATCGTTCGTGGCGCCTCCGTGGGGGAGGGCCTCGGCAACAAGTTCCTGGCCAACATCCGGGAGGCCGATGCGATCTGCCAGGTCATCCGGGTGTTTGACGACGACGACGTTGTGCATGTGGAGGGCAAGGTCAGCCCCAAGGACGACATCGAGACGATCAACACCGAGATGATCCTCGCCGACCTGCAGACCCTCGAGAAGGCCGTGCCGAGGATGGAGAAGGACGCGCGGGTCAACAAGGACAAGAAGGCCGCGCTGGACAACGCGATCGCCGCCCAGAAGGTGCTCGAGGCCGGAGACACGCTGTATGCCGCGGGCGCGGCTGCGGGAGTGGACCTCGAGGCGATCCGCGAGCTGTCCCTGCTCACCACCAAGCCGTTCATCTATGTCTTCAACCTCGACGAGGACCAGCTGACCGACGAAGCGCTCAGGTCGAGCCTCTCTCAGCTGGTTGCCCCTGTCGATGCCATCTACCTCAACGCCAAGCTCGAGGCGGACCTGGCCGAGCTCGACCCCGCGGACGCGGCTGAGCTGCTGGAGTCGGTCGGCGTTGACGAGGCCGGGATGGATCAGCTGGCGCGAGTTGGCTTCTCCACTCTCGGCCTGCAGACCTATCTGACCGCCGGACCCAAGGAGACGCGGGCCTGGACGATCCACCAGGGCTGGACCGCACCCCAGGCAGCCGGCGTGATCCATACCGACTTCCAGCGAGGGTTCATCAAGGCCGAGGTCGTCTCCTTCAGTGACCTCATGGCGGCGGGGTCCATGGCCTCGGCCAAGGCAGCCGGCAAGGTTCGCATGGAAGGCAAGGACTACGTCATGGCCGACGGCGACGTGGTCGAGTTCCGCTTCAACGTGTGACTCTGCGCGTTTGCGCAGGTCAGCAACACGGCGCCTCCGGCGCACCATGGGGTGCGAAGAATCTTCGCGTCAGAGGGTGTTTGGGGCTCCGCGGTCCGCAAATAGTCCGCAAGAATCCGAGGACAGGTTTGCTGCATGACCTTGATGAGGAGGCCCGCGAGAGTCGGAAGGGCGTCGGAGCATTGCCTCCCAAATAGTCTTAGGCGGCGATAAGATGCGGCCGAGGCGCTCGTCGTGATGGGGTGTCCGATCCGCCTCAATCTCGCGTCAAACTGTCCACAGATCCGGGAGCTAGACGTCGTTCGCTGTGACGATCTTCGGAACGACGAAGCGTGTCTTGCCGAGCACGAACGCTTGCTCCCACTGATCGTGACGTGCGAACGAGGTGGTCCGCACCACGAACCGAGGCGGGTTGAGCGCAGTCCCGATCGAGAGTGCGAACTCTCGCTTCTCGAGGAGCAGTACGGCGCGACTAAGTGGGCGTAGCCTCAAAGCGTGGGCGAGGTTGGCACGTATCTCAGCACGGTAGAGGGGGGGGATCGGGACGCGCTCCAGCGCGTATATGCCGTCGCCCGCGAAGTCGTGCCCGAAGCCGAGGAAGGCACCAGCTACGCCATGACTGCGCTCCTTTACCGTGACAAGGGCCTCATTGCGACGGTACGTGCGAAGAAGTTCCTGTCGCTCTACCCGTACAGCGGCGCGGTCATCGCGTCCGTTCTCGAAGCGCTGAGCGACTTCGAAACCACCAGCGGGAGCATCCACTATTCGGCAGACCACCAGCTGCCTGACGCCATCGTGCGACGCATCGTCGAAGCGCGGCGAGCTGAGATCGACGCGACAGCACGATAGGCAAGCCAGCGCGCCGAGGCCTGCAAGGTCGCGAACGACGCGGACTGAGGCGGCGAAATGACGCGCCTGTGGACCGTTGTTGAAGGGCTCAACGCGGTAGATGCGTGAGCGGCCAAGTGAAGGGGAGTCCCGGTCCTGCGGGCTGGGGCTACGCGCCGTGCGTGGCGCTCACGTGCCCCCGCAGGATTCGCACCACGAAGCTGTGGTCGTCCAACTGCGGCAACCCGGAAACACCCACCTGACCCAGGACGCACGCTTCGTGAACGCGAGGAGGGACCGCCCCGCCGGCGGCCGCGTACCCCAAGGCCGGCAGTGAGAAACAATGTCCGCCTCTTGCTGAAGCAGTCTCGTCCAGAGTTGGCCACGCGTCCTTTGCTGGCGTCACTGTCCGTTCCTCCCGGTGGGCAGCGCCGGTGGGCGACGACGAGCGGATGAGTCAACGTTCGTGGTGATCATGGCCACGGCTCGCTCCCGTGAGCGTGGGCCAGCACCCGGGACTCAGCGCGCCGACTACTATTAACGAATAGAGTCTCACTGCGGACGTTATCTGTTGAAGCCAGACTTTACAGGTCAGGTCTCAAAGAGGACCATATCTGTTATGTCCCTGCGCAGTGAGTACGTTGACGTCGGCGAGGCGGCACGCATGTTGGGCGTGACGAAGCGCCACGTGGCGCGACTCGGCGAACAGGGTCAGATTCGATACCTGACGCGCGGTCTGGTTGACCGAGGCTCGGTCAACGAGTACCTGAGCGAGCGAGAGTTCTCGCGCTCCCGCCCGTGGAGTGAGGCCACTGCATGGGGCGCAGTTGCCCTGCTTTCCGGGATCGAGGTCGACTGGCTCGGACAGGTGCAGACCTCGCGGCTGCGCGGACGGTTGCGTCGTCTGGCGACGGACAAAGATGGCTCCCACGAGTTCGTAGGCCGTGCGAGGGTGCGCGCCTCGGTCCGGACCTACGAGTCCTTCGGCTTCCTCGTGTCACGAGTGAGGAAAGACGTCGTTGTCGTCGGGCGCCGTGGGCTTGGGCTGTCGGACGCGCGGAAGGACCGCATCGACGGCTACGTGAGCTCCGAGGTCCTGACCAAGCTGGAGAAGAGCCTCGGTCTACTTCGAGACACACGCGGCACGATGATCTTGCGTGCAACCGACTTTGACCTCGACATCATCAAGCGCATTGCCACCAAGGGGAACGGCGCGCTAGCGGCACTCGACGCGGCCGGCTCGATGGACCCCCGCGAGCACGGCGTCGGGGCGCGAACTCTGACCAAGTACCTGCAGGACTTCGCTCGTGGCTAACTTGGAGACACGACCCACGATCGACGTAAGGGCAGCTGTCGGCGGGTGGCCATACCCGTGGCCGAACGTCTCTGAGATCGCTCGAGTCCTGCCTTCGGACCGTTGGACCCTCATCGGCGGACTGATGACGCAGTTGCACGCGATCCACCACGGCATCGACGCGGTGCGGCCGACCAATGACGTGGACATCGTGCTGCACATCGAGACGGCCCGAGGCACCCCGAACGCGACCGCAAGTGCCCTGGAGTCGCTCGGCTACGAGATGAAGGAGAACCTCGACCCGCGCAACAACGTCGGCCATCGGTTCACGCGAGGAGAAGCCCACGTGGACGTCGTGAGCAGTGACGACGCAGATATCGTCGACGTCGTCGTAGCCGACCATGCAGCGCCGAGCGTTGAGGAGCGGATGCGCCGCATGGACATGGTCAAGATCCCCGGCGGAACCCAGGCCTTGAGACGGACCGTGAACTACCGGTTGGAGATCGAGGAGAGTGAGATCACCACGATCTCAGTGCCACGCCCCTTCGGCGCCCTCATCCTGAAAGCCGCGGCCTACGTAACCGACAGCCGAGACCCCGAGCGGCACTTGTTCGACGCAGCAGTCCTCCTCGCCTGCATCGACAACCCGATCGCGGAACGCGAGAGCTTCGCCGGCTCAGACCGCTCGCGAATGTTGGTCCTTGAGCGGGAGCTCGTGGAAGGTCACCGTGCCTGGCTACGAATGCCGGTCGAGGACGCTCGTCGTGGACGGGCTGTGCTACGGGCGTTGTGTGCCGTGAATGACGGGTGAACCACTCAGATCATCGACGATCTCTGCGCCTTGTGAGCGGCAGAGATTCGACACGCACACGCGGCGGTATGACGCAGCCGGTTCAGCCATTTCATCCTGCTAGGGACGAAGATGCGCGCGTCAGACCCCAAGCGGAGCCTCGACGTAGCCGGGGTGGCGGCTACTCACCTTGCGTGCTGCCGCGAGGTGACCGCCGAGGTAGGCGCCGACTCCCGAGATGGCCGCTCCGGCGAGGGCGAGCCGGGCTCCGGCGCCGCGCCGGCCCCGCTGACGGGCAATCCAGGACGCCGAGTAGGTGCCAATCGCTAGCCCGTTTGTGACGGCGTGGACGAGGCCTACTCGCTTGTCGCGCGACCCGGCCGCCGACCACTCAGCCCATCCGGTCCAGGCTGTCGGGCCGGCGGCGAGCAGACCGGTGCCGATGAGCCTCTGGGCCGCGGCGGAAGAGTCGCGCCCTCCGAACAGGTCAAGCAGGGTGGCGGAAGTCCAGGTGCCGATCACGACGTCGGTCAGCAGCGGGTGGACCGCGTGGCCGAGCCAGTCGCCGCGCAACACCGAGGCTCGTGTCCCGGTCCCGAACAATGCCCGGACCGACGGCTCCAGCGCATGCACCGGCCAGTCCAGCGCCGTGGCATCCTCGAGCCGCAGGGTCCAGCGCACGAGCATGGGGGGCCGGTCGTTGGGGTTCATTCGCTCCTCCTCGGTTGCGTGCACCCCGAGAGGACATTTCCGGGGCGCCGCAGAACCAACCTTGCCCCGTGGCACGGGCTAGATCAACCGGGACGACCACCCGCGCCGTCGCCCGGGGATCACCCACACCCGGGTCCGCTCGCGGCGGAATGACGCGCCTTGTTCGACCTTGCGGGCTCTTGTAGCGACGATTGGTGCATGGCGCGTTGGGATGAGATCAACACTGGAAGTCCGGTCTACCGGATCCGAGGCGACCGCGTGGTCGACATCAACACTGGTAACCCGGTGTACCGGATCCGAGGCGACCGCATGGTCGACATCAACACTGGTAACCCGGTGTACCGGATCCGAGGCGACCGCATGGTCGACATCAACACCGGCCACCCGGTCTACCGCATGCGCGAGTAGGAACAGCGCCATCTGGCGGCGAAAAGACGTGCGCCAAATCGATGCGCGCCGCTGTGATGGCCGAGGTTGAGATGGCGTTTTCTGTGGACGTGACGTGCACGCCAACCCCATGTGTGCGAAACTCGCACACATGGCTGAGGTTGATGAGAAGATGCTTGGCGTCAGGCTAAGGGAGGCGCGTGAGCGGGCGGGTTTAAGTCAGGGCGAGCTCGGGGCCCTGGTGAACCTTGACCGCACAGCCGTGAACAAGATCGAGGGCGGCGTCCGCAAGGTCACAGCGCTTGAACTGTCCGAAATCGCGGCCGCACTTGGTGTGCGTATGTCGTCCTTCTTTGCTGAGCCGATTCCTGCGCTGGTCTCTCACCGCTCCAGTCAGGGTCTGGACACAGCCGACTCGAAGATCGACCTGCTGCTGGCGAGTATCGCCACCGATGTCGAGTTCCTTCAGGAACTGATCCCTGCTCAACTGGCACTTCCCGACGGCGAGGGGGCGCCGCTGCCCCGCCCTGACACTCTGTCGGATGCCGAAAACCTGGCGGTGACGGCGCGGACCATGCTTGGCCTTGACGGGGCGGAGCCCGTGAACGACTTGGTGGACCGGGCCGCCTCGATTGGGCTCTTGGCTTTCTCGGTCAACTTGGGAGTCGACACAGCCGACGCGGGGACAATTCTGCTCCGTCAAGGCGGAGTGAGCCTCCTGAATAGCCACAACAAGGTGGGACGGCGCCGCCTCGCGTTGGCCCACGAACTGGGCCACTACTTGGTCGCCGACGAGTACACCGTCGACTGGCGTGTCACCGACCAGCAGGGCGGTGACATTGAGACGCGCCTGGACCGGTTCGCACGGTCCGTGCTGCTTCCCGAGGCTGGCGTGCGGGCTGCTTGGGCGCAGCACGAGTCGCGCGAAGTCCGCGAGGCCGCTGTGCTGCTGGCCAGCGAGTTCCGGGTCGACATGGCAACACTCGCCAGGAGGCTGGACGAGCTGGGCATGGTCGACCGGGACGGCGCTGCCCTCGTCCGTGGCGTCACTACGACGCGTGCCGACATCGTGGAGTTCGGGCTTTACGTCCCCGCCGATCTTGAAAGCACCAGCCTGCCGGTGCCTTACCAGAAGGCGGTTCTGCGAGCCTTCCGTGACGAGCTGATCAGCCGTGAACGCGCCCTGGAGCTTCTCCATGACACCTTCGCCGAGGATGATCTGCCCGCCTTGCGGGTACGCCGGGAAGACGAGATCTGGAAATTCGTGTCGTGACCCGGCCGCCGGACGCGCTGGTGTTCGACACCGGCCCCCTGCGTCACTTCGCGGTACAAGGCTGGCTGGGCGTGTTGAAGTTCCTCGCCAGGGACCGTGACGTCATCATCCCGGAGAGCGTCGAACGCGAACTCAAGAAGCAGTCACACGACCTGCCTGTCTTGCACCAGGTCCTCGACGCGGACTGGATCAGCGTCGACCGGAGCGACGACATGCCCTTCCTGATGGCATTCGCAGAATACGAGCAACGACTTGCTGTCGGGGAGAAGAACCGCGGAGAGTGCGGAGTCCTCGCGCTTGGAAGGTCGCGTGGCTTCGAGACCGTACTCGACGACAGCGTGCCCCGCACGATTGCCGAAGAGGATGGCATCCGCGTCACGGCGACACTCCCGTTGCTCTGCAACGCGATTCGAGAGGGCCAACTGACGGTGCTCATGGTGGAGGCGCTTGCCGACGACCTGCTCACAGGTGCCTACTACCTCCCCTTCGGCCTCGGCGGGTTTAGGCAATGGGCATTCGAAGAGGGGCTCATCGAGTACGAATGAGTCGGGGCATCGGACGCGTCAGTTCGGCGGCGCTGCCGACTCTGAGCTGAGACCATCCCTCGTTGATCACTGCCGCGTCATTGTGGAAGAATAAGCTGCTGTCCCGTGAGTTCGGCTTGAACCGCAACTGAGCACGTCGGCGAAGTGGCGTGTCTTGGGGAATCCCCGGAAGGATGCTGGTCGGCGCGCACCACCTGGCCACCGCGACGCATTCATTAGGCAGGCAACTTGGTCGACAGGCGGCGGAGTGACGCGCCTAGATAGTGACCACGCGAACCGTCAGGCGCGCGATCTTGGTCTCCCGACCAGCCAGTCTTGCCCCCTGTCACTCCCACTGAGGAAGGATGTCGCTCACCGACGGCGCATTCTTCGCGAGTGACGTCCGCCAATCCAGGCGACCTCGTTTCTGTAGCTGACCGATCAGCACGATCCGCGCCATCCCGAGTTCGGCTGCCTTCTGGTCTACCCATGGCGCGTTGATCCGCGAGGGGACCACGGGGTAACCACTGGGGAAGATCCACTCGACGCCGTCGTCGTTGGCGTCCGTTTCCTGAGCCGACTCATGCAGCGGCCCTGCGTCCAGGGCTTCGACGATGAGGCGTTCGGCATCGACGTGTCCGCGCAGGATGTGCGCGATCTCGTGGAGCAGGGTGAATAGAACCTTGTCGAGCCTCTTCCCACGCCCAGACAGCCCAATGACTGGGTACCCATCCACGAACATCGCGCATCCGTCGATTTTCGCTCCGGGGAGCGCTTCGACATACACGAGCCGGACGCCAGCATCGCTGAACTGCTCGGGCAGCTCGGAGAAGTCTTCAGGTGTCTGCACTGATCGCGGAAGTGACGCGGCAAGCTCATGGAGCCGCTGAGGCGAGTACCTCGCGACGGGAGGGGCCTTCTTCGCCCCCCTGCGAACGCAGGCAACCCAAGCTCGTTGCAAGATGCTGATGTCCTCGCCATGGTTGGCGCGTTTGGCTGCGGCCGCGAACCACGGTTGGTCGTCCATTGACTTGAGATCGAACAGGTCCATCACCTCGGCTTCGAGCTCCTCCAAGGTCGCGCCTGTGAGGATGCGCCTCTTCTGCAGGAGTTGAATCGGACCCTTGTCGTTCAAACGCGCGCGTCGTCGCACGTCGTCGAGGTTGGCCTGCGTCGTGGCGTTCTTCGCCTGCTCCGCCAGCAAGTGCTGGTCCTGAAGCTTCAGCCAGTACTCCGGCGACTGGGCTAGTGCGGCACCAATCTGGGCCGCCGACTCCCGGGTGATTTCCTTCTTCCCAGTCACGATCTCGGACACGAACTGCGTAGGCCGGTCGAGTACGGCTGCGAAGTCGGCTTGAGACCACCCCCGGGCCCCAAGTTCCTCTGCAAGAAGTTCGCCCACCGGTGTCTGGTCGATAGGCAGCGGGTCGTGTGCTGTGTTGCTCATCGCTTGGATTCCGTCTCTGCAGTCAAGACCCCGAAGACCACAGCACCGTGGCTCTCGAAGTTCTTGAACATGAGGTCGATAACACGGCCCGAACTCAACGTTGCCCGCGCCCTGGTGGGGTCACCGGAGTCGTCTGGTTCGATCCGCAGCAAGCGCATGTTCCGCAGGTCGCCTTCAACGTAAGCGGCCCGTGCGCACTGAACAAGACGGCGGAACTCCCGGACCTCACGCACGCTCCAACCCGTAGGCCGGAACCCGGGTTCTGTGGCGAGGCGGCGCATTTCCTCATCCAAGTACTCCCGTTCCACGCGTCTGTTCTCCATCACCCATTGGCTGAAGATTGCCCGTCCTTCGTCTGACGGACGCTACAGCCCTGAGCGGCCTGCCCGATTGCGACACGCCGCGCTCCACTCGTATTTATGCTATCACCCAAGGGGTGATGAGGCCAGTGCTAGACTGGACGAGAAGGTCGCCACAACCGAGGAGGCCAAAACGACAGGAGCACTGCCATGACCACAGCCACCCAGGAACGGGACACAAGGAAGGACAAGGGGTTCGAGGTCGCCATCAACGGCACCGAGACTCCGCTCGACCACGACACGATCACCTACGAGGAGCTCGGCGAGCTCGCCTACCCGGGTCATGACCCCGCCGCGCTGTTCACCGTCACCTACCGCCACGCCGACCCGTCCCACGGCGGCAACGCCAGCGGCACCCTGGTGGCCGGAGAGTCAGTGAAGGTCAAGAAGAAGGGCACGACGTTCAATGTCCGGCTCACGACTCGTTCGTAACAGCCCAGACCTGGCTCAGCTGGTGCAGGACGGCTTCGCCATCCGCATCGTCAACGGGTTTCTCGTCGTGGACGACATCCCGTTCGTCGATGACGCCGCTCAGGTCCAGTGGGGATCCCTGCTCTGCCCACTGGACCTGAACGGCCCCACCACCGCCGCCCCAAGCACCCACGTCATGTGCTTCATCGGCGGCGTGCCGCGCGACAAGAATGGCCAGCTCATCGACGGCCTGATCAACGACGGCGTCGAGAAGTGGTCCGCTGCTCCCGACCTCACCGCCGTTTGCGGGTTCTCCCAGAAGAAGCCGGAGGGCAACTATGCCGACTTCTACGAGAAGGTCAGTTTTTACGCCGCCATGGTCACGAGCCCCGCGCAGGCAGTCGACCCCGACGCCATCCCGTACACGTTCAAGCCTGTGCAGACAGACGAGGACGACGGCGTGTTCCTGTACGTCGACACCTTTTCCAGCCGTGCCGGCATCACCGAGCTGAACAACCTGCTCGCCCTCGAAAAGGTCGTCATCATCGGTCTCGGCGGTACCGGCGCGCACCTCCTCGACGCGCTGGCCAAGACCCCTGCCAACACGATCCACCTCTACGACGGCGACTTCTTCCGCACCCACAACGCGTTCCGCGCCCCCGGTGCTGCCAGCCTCAAGGACGTTGCCGCCGGGATGAAGAAGGTGGACTACTACAGCGAGATGTACTCCGTCATGCGGCGCGGCATCGTCCCTCACCCGGTCAACGTCACCGCCGAGAACGTCAACGAGATCCTCGACGCGGGCTTCGTGTTCCTTGCGATGGACACCGGTCCGGACAAGAAGGCCATCATCGAGGCTCTGATCGCCGGCGGCATCCCCTTCATCGACACCGGTGTCGGCCTCAGCAGGGACGCCACCGGCATCAACGGCCAGCTCCGCATCACCACCTCGACCCCCGGTCGCAGCGACCACATCACCAACGGTGGCGTCATCTCCTACTTCGTCGGTGACGGCGCCGAGTACGACACCAACCTCCAGGTCGACGAGCTCAACGCCATCACCGCGACCCTCGCCGTCATCCGCTACAAGAAGCTCCTCCGCTTCTACGCAGACGCCGAGGACGAGCGCCACACCGTCTACGTCGTCGATTCCGGCGACCTCCACCACCGGTACGGCACGAGCGAGAGGCCCGGTGACATCGGCACCGACGACTTCACGGGTGTCGAGAACGCCGCAGACGAGGAGGACGCCGCATGAGGGCCAAGTCCCTGACCCCGGTGTTCACGCAGTCCATCCCCACGAGGCCCGAACCGGGGAAGCTCTACGTCTCTATGAAGTACGAGACCGCAGTCCACCTCTGCGCGTGCGGCTGCGGCGTCAAGGTCGTCACCCCGTTCGGGCCGCACGACTGGACCCTCACCTTCGACGGCTCCGTATCACTGCGTCCCTCCGTCGGCAACGGGCAGCAGCCCTGCAGATCTCACTACTACGTCCGAAACGACCGCATCGACTGGCTCCCGCCCATAACCAAGAGGGCGACCAAAGCAGCGAGCGCACGAGACCGAGCCGCGCACGCCCGACCAGCGACCCGGCCGTCCCCCATGCCCTGGTGGCGCCTCGCCTGGGACCACATCCGCCGCGTCAACGAAAAGACCAAGGAGGCCCGCCGTGGCTGATTTCTTGTTCGCCAGCTCCGGGGACTGGATTGCGTGGCGCCGCACAAGCGACGACCGCTTCCTTTTCAACGGAGACGGCGACGCCATCGGGTGGTTCCCCTGGGGTGACGCCGACGCCGTGAATATGGACGGCGACTATCTCGGGACCGTCGTCGGCAACCGCCTCCTGCGGAAGGAATCCCAGCCCTACCGCGGCTATCCCGGGTATCCGGGCTACCCCGGTTACCCCGGATACCCGGGCTACCCCGGCTACGCGGGGCACGCCTCGACCCCGGCCGGGTTTGCCGACGTGCCCAAAAGGCTACTCAAGGGCTGACGCTTGGCCCGCGACGCCACAGACCAGCCGTCAGGACCTGGAGAACTCGATGCGCAGGACGCCCGTCGTCTCCGACAATGCCCGCTAAGTAGGCTACGACCGCTCGACTTGGGTTCCGCGTGTCACACTCACCCGGGGCCGCACTTACGAGTAATGCGACGTTCCCGCCCACGCGCCGGCCGTCAGATCCGCGCCCACCGATACGTCCGCATGCCCGCCTGACAGTCCTTGGGACGCCCACATCATTCTGGGCTACTAGAGCTGACGCGGCGGAATGAAGCGCGCGTCGCAGCAATGCATAGATTGGCTTCTCCGATGCGCTCCCAATCTCAGCCGCCGTGCCGGCTCCGTGTCGGTCCCACGGGTGCACTTTCCGTCCAACGCTTGGCCGGTGACTGCCGTCGCGTCGTCACTCAAAGATGGGTCCACCGGCCTCTGCGACCTGGTCGATCACGCTGATCTCCGTGTCGGCATCGTCTGCGATGTCGCCCAAGACCTGAGCGACCCTGCCGAACGTGTCGCCGTCACCCAAGTGGGGGTACTTCTCCAGAAGGAACCGTCGCCGATAGGCGATGTCAGCGGCGTCCACGATGCCTTCGAGGGTGGCCCAGTTGAGCGCGCCGCCGATAACGATCCCGGCAGCGGGGACAACCTTTCCGAGTCCCTGCTTGGTCAGGCGGAAGCTGAACCTTTTTGCGAACTCCTGTGCGACCTTCGCGACAACGGACTCGTTCAAAACCTTCCACGTCTTGTCACGGACCAGAGCTTGAGTGAGCTTCGAGATGTCAGCCATCGCAGCCGTCTTCGCGCCCGACGACACCGCCGACCCCGCATTGACCACAGACATGATGAAGACCCTCTCCGCAGGTAACTCCGGGTCGTAGCCGTACAGCAAGGCCGTTCGGCCCACGGCGCGGGACCCGAGAGCGAGAACCGTCGCCGCGTCACCAATGAACGCGCCCGTGATTGCCGCCCCCGACGGCGCCGCTGCCGCACCACCGGACACGGCGGTGACCAGTTCCCCGCCGGAAATAACGAATCCCGCTCCTGCGCCGGACAATGCAGCTCCGGCCGGGTACAACCAGCTCGCTGTCCGTCCTCGCACGGCATCGATCTGGAGCAGATCCAGGCGCCGGAGATCACGCAGCCTTGAGACGTCGTGGCCGCGCTTGACGTGCTTTGCCACCACCCGCTTCGGCGAAAGGCCCGCTCTGGAGACTCGGCCTGTGGTCCGCCCCACCGAACTTCCTGCAGTGCTAGCCCAGCCGGGAAGGGCGGCGCTGGCAGTGCGGGCCCCAACGCTGACGATCTGCGTGCCTTTGGCCGCGGCCCCCTGCCCGCGCTCCAGGGCTGTTTGGGCCCGGGGGTGATTCTCAAGGTACTTCGTTGCCCGACTGCCAGCGGCGGTGGTGGTGTTGAAGACCCTCTGGCCGACCTCACCCATACGGAGGGAGACCTGGCGGCCTTTGAACGCCTGGATGTCACTCCAGGCCTCAAGCTCGTACTGCGACGGTTCTGCCATGGCCTCAAGATACTGGCGAAACCCGACATAACGGCGGATCTGTATGTAATCAGCGCTGAGCGCGTCACCGGCCGAGGCTTTCACGCGCTTCGGTCACACTCGTCGGCTGCTGGGTCTGCTGCACGGATTGGGTAGTCGCAATGGCGGCGGTATGACGCACCTCGTCGACGGATCACCTTCGAGGTCCGTGGCGCCAGATCGACCTGTCCATCGACAGGACCAGCCGCGCGGAACCAGAGGCGCTGATGGACCCGCTCTGCGCTCTCGGAGTCGGGATGGCAGTTCACGACAGGAGCAGGCACAGGGTTGACAACCTAACGGCGATAGGTGATTCTCCTATCACCGATAGTTTGTTACCGAGAGAGGGCCTCATGCCCGTCAACAAGGTCGCCCACCGCAGGGACGCCAAGATCGCCTCGATCGTCGAGGCGGCTTGGGGTCTGGCACGGGAGAACGGGATCCAGCTGGTTTCGTTGCGGGACCTCGCCAAGGAAGTAGGAATGCAGCAGCCATCGCTCTACGCCTACTTCGACTCCAAGAACGCTCTGTACGACGCGATGTTCGCCGACGGCAATCGGCAGCTGCTCGACGTGCTGTCTGCGATCGACGACCAGGCCGACCCAAGGGCAACACTCAAGGCCTACCTCGGTGCGTTCGCCGACTTCGCCACCGCGGACCCAGCGCGGAACTCGCTGCTCTTTCGTCGGCTGCTCCCGGGCTTCGAGCCGACCTCCGAGTCCTACGCGGTCGCCCAAGAGGCCCTCGGTCGCGTTGTCGCGGTGATGAATGCGGCCGGCGTGACCGATCCCGGCGACATCGACTGCCTCGTTGCGATGACCGCCGGTCTGATCGAGGCCCAGCTCAGCAACGAGCCTGCCGGCGACCGCTGGCTCCGGCACCTGGACCGCATGACCGACCTACTGGTCGACGACGCCACCGAAAGGAACCACCGATGAGCACCACGAGCACCACCGGAGTCACCCGCATCAACCGCACGGAGGCCCGGAACCTGGCCTCTGCCGAGTTCGAGAAGTTCGCCGCTCTGGTCGCCTCGCTGCACCCGGAGGATTGGCAGACCGACACCGATTGCGTCGGCTGGGACGTACGAAAGATGGTCCTGCACGTTCTGGGCTCCGCCGACGCTCAGGCATCGCCACTGGTCTTCCTGCACCAGCTGCGCCGCGGCCTGCCGCTGAACAAGGAGATCGACTCCCACCACTGGGTCGACGGCCTCAACGAGCTCCAGATCCGTGAGCGCACAGGTCTGACCGACACCGAGGTCATCGCACAACTCCAGGCAGTCGGCGCGAAGGCGGTCAAGGGCCGTTTCGGCACTCCGCTGCCCATGCGTTTCACGCCGGTCCCGTTCGGCGATCCGATCGGCTGGAAGCCGGTGAACTACCTGCTCGAGGTGGGCTTCACCCGTGACGTCTGGGCGCACCGCATCGACATCCACGCAGCCATCGACCGTGCCATGCCGCTCGACGCCGCCCACGACGGGCGCCTGGTCGCCGACATCGTCGCGGAGTGGGCAGACCTCCACGGGGAGCCGTTCCACCTCCACCTGACCGGCGCCGCCGGCGGCACGTTCAGCCAGGGGGACGGCGGTGAGCACGTCGAGATGGACGCCCTCGACTTCATCCGCACCCTCTCCGGACGACTCCCTGGCACCGGCCTGATGCGCCACCCACTGCCCTTGTGAAACCAGTCGCGCACGGCACTACCCGCAGAATCCCACCCTCTGAAAGGAACCACCATGACCAGCACCGCTGTCCAGCAAGACCTTCGCGCGCTCGCGCACCGCTTCATCGACGACGTGATCAACGCCCAGGACCTCGACCGGGCCCTGGTCGACATGGTCGCCGAGGACTTCGTCGAGCTGAACCCACTCCCTGGCCAGGGACCGGGACGGGCAGGCCTCGGCGACGTCCTCGCCATGATGTTCGCCGGCTTCCCCGACCTCCGCTGGACGCTCCATGACACCCTCGTCGAGGGCGACCGGGTCATGGGCTTCTCTACCTGGACGGGCACGCACGAGGGTGAGTTCATGGGTATCCCGGCGACCGGACGCACCGCCACCGTCGAGGCCTGGACCATCGACCGCTACCGCGACGGCATCTTCGTCGAGAGCCGCATCATCATGGACGTCGCCGGCCTGCTCGGCCAGCTCGGCGTACTCCCGGCCCCAGAAGCCGTGTGACTCGGGCCCGCCGAGCTCACCGTCTCCAGCGACGTCGCCTGCCCCTGGGCCACGGTCATCATCCCGTCCTGCTGGTCCTCGAAGGCCTCCGGGCCGCCGGCGCCCAGTCGCCCAAGGCGGGTGAACAGCTCGACGTGACCCTGCGGCACGCCCTTCCTCTCGCAGTCTCAGTGCATCGCCATGTGCCGCGAGATCCTCGCCATAGCCGCCCCCGCGAGACCGTCGCGCGCGCTATGTTGTGCCGTATCGTGACGCCCTCCTGCTGTAGTCGAAGAAGCTCGCTCATCGGCGTCGTTGGGGTGCTCGCATCGCGCCCGGACGCGGCGGAAAGACGCCGGCTTCCAGCGGCCAGGATCACCCTGAACGAACTAGACCTGAACCGGTTCGAGAACGGCCACCGGGATGGTGCGCCCTGCCTTTCGCGCGTACCGGCTGACCCCGGGCGCCTGGGTCTCAATGAGGTCGCTCCACATGGCGTCCCGCTCCTCGCCGTGCAACTCGTGGGGCCGCACCACGAGCTGCCGCTCCCGTACTTGGACCCGGGCGGTGGGAGCCTTGCGCAGGTTCTGGAACCAGTCGGGGTCTCTGCGCGAACCGGAGCCGGTGCCCCAGACTACGAAGCCCGCCGGCGTCTCGAGGTACCGCACGCAGGTCGAGCGAGGGATGCCGGTACGGCGGCCCGGCGTCGTGATCATCAGGACGTGGACATTCTTGCTGCCACTGGACAGCCGCCCTTTCAGTGTGCGATACATCCACACGCCGATGTGGTTTCCGGCGCGGGTGAAGCTTCGCTTGAGACGGGTCATCGCGCCGACCCGGACACGCGTCTCATGGGCCGAGGATATCGACGACGACCGCGTCAGGACAGACCCCACCGCAGCACAGCAGGCAGGGCCCCTGACGCGGTATGACGCGGCGCAAAGACGCACCCCAGCCGTCGGGCGATCAGATTGGCCCGAACTTGCCGATCAGGCCGAGAACAAACAGCGCCAGTCCGAGCGCCACCGCGATCGCGTGCGGGAGCGCCACGTGCGGCCAAAGCAGGATCCAGTCGTTCACACGCGAGTCGCGATCGACGGCCTCCCACCGCTGCGGCACCCGCGGGTCTCGCTGAGCGCCGCCGGGGCTGCTCTTGGAGAGCTTGCCCCAAGTGAAGCGCTCGCCCCAGATACGCTGCGCGGCGGTTTGCCAACCCCAGTTGATCAGCGGCGACGATGCAGTGCCCTGCATGGTGTGTTCGCCGTACAGCTCGTGCGCGATCGTCTCGATGTCGCTCATCCGCGGGTAGTACCGAATCTGGTGGGACTTGGTGGACCACTCGATGAGCCAGAAGCCCAGTGCGCCCGCGGCCGCGACCAGGAACAAGCCGTAGTGGTCCTGCTGGAACCCCAAGGCCAGTGTCGCCAGGGAGAACGTGACGCCCCAACTCTTCACGGTCAGGAGCCGCTGGTCGAAACTGGCCACAATGTCCACGAGGCGGTAGTACTCCACCATCAGGTCGTCGTGGAGGTAACTTGTTCGCCCGGCATCGTCGGCTGCATCGTCCGCCATGTTTGACCTCCAGGGCCCGCAATGATCTGACCTTGGCATCGTCCCACGGCGGTGAGCATCGGATCACTCCTCGACCGGTCAGCGCCGTCACCGCCACCTAGGGTGCTTCCCATGGTCCGCTTGCGGCGGAATGGGACAGGTCCAGCGGTCCTGCGTGAGAGCGAACAGCTGGCGTGAGCGGGGCCGGCCGAGCCGCTCCTGGCAAAAGCCGATCGACTGGCTACGCTCGGCTTAGGGCTCGCGCAATAATTAA
>DHJN01000269.1:441-2966 GCA_002404345.1 Actinobacteria bacterium UBA4719 | reverse complement strand
GTTATTTTAGCGTGAGCCCTTAGTCAGTCATCGCCAGGTAGACCGCGGCGGGCCACGCCGGTGAAGGGAGCGACTGTGCCCGTACTTGAACGTTCTGACACCGCCCGCATCTCGTGGGAGGCCAACGGCCCCGACGACGGCCAAGCCGTTCTGCTCATCATGGGGTTGGCCTACCCGGCAGCGATGTGGTTTCGCCTGATGCCCGCTCTCACCGAGCGCTACCGCGTGATCCGAGTCGACAACCGGGGCGCCGGCCACACCGGTGACGTGCCGGGAGCGCCGTACACCGTCGAGACGATGGCCGCGGACTGCCTAGCTGTGCTGGACGCGGCGGACGTGAGGACCGCCCACGTCGTGGGCATCTCCATGGGTGGGCTGATGGCCCAGGAGATCGCCCTCACCGCGCCGGAGCGGGTTCGCTCGCTGTGCCTACTCGCCACGCACCCCGGGATCGTGCATGCCGTCATGAATCCCGAGGCGATGGCGATTCTGGGGAAGCGAGGGGAGCTGACGCCTCAAGAGGCGGCAGAGGCGTCCGTCCCCTTCAACTACGCCCCCTCGACCCCGCGCGGACGCATTGAGGAGGACTGGGCGGTGCGGTTGCCACTCGCCGCCACGAACGAGGGGTACCTGGCCCAAGCCTCCGGCACGTCGCAGTGGGACGGGTATGACCGCCTCGATCGAATCACCGCCCCGACGCTGGTGGTGCATGGAGAGCTCGACGCGCTCGTCCCACCGGCGAACGGCCGTATCCTCGCCGATCGCATTCCCGGAGCCGAGCTCGTGACGGTCCCGCTGGCGAACCACCTCCTCGGCACCGACCAGCCGGAGCAGGTCTCCGAGCTACTCGTCAACTGGCTGGATCGCCACCGCTGAGCCCGGTGCGCTGAACCCTCCGCGATGCCAGGCGCAGCGCATGCTAGCCACTCCCGCCGAGCTCCTGCGCTCCGGTGGCGGCGGAATGGGCCGGTCCGACGGCGGAGCCAACTACACCGTTGTAAGCCTAACTTAACGGTATTGGGGCTAGGACCCCTATTTCATCGCGTACGGCTCTCGATGGGGAGACGGGCTGCGACCCACTCGGGGAAGCCGTCTTCGAGGCGTGCTGCATCGAGGCCGTTCCGGGTCATGAGTCGGACTGCGTCGTCGGCGTATACGCAGTACGGTCCGCGGCAGTAGGCCACGACCTCAGTGCCGTCGGGGATCTCGCCGAGACGCGACTTCAGGTCGCTGATCGGGATGGTGATCGCGCCGCGGATGTGGCCGGCGGCGTACTCGGGTTCGGGTCGTACGTCGAGCACGACCACGTCGCCGTCGCGGAGCCGCGCTCGGAGAGCGTCGCGGGTGATGGTGCGGAGCTTGCTCCGGTCACCCAGGTAGTCGTCTGCGAGCCGCTGTAACCCCGTGACGTGTTCTTCGGCCGCCTGCCGCATAGTCCGCCACAGCGTGATCACGACCGGGCTGGAAAGCGAGTAGTAGATGCGTGTCCCGTCGCGGCGCGCCTCGACCAGGCCGGACCGCAACAACCGTTGCAGGTGCTGAGACGTGTTTGCCACGGTCAGGCCAACCTCGTTTGCGAGCTCATCGACCGATCGTTCGCCTTGTGCGAGAACGTCGACCAACTCGGCGCGTCGGCCGTTCGCGAGCGCCTTGGCCGACTCCGCCAGTGCGTCGTACAGCGCCGCCTTCGCCGCGTGATCCGCCACGCCGCGACCCCCATCCAAAGTATTCAAGATTTCTCTTGACCACACCCTCATCGTAGGAGCAGTATTCAAGAGAACCATTGAATTGGTTTCAGGGTACACCGGTTCGACCTAGGAGGGTCAAGATGAGCAACAAAGCAGTCATCAGCCTGACGACAGGGCTGGAGGACTCCGAGAAGGTGACGGTTGCGTTTCTGGTCGCGGTGGGCGCGGCCGAGAAGGGTCGTCCGACGTTGATGTTCCTGACCAAGGAGGCGGTCCGGCTCGCGATCCCAGGGTTCGCTCACGCCGTTGCGTGCGATGGCTGCCCGCCGCTCTCCGATCTCATGGACCGGTACGAGAAGGCCGGCGGCCGCTTCCTGGTGTGCCCGATCTGCTTCGACGCACGCAAGATCGACAAGGGCAACTTGTTGTCCAATGCTGCGATGGGGGGCACCGTCCCGATGTGGGAGTGGATCGGCGACGAGGCCGCAACCACCTTCAGCTACTGAAGTCGTCTGCAGTCCTCACCACCTCACCGGAAGTTGGTGGGGGGCCGAGCAGCACAGGACGTCTCACGGCGGTCACTTCCTGTCGCGTTGGGCGGCCACGAGGGCGCCCCTTTGAGCCTGCCAGGTCTCCAGGTCGATCTCGCCGTTGGCCAGCCGCCGGTCGAGGATCTCCAGCGCCGAGTAACCCATAGGGCGGCGCTCCCCGTCGCCGCTACCGGGCAGCAACCGCATGACCAGCCAGATGATCAGCGCGAACGGGGCGAGCCAGAACACGCCCATGGCAAGCATTCCGAACGCAGCCATTCCGCTGCCATACCAACCCATCATGGTG
>DHJN01000269.1:0-313 GCA_002404345.1 Actinobacteria bacterium UBA4719 | reverse complement strand
TCACTTCGCGTTAGGCACCGAACAGACACTTCACGGCCTGATTCCACCGAAAGTCGCACCGAGACCGAACGACTCGTCATCAGGTTGGGCGACGACAACGGGCGAACGACGCGAGGGCGGCGGGGGGTTTGCGCTCACGCGACGCTCGACTCGATCGGTAGCCGCGCCCGAAGATGGTCGGTGCCGCGCATCCGTGCGGCAACAACGAGTCCGGATGCCCCTGTGAGGGCGCCGACGACGACGATGGCGGCCGGGATGCCGAAGGCGTCCGCGAGCAGTCCGGACAGCATCGCGCCGACGGCGAAGCCACCGT
>DHJN01000257.1:3575-4715 GCA_002404345.1 Actinobacteria bacterium UBA4719 | reverse complement strand
CACTCGGAGTACCAGGACAACCTCTTCATGCTCTCGCTGTCGCGCGGCGGCCAGACCATCTGGATAAGCAAGGAGGACGCGGCCAAGGTCGGCATCTCCGACAACGACTGGATCGAGGCCGTCAACCGCAACGGCGTCGTGGTCGCCCGGGCGATCGTCAGCCACCGGATGCCCGAGGGCACCGTCTACATGCACCACGCCCAGGACCGGCTGATCGACGTCCCGATCACTGAGACCTCCGGCAAACGAGGTGGCATCCACAACTCGCTGACCCGGCTGATGATCAAGCCAAGCCACCTGATCGGCGGCTACGCGCAGCTCTGCTACGCCTTCAACTATCTCGGCCCGACCGGCAACCAACGCGACGAGGTCACCATGATCCGCCGCCGCTCACAGGACGTGACCTATTGAATACACAGAGCCTGATGCGGGCGAGCGGAGCAAGCAGATGAAGATCATGGCTCAGATGGCGATGGTGATGAACCTCGACAAGTGCATCGGCTGCCACACCTGCTCGGTCACCTGCAAGCAGGCGTGGACCAACCGGTCCGGCACCGAGTACGTCTGGTTCAACAACGTGGAAACCCGCCCGGGGCAAGGGTATCCACGCGGTTACGAGGACCAGGAAAAGTGGAAGGGCGGCTGGACCCTGAACCGCCGCGGCCGGCTCGCACTCAAGGGCGGCGGTCGCCTGCAGAAGCTCGCCACAATCTTCTCCAACCCGAAAATGCCGTCCATACAGGACTATTACGAGCCTTGGACCTACGACTACAGCACCCTGACTGACGCCCCGGCTCAGGAGCACACGCCGGTCGCCCGGCCCAAGTCACTGATCTCCGGCAAGAACATCAACATCGCCTGGAGCGCGAACTGGGATGACGACCTCGGTGGCTCGATCGACCACGGGCACAAGGACGTGATGCTCAAGAACATCGCCGACAAGGTCAAGTTCGAGTTCGAGCAGACGTTCATGTTCTACCTGCCGCGGATCTGCGAGCACTGCCTGAACCCCTCGTGTGCTGCCTCCTGCCCATCGGGCGCGATCTACAAGCGGGCCGAGGACGGCATCGTGCTCGTCGACCAGGACCGGTGCCGCGGTTGGCGCATGTGCGTGTCGGGCTGCCCCTACAAGAAGATCTA
>DHJN01000257.1:1325-3400 GCA_002404345.1 Actinobacteria bacterium UBA4719 | reverse complement strand
TGCGCCGAGACGTGCGTCGGTCGCCTTCGCTACATCGGCCTCATGCTGTATGACGCGGACAAGGTTCTCGAGGCTGCCTCCACCACGGATGACCACGATCTGTACGAAGCGCAGCGGGGGGTCTTCCTCGACCCGAACGACCCCGTCGTGATGCGCGAGGCGGAGCAGGCCGGCATACCCAGGGACTGGGTCCTGGCCGCGCAGCGGTCACCGATCTGGGCGCTGATCAACACGTTCAAGGTCGCCCTCCCGCTGCACCCGGAGTACCGCACCATGCCCATGGTCTGGTACATCCCGCCGTTGTCCCCGGTGGTCGACATCGTGCGCGACACCGGCCATGACGCCGAAGACGGTGAGAACCTGTTCGCGGCAATCGAGGCTCTGCGGATCCCGATCGAGTACCTCGCCGAGCTCTTCACGGCCGGCGACGTCGCCCCCGTGGATGCGGTGCTGCGGCGGCTGGCTGCCATGCGTTCCTACATGCGCGAGATCAACATGGGCCGGCCGGCCGACGAGTCCCTCGCCGCCGCAGTCGGTATGACGGGTGTGCAGATCCAGGACATGTTCCGGCTGCTGGCGATTGCCAAGTACGACGAGCGATACGTCATCCCGCCGGCGCATGCCGAGCAGGCGCATGCCCTGGAGGAGCTGGCGACCGAATGCAGCCTGGACTTCGAGGGCGGCCCTGGCATGGGTGGCTCGGGGCCGTTCGGTGAGGGCTCGGGCGTGCCGACCCCGATCGCGGTGGAGAACTTCCAGCTGCTGAAGGACCGGCAGACCAGTGACTCCGGGGTCGAGACCGAACACCGCCGCGGGCGCACCAACCTGCTCAACTGGGACGGCCACGGCACACCGGAGGGGCTGTTCCCCAAGGGTCATCACGACGAGAGCCACCATGAGAGACGCCACCACGACAAGAGCCAGCACGAGGACCCCGAAGATGGGTCAGCACAGCCGGACTCACCGGAGCGACACTGATGAGCGCCAGGACCCGGTCGCCCAAGACGCGGCGGCGACTGCCACAAGGCAGCAGCCTCACTGATCGGCAGCTGGTGCTGGCCTGGCAGAGCGCCTCGCTGTTGCTGGGCTACCCCGACGAGGAGCTCCTGGCCCGCGCCGGCCTGCTGCGCGACGCGGCCGCGATGTTGCCGGCTTCGGTCGCGGATCCGCTGGCCGCCTTCCTGGACCATCTCGAGATCACTCCGCTGCCGCAGCTGGCCGCAGACTTCGTCTCGACGTTCGACCACCAGAAGCGATGCTGCCTCTACCTGACGTACTTCCAACACGGCGACACCCGCAACAGGGGGCTGGCACTGCTGCGCTTCAAGACGGCATACCGGGAGGGCGGCATGGTCCTGTCCGACGACGAGCTGCCCGACCACCTCGGGGTGGTGCTCGAGTTCGGTGCCACCGCCGATGTGGCCGGGGCTCGGGTGCTGCTGCTGGAGCATCGCGCCGGGCTGGAGCTCCTGCGTCTGGCACTGGAAGACGCGCACTCGCCCTGGGCCCGCGTGCTTCAGGCGGTCAGCGCCACCCTGCCGCCGCTGGCCGGTGATGACCGCGATGCGGTGATGAAGCTCGCGGCGCAGGGCCCGCCGGCCGAGGAGGTCGGCCTCGCACCGTTCGCCACCGCGGACGCGATGCCTTCTCACGACCTGCCGCGGACCGATATGCCGCAGACCGGCAGCAGGGGTGGCCCAGTCTCGTTGCCCTCACCGACCTACCAGCCCGCCAGCTCGCCCGCCAAGAATGGAGCCCGAGATTGACATCCTCCCGGCCGTGAACGGCCGGGATTCCAACTGCTATGCGACCTTGGGGGGCCGTGCATGTTGAGGTTCACGCTTCACGGACCGAGCCAAAACTCTCAGGTCTCCACGTGCTGTCACGGCATGTCCTGCCGCGATGTTTCTTGCCGCGTTCACGTCGGCGTTGGCCCTGTGCCCGCAAGCCACGCACACGAAGGTCGCTTGGCTCTTGCGACTTTCCGATGCGATGTGTTTGCAGGCGTGACAGGTCTGCGACGTGTACGCAGCTTTCACTTTCTCGACCCGTCCGGGTGCTTTCTGCTCCAACCG
>DHJN01000257.1:0-1117 GCA_002404345.1 Actinobacteria bacterium UBA4719 | reverse complement strand
TCGACCAGTGCGCGGCTGCGTTTGAACGAAACCCAGCCGATCTTCGGGACCAACACACTCGACCGTGCACGGTTGTCCTGACGGACCCGCACAGCCTGCGGTCCCACGATCCGCAGGCCCTCATCCTCGCCGGCTTTACGCCACGTCGGGCGCCTGTGAGTCCCCGCGAAGAACCGCTGCCATGCCTGGTCGAGGTCACGCAACGCCTGCTGCTGGACGGTCTGCGACCCGTAGGCAAGCCACGGCTCCACTCGCCTGGCTTCGGTCAACTGCGCGGCTTGGGCGTTGAAGCCCGGCGTGGGTCCTTTCCATCGCCGCCACATCAGGCGCTGCTCCAAGCCGAGGTTCCACACGTACCGGGCGTGGCCGCACTGCTCCAACAGGAACACTTTCTGCGCGGCACTCGGATACAGACGGAACCTCATACCGCGAACCTAGCCACCACCTATGACACCCACCCCAGAACCCAGACCCCAATACTCGGCGCGGTCGGAGCGTCGTCCACAACCTCCATGTTCATTTGGTGTTCGTCACCAAATACAGGCGTGGCGTGCCCGACACACAGATGCTCAACCTGTGCGAACAGGTCATGGCGCAGGTGTGCGCAGACTTCGGCGCGACTTTGGCTGAGTTCAACGGAGCCGAAGACCATGTTCACCTGCTCGTGCAGTACCCGCCGAAGGTGGCGCTCTCCCACCTGGTCAACTCACTCAAGGGCGTTTCGTCTAGGCGGTTGCGGCAGGACTTCGTCGGCCGGATCAAGCGGGCTGCGATGCGCGGCCGGTTATGGTCCCCGTCATACTTCGCTGGATCGTGTGGTGGTGCACCGCTCAGCATCGTCAAGGACTACATCACAAACCAGAAACGACCAGACTAGACAGGGTTTCCTCCCTGCCCTGAAGGACAGGGTTTCCACCCCCAAACACCTGATGATCGGTCCCTGAAACCGGGATCAGTCGACAATCTCGGCGACCGAAAGCCATTCAAGCTCGAGGGCCTCGCGTTCGTCGACGATGGCCCTCAGCTTGTCGTTGAGCCCAAGGACCGCGGTGTGGTCGGAAGCCTTGGCTGCCATCTCGAGGTGGATCCTGTCCTCCTGAGCAGACAGCTTGGTCAG
>DHJN01000006.1:3837-5501 GCA_002404345.1 Actinobacteria bacterium UBA4719 | reverse complement strand
TGGCCGCCCCGGGCGGCACCGTCTGGGTGCACGACTACCAGTCTCCAGCTGGTTCCCGCGATGCTGCGGTCGATCCGCCCCGATGTGCGCATCGGCTGGTTCAACCACATCCCGTTCCCGCCGGTCGAGCTCTTCGCCCAGCTGCCGTGGCGCCGGGCGCTGGTCGAGGGTCTGTTGGGCGCGGACTTCCTGGGTTTCCAGCGCACCGCCGACGCCGAGAACTTCCTGCGGGTCTGCCGCCGGCTGCTTGGCATGTCGACCAAGGGCGACAAGGTGACCTTCACACCACCTGGTGACGAGCCTGCACGGCGGACGGTGCGGGCCAGCGCGATACCGATCTCGGTGGACTACAAAAGGCTCAGCGACCTGGCGCGCACCCCGGCGGTCCTCGCCCGCGCGGCCGAGATCCGTGCCTGCCTGGGCGACCCAGAGATCCTCCTGCTGGGCGTCGACCGGCTCGACTACACCAAGGGGATCCGGAACCGGCTCAAGGCCTACGGAGAACTGCTACGCGACAAGACCATCGCCCCACCCAAGGTGACGCTCATGCAAGTCGCCTTGCCGAACCGCGAGCGGGTGGAGGCCTACCGTCTTCTGCGCGAGGAGGTCGAGCACACGGTCGGACGGATCAACGGCGAGTACTCCGTCCTGGGCTCAGCCGCCATCCACTACCTGCACCACTTCTACCAGCGTGCCGAGATGGTGGCGATGTTCGTGGCCGCCGACATCCTGCTGGTGACGCCGCTACGAGACGGGATGAACCTCATCGCCAAGGAGTACGTCGCCAGTCGCAACGACCTCGGTGGAGCCCTGGTGCTGTCCGAGTTCACCGGCGCCTGGCACGAGCTGCACCAGGCCTTCATCTGCAACCCTCACGACATCGAGGGCGTCAAACAGACGATCATGCGCGCGATCACCACCCCCGAGGACGAACGGCATCGTCGAATGAAGGCAATGCGCAAGAGCGTCGCCGACCACGACGTGCAGCAGTGGGCAGCCGACTGTCTCGAGGCGCTTGCGTCGGCACCGCAAAAGCCGCACCGGCGCACCCGGGCAAGCGAAGAAAAGCGGAGAAGCGTCGAGCGTGCCAACAAGGCCAACCGCACGGCTTCGGACAATGCGTCGGAGTGGATGGCTCAGTGACTCAGAAGTGAATGAATCTGACGTCCTCGATTCGGCTGTCCGCAACAGGATCCGCATACGTAACCGTTGCCGAGCCAGATGGGCTTCGACGACTTGCGGATCGAGGTCATGGGGCTGGTCAACGGCCAGTTCTGACCCCCGGAAACTGCTCGACCGTGACCCTCGACAGAGTCGCTCATGCGGCCTCATAGTTACTTCTATATTGCATGCCTTCAGGAGGTCTCTGATGTTGTCTTTTCGTCGGTTCGCCCCGGTTCTTGCGGTTTCGCTCGCCTTCCTGATTCCGCCCGGCCTCGCCACTGCGGCCACCGGGCCTAACGCGGTCGTCACCGAGCACTACGCCAGCCATCCACTTCGTGTGAGACCAGGCGTCTCTTCGGCCCCGACCGGCCTGTCCCCGTCAACGATCAAGTCGGCATACAGTTTCTCGACGAGCGACACGGTGGGGACCGGCAAGACGATAGCCATCGTGGACGCATACGACGACCCGAACGCTGAGGCCGACCTCGGCGTGTTCAGTA
>DHJN01000006.1:0-3696 GCA_002404345.1 Actinobacteria bacterium UBA4719 | reverse complement strand
CGAACTCGGGGTGGGCCCTGGAGATCTCTCTCGACATTCAGTGGGCGCACGCCATCGCCCCCGGAGCGAAGATCCTGCTCGTCGAAGCCAGAAGCAACAGCTTCACGAATCTGATGGCGGCCGAAGACTACGCCAAGAACAACGCGCAGTACGTCTCCAACAGCTGGGGCGGCTCGGAGTTCAGCGGGGAATCCGCCTACGACTCGCACTTTGTCCAGCCTGGTGTGAGCTTCTTCGTCTCCTCAGGCGACTCCGGTTTGCCGGCGTCCTACCCGTCGGCCTCCCCGAACGTCATTTCGGTGGGCGGCACCACCCTCAACTTCGACAGCATTACACACGCCTTTTCCAGCGAAACGGGCTGGAGCGGCTCGGGCGGAGGATGCAGCACGTACGAGGCCGCAACCACGGCCCAGTCGGGGTTCACCGACTACGGGCAGGTCAGTTGCGGCGGGAAGCGGGCAACGCCGGATGTTTCTCTTGATGCCGATCCCGCCTCGGGGGTCTCCGTCTATGACTCCGTGCGCTACCAGGGTCAAGCCGGATGGTGGACCGTCGGCGGCACGAGCGCATCATCGCCGATGTGGGCCGCACGCTCTGCCGTCGCCGGCACGACGGTAGATGCAGGCTACGTCTACGGAGCCAGCATTGCCTACCGTGACATCACCATCGGCAACAACGGCGCACCCTGCCTCGTCGGACTGGACCTGGTCACCGGCCGGGGCAGCTGGACCGGGTAACGCGTAGAACTGCACTTGCGATCTTGATCGTCCGACGCCCCGACCGGTTATGCGGGTTGTGGTGCGCGCAGGTCGCCTGTCTCGGCCTCGACGACCAGTTCCTCGAGCGTTGACGGTATGCCGCCCCTGGGTTTGCCGCCCGGCTGGCCGGCGCGCACGCGCGCGCCGGCCAGCAACGAGCGCAGGCGCAGCGCCGCGAATACGGCGACGAGGCTGATGCCCACGTGCACGCCCACGAACAGCGACCCGTGACCCGCGTTGAGGGCAAAGCCGGCCAGCATGGGACCCGCTGCGGACACGCCGGTCTGAAGTGCCGCGAAGATACCCAACGTGGTGCTGACCATGCCGGACGGAGCGAGGCTGGCGGTCAGAGGGTTGAGGACAGGGGCGTACATCGTCTCGCCGACCGCGAAGACCCCGAACACCATGATGAACATCGTCCCGGCCAGCACCGGCACGACCGACGCGGAGGCGAGTAGCAGCCACGAGAGCACCCAGATCGACCCGACGGCAACGGGCAGCGACGGACCTGAACGCTTGGCCGTCCACTTCACGACTGCCATCTGCAGCACGACAATGACAAGGCAGTTGACCGCCGACGCCGTGCCGATGGTGCGCGCCGGCACCCCGAGCACCGTGATGGCGTAGGCCGGCAGCCCGGACTCGAACTGTGCGTAGAAGCCGAGCGCCAACGTCACCGTGATGACGGCGGTCCATCGCAGGGCTGGAGTCGCCAGGATGACCCGGATCGCGGACGTGGCCGAACCGTTCGGGGCGTCCTGCGGCGCAGGAACATTCAGCGGACAATCCCCAGCGAAGTTGGGGTAGCAGCCTGGCGTCCCGATTCACGAACGCCAACTGACAGCTGCTCGAGGCGTTGGCTGGCCGTCGGCCAGCTCGTCCGCAGGGGATCCGGTTCCGGGCACGGACCCACAAGGGAAGGACATCGGGACCCGAAACGTTCTTCCCGTGTTTCTCGACGTCAAAGGAGGCCAACCGATGGACAGCGTGGGACATCTTTCCACCCAGGAACTTGTAGGGATCTACGAGCGGACCAAGACGATCGCAGTGGTCGGAGCCTCCGCCGATGGGGCAAAGACGGCGAACGTGATCCCGAGTTATCTGCAGTCGCAGGGGTACCAGATCATCCCGGTGAACCCGCGAGGCGGCGAAATCCTCGGTGCGCGGGTCTACAAGACGCTGGGCGACGTCAATCTGCCTGTAGACGTGGTCGAAGTCTTCCGCCCTCCAGCAGAGGCAATGGCTGTGGCTCGCGAAGCGATCGCGAAGGGTGTCGGCGTTCTGTGGTTCCAGTCCGGGACGCATACCGATGAAGCTGCCCGTCTCGCTGCCGACGCGGGCCTCACGGTGGTGACGGGAACGTGCATGGGTGCACTGCACGCTCAGTTAGGGCTCGGACCAGGACCATCCACATAGGTCGCCCGGGCGAGTCCGCTCGTAGGGCTACGGATCCTCCCCCAAAGTCAGTCGCAACTCGTCAGCCGGCAAATAACCAGCATCCTCGTACGTCGTCGCCGGCACGCGGTTGACATCGGCAGGCCCGCAGCGAACCACGTGCGGACGGCATTGGGGGCTGCGCAACCGATCGCCGCAAGCGGATCCTTCTGCGGGGCGGTTCATGGTGTGATGTGGGCGACTATTGTTCGAGGCGGTGGTCTTGTGACCTTGACCGCCATATGGCGTGTTCTCTTGCCGCTCAATGTGGCGTCGACGACCAGGGTACTGGCGGCTGTTGAGATGACGTCGATAGTGATGAGGGTGAATTCGTTGACGTCATGATGCGTTCCCTCTGGGTGAAGAGGCCGTGGAGCGGCTTGGGGTTTCCGCGAGTGGGATCATGGTGGCATTAACATCGTCCAGGTGGCACAGCATGCTGAGGACCTCGGCCGGGCGGCGGAGTTCTACACCCGGTTGACCGGCAGCGGGACGACCGGACGGTTCGAGCCCCCGGGACTGCTCTTCTTCGACCTCGGCGGGGTCCGGCTTCTCCTCGAACAGGGCGCCCTCCCGGCGACGTTTATCTCAATGTGGACTCGGTCCGGGAGCGGATCGAGCAGCTGCGGGCAGACGGTGTGGCTATCGAGGCGGAGCCGCACGTGATTTTTACCCATGCCGACGACTCGCTCGGGCCCGCGGGAACGGTGGAGTGGCAGGGGTTCATCCGCGACAGCGAGGGAAACATCGTCGGCCTGGTGAGCCGTGAGCCGCCGGACCCGGCCAACGTCGAGGAGCCGCTGCCGTGATGCGATCCAGCTCGTGACAGGGTCGGCCGGTGCACGATCGCCGAAGCCATGCGACCCGTGCAGTCAGTTTGAAGCGCGGGATTCGACGATAGAGTCGACCTTGACGTCGCCTCATGTATCCCGTCAGCCAGGCGTGTGGTCAGCGCGCCGATCGGATGGGGCAAGCGAACACCTTCTCGTATCGCAGCACGCCCGGGCACCGATGTCGCGATTGCTCGCGAATGTAGTCGCGAGTCGGTCCCGGCATAGATTTGCCGTCCCGATAGCCAAGGATGATCAGAAACTTCGGAGACCCGGATCAGTCTCCGTAGGCGGATCGGCGGATCCAAGCGGTCAACGCAACAGGAGCGGTTTGATCTCTTCGATTGGTTTGCGGAAGGCTAACCGTCTACGGGGCCGGTCGTTGAGCTCGGCGGCGACCCAGTCGAGGTCGGCTGCGCTGTGCACGGATAGGTCGGTGCCTTTGGGAAGTACTGCCGGTAGGCGCCCCTGCCGTCACTGTTACGTGCCAGCTCCCGGCTGATCGTCGAGGCCGACCTTCCCAGACGGCTCGAAATGGAGCGGATCGACTCACCACCGGCACGACCCAATGCGATCTCCTCCCTCTCAGCAACGGACAGATAATGCCCCTGAAGATCGCGCCCGCGGCGCGGGCGCACGCCACCGGCCTGACGCACCCAAGCCAGACCGCGTTG
>DHJN01000256.1 GCA_002404345.1 Actinobacteria bacterium UBA4719 | reverse complement strand
TGCGGCTGCCGCCACACCCAGAGTCAGCGTGGGCTATAGCCGCCCACCGGTCGCCACGAGGTCACACCGCGACACCCGCATGACCCGCGCGTGTCCCATTGGGCGAACGGTCGACGGGCGCGAGGAGGCGTCGTCCTCAGCTTCGGCTGGGACAGACCGGATCTTCATTTGGGGATCCTCCTGTGGACCTGAGCGGACTTGCGCCCCGGAGCCCGATGGAGGACTCGGGTGAAGGACGGTGGTGGTGTGTGACCCGCGGGGGCAAGGATCTGTCAAGCCAGAGCTGTCTGCCGGCGGCGGCCTTCGCGGGTAGCAAGGTGGCTCGGCAGGTACATACACGCTGACCGCGGCTTCCAGCGGCCTGTCTAGGACCGGAGCCGACCTCCTGGTCGACCCGCTCAAGATCGCCCGGGGCAATCGATCGCGCCACTGATCTCGTGAACTCGTCGCAGTTCACTTAGTCTTCATGACTGCGTCTTCGGGATTCCTCCCACTCCCAGAGGTTGGATGCGACGATCAAAGATCTTCCGCAGGAGTGCGGTGTCCCGATGGGCGGGATTCTTAGCCGTATTCCGTGGCGGAGCGAAGCGACGGCGTCCCGAGGGCGCGGAGGGCAGAGGTAGTGACCGTTATGGCGGGACATCGGGTGATCGTCTTCCTGCAGGAGAACAAGACCACGGACTTCTATTTCCGCACCCTGGCGAGCTGGGGCGCGGTGGTCGCCCAGCGCCCTCACGTCACGGCGCCGCCGGACTTCGACCAGCCGCATGACCGCAATGCCTGGGTGCACTTCTCGATGGGTGACTACCCGGCCCTGGCAGCTCAGATCGACAACGACACGGTCATCCCGTTCTACAGTTGGCTGGCCAAGCAGTTCGTGTTCTGTGACCACCATTTCGGCGCAGGGTCGAACTCCACGTCCGGGCACATGCTGGCCACCGGCGGTCAGACGCCGACCATGAAGAACCCGCCGTTCGTGGGCCCGCACCCCGTCTGGGACCTCCCCTCGATCT
The DNA here is from genome assembly GCA_002404345.1 of Actinobacteria bacterium UBA4719. Classification (GTDB taxonomy): domain Bacteria; phylum Actinomycetota; class Actinomycetes; order Actinomycetales; family Dermatophilaceae; genus UBA4719. Next base: position 2,744 of record DHJN01000256.1, on the reverse strand, counting down.
TCACCACAGCCGAGGCCGGCGGGATGTCCTGGGCGGCGTTCCCGGATCAGAGCGGCTACCCCACCAAGTTCTACGCGTCCCTCAACGTCGCCCCGGGCTCAGCCAACGTGCACCCGCCCAAGGACTTCATCCCGATGGCGAAGGCCGGGTCGCTGCCTCAGGTCTGTTATGTATGGAGTCCGGCCGGCTACGACGAGCACCCGCCGCACGTCTCGGATCCCACCTACGTCACCAAGGGCCAGAACCTCGTCTGGGACCGGGTCCAGGCGGTGATCGACGGCGGCGGCTGGGCGGAGACCACCTTCTTCCTCACCTGGGACGACTGGGGCGGTTACACCGACTCGGTGCCGACCCCGTCGATCGAGACGGTCCCCGACGCGATCCACCAGGGCGGCTACGCCGCGATCGGCGGCTCTCGTATCCCGCTGCTCATGTTCGGCGGCAAGGTCACCCAGGCCATCGACCCTGAATGGCACTCCCACGCCTGCATCCCAAAGACCATCATCGACCTGCTCGGGCTGCCGGCCATGGGCGTCCCCCGGGTGGACACCTCCCCGTCCCTTGCCTCTCTGGTGGACTGGTCGTTGACCCGTCCCGTCCCGCCGGCGCCGGGTGCGACGATCACCCAGCCCAAGGCCCCGCACCCCACACCCAAGCCGACACCACCGGCCCCGTGGCCCGGGCCCCTGAACCAGCCGATGCCCGCCCTGGTCACCCTCGACGGCAGCAGCCTGCCAGCACCGACCGACGGACTCGTGCGACCCAAACCCCCCAAGCCCCCGAAGAATCCGTGACCGGTGCGGGGGAGACCCGACGGGGGGTCCTTCCATCGCGGGGACCGACCTCGGCTGCCCTTCAGTTTTCCCGCAGCCCGATCGATGACCGGGCGCCACCGCGAGAGTTTCCACTGCACCCTCCTGGGCAGGATGCTTCTAGCGCCATTGTCAGCGTGCTCCGTTGTCTGAGTAGATTTGCTCCTGCCGAGCCGTTTCGCGCTGGGGTGAGCCTGTAGTTGTTGCAACGCCACATTTAGAGTCGCACCCGTGCCCTCACGTTCAAGTCATGACGAGTCATCGCGGAGCCTTACCCGCATCCGCTCCTTTAGGTGGTGGGTGGGCGACCGGAACGGAAGGTTGACGCTGGCGCAATGGCCAAACCCGGCTCTGACCGTGTGGCTGGTTGTGGTCGTCATCGGGTGGACTGGGGTGCTCCAGTCGGCTCGGAGCTCGACCGTCGCGGGCGTCGGCCGGGGCGCGCTTATCGTCTGGGCTCTCGATGAACTGGTCCGGGGCACGAGCCCTATACGCAGGCTCCTCGGTGCGGTGGTACTCACAGCGCAACTTGTCGGCCTATTTGCCTAGCCCGACCGGGTCTGAACGCAGTCAGGCCTTGCCGGATCGTGCCGTGGTCAGGCGCAGCAGGCGACTGAGGAACTGGGAGTGGCAGATGCTGTTCGCGGGGCCGCCATTTTGGCCTGGTTCAGGGCGGCGTGGGCGAGGCTGATCCAACGGGAAGGGGCGCCGTCGCCGCGGGTGGGCTCGTTATGCCCACGGCGGTCGTAGCTTGCGGTGGGAATTCGGTCGGTTTCGTGCTGCTCGGCGAGCAGCAAGTTCATCTTCGTGGTCATGGGTTTCTTCTCATGCTCGGTGTTCTGGGACTCACGCTCGGTGTGCTGGGACGCGGTGCGTCGGGACATGTCTGGGGTGGTGGTGAGGACGCTGCTCGGATCGAGCTGCGACTTGACCCGAGCTTCGTGATCAGCGTGGTAGTTAGTCGATGAGCACCGATTCGGCGCCGACGGCGTTCTGCGGGGTGCGCACCACGACGGCTACCAGTAGCCAGCTCGCCGCCAGAAGGGTGGCGGCGACGAGGAAGCCTCGGTCGGCGCCGGCCACGAAGGCGTGGTGTGCCTGCTGCAACGCCGCGCCGGCGCGGTGATGGGCTGCGTCGTTCTTGCTGACGGTTGCGAAGACGGTGACCAGAACGGCTAGTCCGAGTGCGCCTCCGACCTGCTGCATGACGTTGACGAGTCCGGAGGCGGCGCCGGCGTCCTGGCGGTCGACGCCGGCCAGGGAGAGCGTGGTCAGCGGGACGAACGCGAGCCCGTTGCCGAGGCCGAAGAGCACCAGTGGTCCGAGTAACGACTGGTAGCTGCTGGTCTGGGACAGCTGCGAGAGCCAGAGCAGGCCGGTCATGGAGAACGTGAGCCCTAAAAGGATGACGGCCCGTCCGTTGAGCAGGTGGGCGGTGCGGGCGCTGAGCTGAGAGCCGCCGAATACGAACACCGTCATCGGCACGAAAGCGAAGCCGGTCTTCAGCGAGCTGTAGCCGAGCACGTCTTGCAGGAACAGGGTGAGGAAGAAGAACATCCCCATCATGCCGGCGACCATGAACAGCCGGATCAGGTAGGAGCTGGCGCGGTTGCGGTCGGCGAACAGCCGCAGGGGTGTGATCGGCGACGGAGCGTGCAGCTCGACGCCCACGAAGGTGCCGAGCAGGACCAGACCCAGCACGAAGGAGACGAGGGTCGTGTTGTCGCCCCATCCGTTGGAGGCGGCGTGGATCAGAGCGAAGACGAGGGTTCCCATGCCGATGCTCGACGTGAGAGCGCCGGCCAGGTCGAACCTGCCGGTGTGCCGGGTGGTCTCGGGGAGTACGGCCCGCGCAAGTACGAGTACGACCAGGCCGATGGGCACGTTTACGAACAGGACCCAGCGCCAGGACTGACGTTCCGCACTTCTCGA
>DHJN01000169.1 GCA_002404345.1 Actinobacteria bacterium UBA4719 | reverse complement strand
AACCCAGGAAGCCGCGGATGGAGGCGTGCCCCTTCAACAGGTTGCGGGCAATGGTGCGGCGCTGGATCTCGTCGGTGCCCTCGTAGATGCGTAGCAGCCGGAGCTCCCGGTACCACCGCTCGATCGGAAGCTCGCGGGTGTAGCCCATGCCGCCGTGTATCTGCAGCACCCGGTCGACGATCTCGTTGGCCTTCACGCCGCCGTAGAGCTTGGCCATCGACTGGGCCTGGCGCGAGTCGAGCCCGGCGTCGACCTGCCACGCCGCGGACAGCACCAGCCAGCGCAGCGCCTCGATCTCCACGGCGGAGTCAGCGACCATCCACTGGATCGCCTGGCGGTCCGCGATCGGCTGGCCGAAGGTGACCCGGTTGCGGGCGTGCTCCATGCCCATCTCGACCAGACGCTCGCAGGCCCCGAGCGCGCGAGCGGGCAACAGGTAGCGACCCTTGCCGATCCACTGCATGGCGAGCTCGAAGCCCTTGCCCTCCTCTCCGAGAATGCTCGAGTGGGGCACACGTACGTTGTCGAAGATCAGCGCCGCCGGGCCCCACTCGCCCATGGTGTCGATGTACTCCGACTTCCAGCCCTGGTCGCGGTCCACGAGAAAGCAGGTGACTCCACCATCGGCACCCTTCTCCTTGTCAGTGACCGCAAAGACCATCGTGAAGTCGGCCTCGTTGCCTCCCGTGATGAAGGTCTTCTCACCGTTGATCACCCACTCGTCGCCCTCGCGTCGGGCGGAGGTGCGGATGGCGCGGGCGTCGGAGCCGGCCCCGGTCTCGGTGATGGCGAAGCAGCTCTTGCGCTCGCCGCTGATGGTGGGGATGAGGTACTTCTCCTTCTGCTCGTCGTTGGCGAAGTAGAGGATGTTGTCGGCCTCACCGCCGAACTTGAACTGCACGAACGACCGACCCAGCTCCACCTCGACGAGGGCGTTCATCAATGCGCCGAGCCCCATGCCGCCATACTCCTGCGGTGTGTGCACCCCGAAGAACCCGGACTCCTTCGCCTTGTCCCGAAGGGTTTTGAGCTCCTCCTCCCGCAGGCCCGGCTCGCCCCGGCGCTCGCGGCTCAGCACCTCAGGCTCGAGCGGAATGATCTCCTTGCGCACGAAGGTGCGGACCCACTCGCGGACCTCGCGCTCTTCCTCGGACAGGTTCAGGTCCATGACCTCACGCCTCCTTGTTGTTGGCGAACTGCGTGCGCAGATCGCGTTTGAGTACCTTGTGGCTCGGGCCCATGGGAAGGGCATCAAGCACCTCGATGCGACGCGGGTACTTGTGCCGGCCCAGCCGCTCGCGCGCCCACTCGACGAGAGCCTCAACGTCGAGGCTCTCCCCTTCGTTCGGGATGACCACGGCGCACACCTCCTCACCGCGTTGCTCATCCGGTATGCCGATCACCGCCACCTGCGCGATCGCCGGGTGCCGCATCAGGACCTCCTCGACCTCACGCGGGTAGACGTTGAAACCACCCCGGATGATCAGGTCCTTCTTCCGGTCCACGATGGTGATGAACCCGTCGGCGTCCTTCTGCCCGATGTCGCCGGTGCGAAACCAGCCGTCGACCAGCGCCTGCGCGGTCGCCTCCGGGTTGTCGAGGTAACCGGCGAACACGTTGTGGCCGCGGATCACGATCTCCCCGAGCCTGCCGTGGGGGAACAGCTCGATCCGGTCGTCGAGGGTCTCATCGGCGATCTCGACCTCCACGCCCCAGATCGCGTGGCCTACGGTGCCGGCCTTGGTCCCGAACCAGTGCTGGTTCACCGTGGCCGTCGGGGAGGTCTCCGACAGGCCGTAGCCCTCGAAGATCGTGGTGCCGAACGTCTTCTCGAACCGCTCCAGGACCGCAACGGGCAGGGAGGCTCCTCCCGAGATGCAGTCGCGGAGCTTCGGCAGCGCTGTGGCTTGGGACGAGGCCTCGAGCAGCTGGACGAACATCGTCGGCACACCGAAGAACAGCGTCGCACCCTCGTCGCGCATGACCTCGATGGCCTTCGCGGCGTCGAAACGTGGCTGCAGCAACAGCGTCGCGCCGACCCGGAACGTGGAGTTCATCGAGACGGTCTGTCCGAAGGTGTGGAACAACGGCAGGCAGCCCATCACGACGTCGTCACGCATGAACGGGTTGGCGTCGAACGCATTCGCCGTCGCGTTCATCACCAGGTTCAGGTGGGTGAGGAGTGCGCCCTTGGTGCGGCCCGTCGTACCACTGGTGTACAAGATGACCGCCGTGTCCTCGGCCTGCCGGGCGGCGTACGTCCGCAGCGGCTCGACATCGTTGGCGAAGTCCTCGACGCTCCACGCGGGCACGCCCACAGACTCAGCGGCCCCGGTGCCCACGTCGGCGAAGCCGGCTTCATACAGCACGGCCTGCGCGCCCGAGTGGCCGACGATGTACGCCGCTTCCTCGGCAATGAGAAGAGTCGGCACAGGTACGACGACGCCGCCGCACGCGAGGATCCCGTAGTAGGCGCGGACGAAGTCGGCCACGTTCGGGGCGAGGAGGGCGACCCGGTCGCCGGGTCCGATCCCGTGACCGGCCAGCGCGGCACCGTATCGCCGTGCGTCCTCCCAGAGCTGCGCGTAGGTCAGCCGGAGGCCACCTTGTACAAGGGCGAGCTTGTCGGGGGTCCTGCGAGCGGGCTCGGCAAGGATCGTTGCGAGGGAAAGGGTCGTCATGGTCCTCCCACTTGGGACGAGATGCGTTTCTGGGGCCGGGCGGGCCGCCGTGGTG
>DHJN01000207.1:8971-12006 GCA_002404345.1 Actinobacteria bacterium UBA4719 | reverse complement strand
GTCCGCGAGCAGGGCGAGGGCGGCGATGCTGATCCCGGGGGCGTCGATGCCGAAGTGCATGCGCAGGGCCTCACGTGTGTCGGAGAACCCGTAGCCGTCGGTGCCGAGCGCGGTGAACGGCGCGCCGACGAACCGCGCGATCTGATCGGGTAGCGCCGTGACGTAGTCGGTGACCGCGACGACCGGCACGCGGACGTCCCCGAGGGCTCGGTGCAGGTGGCTGGAGTGCCGGGGGCCGGCCGGGTGCATCCGGTTCCACCGTTCGGCGGTGACCGCGTCGTCACGCAACTGCTTCCAGCTGGTCACCGACCAGACCTCCGCCGCGGTGCCGTAGCGGTCGGCGAGCGAGCATGCGGCCTCCTGAGCGGCGCGCACCAGGGGACCCGACGCGAGTAGCCGCACCCGCACGGGCAGGCTGCCCGGTGCGGGCGTCAGCCGGTAGAGCCCGGCGACGATCGCCTCGTCGACGCTGAGACCAGCGATGCCGGAGTCGGTCGGTTTCGCGGGTTGCACGTAGTCCTCGTTGTAGACGGTGAGGTAGTAGAAGCACTCCTCGCCCTCGCCGTACATCCGGTCGATGCCGTCGCGGATGATCGCCCCGGTCTCGTAGGCGAACGCCGGGTCGTATGCCCGGCAGGCTGGGACCGACAGCGCCGCGAGGTGCGAGGAGCCGTCGGTGTGCTGAACGCCTTCACCGGCGAGGGTGGTACGACCTGCGGTGGCGCCGACGAGGAACCCGCGGCCGCGGGCGTCGGCGAGCGCCCAGATGAGGTCACCGACGCGTTGGAAGCCGAACATTGAGTAGTACGTGAAGAACGGCACGACCGCGGTGTCCCAGGTGGCACCGGCGGTTGCGGCGGCGGTGAGCTCGGCCAGCCCACCCGCCTCGGTGATCCCTTCCTGCAGCACCTGGCCGGCGGCCGATTCCTTGTAGGCCAGCGGGAAGTCGGCGTCGACCGGGGTGTAGCGCTGCCCGTCCGGGGCGTAGATGCCGTACTGGCTGTAGAGCACCTCGAAGCCGAACGTACGGCCCTCGTCCGGGACGATCGGCACGACCCTGACGCCGATCGCGTCATCACGCATCAGCGAGCGCAGCAGCCGGGTGTAGGCCACCGTCGTGGACACCGCCCGGGCGCCCGATCCGGCGTCGAACTCCGCGAACACCTTCGGGTCCGGCAGCGTCGGCAGCAACGCCGCGCGGGCCGGGCGGCGAGGCAGGACGCCACCCAGCACCCGGCGGCGCGCCAGCAGGTAGTCGAGCTCGGCCGACGCCTCGGGCAATGGCAGGTAGGGCGGCAGCCCGTCCGCGAGCTCGGCATCGGCGACCGGCAGATCGAGGATGTCGCGGAAGACCCGCAGCTGCTCGGGGGTCATCTTCTTCATCTGGTGGGTGGCGTTGCGGCCCTCGAAGTTCGGGCCGAGCGCATACCCCTTGACGGTCTGCGCGAGCACTACCGTCGGCGCTCCCCGGTGCGCGACCGCATCGGCGTACGCCGCGTGGACGGTGCGCGGGTCATGACCCCCGCGGCGGAGGCCAACCAGCTGCTCGTCGGTCAGCGAGCCGCCGAGCGCGACCAGGGCAGGGTCATCGCCGAACAGTTCCCGCCGGAGTTCTGCGGGCCCGAGGATCGTCAGCCGCTGCAGGTCACCGTCGTTCATGCCTTCCAGCCGCGCCACCAGCTGCGCGCCAGCCGGTGCGGCGAAGAGCTGCTCCCACTCCGAGCCCCACAGCACCTTGAGCACATGCCAGCCGGCACCGGCGAACACACCCTCCAGCTCGTCGACGATCCGGCTGTTGCCGCGCACCGGCCCGTCGAGGCGTTGCAGGTTGGCGTTGACGACGAAGGTGAGGTTGTCCAGGTGCTCACGGGCGGCGAGCCGGATCGCGGCGAGGGCCTCTGGCTCGTCGGTCTCACCGTCGCCGACGAAACACCACACGTGCGCGGCGGTCGTGTCGGCCAGGCCGCGGGCGGCGAGGTAGCGGTTGAACCGTGCCTGGTAGACCGCGTGCAGAGGGCCGATGCCCAGGCTGACCGTGGGGAACTCCCAGAACTCACCCATCGATCGCGGATGCGGGTAGGACGGCAGCCCGCGGCCCTGCCCGGCGATCTCGCGGCGGAACAGGTCGAGCTGCTCCGCAGTCAGCCGCCCCTCGAGGAACGCGCGGGCGTAGATACCCGGGCTGGCATGACCCTGGAAGAACACCTGGTCGCCCGGCACCACCGCCTCGCCGGTGGATCCGCGGCCGCGGAAGAAGTGGTGGAAGCCGACCTCCCACAGCGTCAGCGTCGAGGCGTAGGTAGACAGGTGGCCGCCGAGGCCCGCGTGCCGCTTGTTCGCCCGGACCACCATCGCCATCGCGTTCCACCGCAGGTAGGCGCTGATCCTCGCCTCCAGCGCCTCGTCGCCCGGGTAGAGGGGCTGCCCCTGGACGGGGATCGTGTTGCGGTACGGCGTGCGGCCGGTCAGTGCCACGCCCCGAGCGCGGGCGTGCGCGGCGACGTCGTCGAGCAGCCGCCCGGCAGGGTTGATGCCCCGCGCCGCGATCAACTCGTCGACGGACTCCATCCACTCCGCTCGCTCTTCGGCGAGTGCCGCGTTGTCGTTGGTCGGGGCTGGATCGGGCCGCGTGGTCATGTACCGATTATCTCGTCCTGAGAGGATAAAAACAAGAGTCGTTCGTTTCTATCGGTTCACCGAGACAAGGCGGCGGTGGGCAGCACGGAGGCGTCCTCAAGCGCCGTGAGGTCCTGACGCTGTGGCGGGGACCGGTGCGCGTCCTTCCGCTTCACTTGAGGTGGGACAGGAGGTAGTCGCGCAGAGCGACCGCGTTGTTGTGCTCTTGGTCGCGTGAGCNNTCCCATCCACGCGCGGCTCGTGGTCGTAGACGCGCGAGAGGTTGATCGTGCTCACTACGACCTCCCGCGAACGGCTGGACAAGTTTGTTGCAACGCTACGAGTGTGGCGGGGTATGGACCACGCGCACTACCCGCAGGCCACTGCGAAGATGAGCGATCGGCGCAAGCTGTCGGGCC
>DHJN01000207.1:3599-8877 GCA_002404345.1 Actinobacteria bacterium UBA4719 | reverse complement strand
CTGGTGTTGGGCCGGGGTGAGTCCCGCCGCGCGGGTGCCACAGCCGGTCAGCAGCGTCAGCCCACCCAGCACCAGCCGCATACCTGGCACCCGCCCGAACCTGGCGACGCCGGAGGTCCGTGTCAGTCACGCTGCACCGCTCGAGTCGCCCGCAGTCGGGCGACACACAGGCCCGGGGCGACGAGTGGCTCCAGTGACTGCGCCTCCAGTGGTGCGCGCAGCTCGGCGAGCGCGCCCTCAATCAGCCCCAGGTGGATGGCGCAGACCACGTCGGTGTGCCGCTCGGCCACCTCACGAAACGGGCAGTGGTGCAGCCGGATCTCGATGCCGTCGGATCCGGGGCGCACCTCGGGTTGGAAGCCGATCGAGTCGAGCACCCGGTTGAGCCGGGCCGTCGCGTCGTTGGCGTCGACCCTCTGCGACGGCGCCGGCCGGTCGACCAGGTGGCGACCCCACGCCCGGCCGGTCTCGACCGCAGCCGGGCCGGCGTCGTCGAGGGATGCGACCAGCCCGGTGAGCATCTCCGCCAGCAGCCCGTAGCTGCGCGGGCCGAGGACCTCGGTGCGGGCGGTGTAGAGGATCCGTGGGCGTCCGGGCAGGTCGCGCTCTTCCGCGGTGCGCTCGGCCAGCCCGTCGCCGACCAGCCCGCCAAGATGGAACCGTGCGGTGTTCACGTGCAATCCGGTCTGCGACGCGACCTGCTGCACTGATAGTGGCCCGTCGGCCTCCCGCAATTGGGCGAGCACTTCGGCGCGCCGGGCACCGACCGCCACGTCTGCCGGTGGGTCGATCAGCGTCAGCTCAGCCATGCCGCGATTCTCCCGCAGGTCGACCTTAGAAACAAGATTCCTTGGGTTCTAGATGTCGAAAGGACGTATGACCTCCCCGCTGACTGACGGTCAAGATCGCTCTTGCTCGATTACCGAGACCAGAGTATAACCGAATGGTAATTGTTTTTATGGGGGTGGCCATGTCGAGCCATGGAGGATGGGTCGCGACAACGGATGCGTGGCCTGCCCCAACGAGCGCCTCGGCGCTCGGGTCGCTTCAACGCTTTTCAGGACAAAGCAGAGGGAGTGTGCATTATCGACAGCCTCGCCTCCATGGAGGCGTGTTCAACGAATATGGAGATGGATGAGCCAATGCGAATCCTTGTTGTTGGCGCGGGTGCGACTGGTGGCTACTTCGGCGCGCGTCTAGCCCTGGCCGGACGCGACGTAACTTTCCTCGTCCGCCAGCGACGCGCTGAGAACCTCCGTGCCCGGGGGCTGCGCATCACCGGCCATGGCGACGCCGAGGTCGTCACGCCGGCACTGGTCACCGCTGACGAACTCACGGACCCCACCGATCTCGTGCTGCTGGCGGTCAAGGCCACCGCATTGTCCGCCGTACTTGACGATATGGCTCAAGCGGTCGGACCCGACACGCTGATCGTCCCGTTCCTCAACGGCATCGCACATCTCGACAAGCTCAACGACCGGTTCGGGGCCCGTAACGTGCTGGGCGGTGTCGTGATGGTAGCCACACAGCTCAACGACGCCGGTGACATCATTCAACTCGCTCCGTTCGCCAGTCTCCAGATCGGGCCGCAAGACGGGCACGTGACCGCCCGTATTAAAGACGCACATGACACGCTGGCCGGCGCAGGATTCGACACCGCTATCAGCGAAGACATCCTCGCAGCAATGTGGCATAAGTGGGTGTTCATCTCCACCGTCGGTGCGCTGACCTGCCTGACGCGGGGCACCGTCGGCGACATCGTCGCCGCACCCGAAGGCGAGAAGCTCGGCCCCGCGATTCTCGCCGAAGCCGCTGCCGTCTCCGCGGCCGCCGGTTACCCGGTACCCCAAACCGAACTGGACAGCACTACCCACACAATCACCGAGCCCACGTCGGCCTTTGCGTCCTCGATGTTCCGTGACGTCTCCGACCGACACCACACTGAGGTGGAACACGTCCTCGCAGACCTCGCAGCTCGCGCGCGGACGTTCCAAGTGTCCACTCCCCTCCTCGACTTAGCCACCCTGCATCTACGCGTGTACGAGGACCGCCTCGCCAAAGACACCCACCCGTGACGGATGCCACCACGAAAGACTCGCCTGACCAGCTTGATCTGTCGGACGCCCGTTGACGCACCCACCAACTGAAGCAGATGATCCCAACATCGACGAACGTCGATTCGCAAGAGGAACCGTAGCCATCATGAGCAGCACAGCACCGCCGCACGTCGGCCCCGCCGACCGTATCGATTTCACCGACTCCAGGGTCCTGGTCACCGGTGGAACGAAGGGCATCGGAGCAGCCATCACGCGGCATTTCGTCGAGGCCGACGCGAGGGTCATCGTCGCCGCGCGCACACCGGTCGACGACATCCCCGCCGGACGATTCGTCCAGGCCGATGTCGCCACATCCGAGGGCGTCACGACTCTGGCCTTCTCCGACCAGTACGAGCAGGAGATGGAGTACTCCGGCGACGTCGCAAAGGGTGAATTCACCGCCTTCTGGTTGCGGGACGGGCGAGTGCTGGCCGGCATGGACGTCAACATCTGGGACGTCACCGACGTGATCCAGACCCTGATCCGTTCCGGTGCCCGAGTGGACAAGGCCAGGCTGGTCAACCCCGAAGTCCCCCTGGCCGAAGTGCACGCTGAGCCGTTGGCGGGAGCACGATCATGAGCACGCCGACCATGGACACGCAGCTCGACCTTGACCTGGTCGGCCGGCTGGCGACCCAGTTGCGGGTGGACTCCATCCGCTGCAGCACCGAAGCCGGCTCCGGGCACCCCACGTCCTCGCTGTCGGCTGCCGACCTGATGGCCGTGCTACTTGTCGGGCACCTGCGCTACGACTGGCAGCAGCCCGGCCTGCCCGGCAACGACCACTTGATCTTCTCCAAGGGGCACGCCTCGCCGCTGCTGTACTCAATGTTCCGCGCAGTCGGGGTGGTGGAGGAAGAGGAGCTGATCACGACCTACCGGCAACTGGGCGGCCGGCTGGAAGGCCACCCCACCCCCGTCCTGCCCTGGGTGGACGTGGCCACCGGCTCGCTCGGCCAGGGGCTGCCTGTCGCGGTCGGGGTCTGCCTGGCCGGGCGGTACCTGGACAAGCTGCCCTATCACGTGTGGGTACTGTGCGGGGACAGCGAGACCGCGGAGGGCTCGATCTGGGAAGCCCTGGACAAGGCCAGCTACTACAAGCTCGGCAACCTCACCGCCATCATTGACATCAACCGCCTGGGACAACGCGGACCCACCGAACTGGAGTGGGACCTGGAGCGCTACGTCGCCCGGGTGAAAGCCTTCGGCGCCCGCCCGCTGATCGTCGACGGCCACGACCACGCCGCCATCGACCAGGCGCTGACCGAGGCCCGTGCCGACAGTGATCGCCCGAGCGTCGTGTTGGCTCGCACCATCAAAGCCAAGGGTGTGCCCGAACTGGAAGACAAGAACGGCTGGCACGGCAAGGCACTGCCACCGGAGATGGCCGAACGTGCCATCGCCGACTTGGGCGGGCCGAGCGATCTGCAGGTCACCACCACCCGACCCGGACCGGGCACCCCGGCGATCACCGCCGACCCCACCGCAAGACTCACCCTGCCCACCTACGCGCTCGGCGACGAGGTCGCGACCCGGGCCGCGTTCGGCGCTGCGGTGACCGCGCTGGCTGCCCGCCCCGAGGTCGTGGTCGTGGACGGCGAGGTCGGCAACTCCACCCACGCCGAGGACTTCGCCGCAGTCTGCCCTGAGCGCTACTTCGAGATGTTCATCGCCGAGCAGCAGCTCGTGGCCACCGCCGTCGGGCTCGCCGTGCGCGGCTATGTGCCCTTTGCCGTCACCTTCGCGGTGTTCTTCTCCCGCGCCTACGACTTCATCCGCATGGCCGGGATCTCCGAGGTCAACATCCGCCTGGTCGGTTCGCACGCCGGCGTCGAGATCGGCGCGGACGGCCCCTCACAGATGGCGTTGGAAGACCTCGCCGCGCTGCGAGCCGTGCACGGCTCGGTCGTGCTCTATCCCGCCGACGCGTCCGCCACCGCCCAGCTGGTCACCACCATGGCCGACACCACCGGCATCGTCTACCTGCGCACCACCCGCGGCGCCTACCCCGTCATCTACCCGCCCGAGGAGGCATTCCCGATCGGCGGGTCCAAGGTCCACCGGGCCGGTCCGGATGACCAGGTGGCACTGATCGGTGCCGGTGTGACGCTGCACGAATGCTTGGCCGCCGCCGACGAACTCGCCACCTCCGGCATCAGCGTGCGGGTCATCGACGCCTACTCGATCAAACCCATCGACCGCAACACCCTGATCGCCGCCTGCCAGGTCACCGGCAGCCGGCTTGTCGTGGTCGAGGACCACTACCCCGAAGGCGGGCTCGGCAGCGCCGTGCTGGAGGCCTTGGCCGGCGCCTCGGTGCCGTCGCTGCAGGTCGCGCACCTGGCCGTTCAGGGGCTACCCACCTCCGGAACCGCGGCCCAGTTGCTGGACGCCGCCGGCATCTCGACCCGGCACATCGTCGCGGCCGCACGCCGACTGGCCGTATCTTGACCAGCCACTTGCCGACCGAGGACCCCCGATGAGAGCGACCCGGCAGCTGCGCGAGGCCGGGCAGAGCCTGTGGGTGGACAACATCACCCGTACCCTGCTCAAGCAGTGCACACTCGCCGCATACATCGACCAAGACTCGGTCACCGGGCTTACTTCCAACCTGACGATCTTCGACAAGGCCATCGAGGCCGGCACCGACTACGACGCCGAGATCGCCACCTGCGAGCGGGCTGGCGGGTCCGACGGTCCGACGAGCAGGTGTTCTTCGAGCAGGCCCTGAGCGACCTGCGCCGCGCTGCTGATCTGTTCGCCCCGGTCCACCAGCACACCGACGGCGTCGACGGCTGGGTCTCCCTCGAGGTCTCCCCCCTGCTGGCCCACGACGACGCCGCCACCATCGAGCAGGCGACAAGACCGCACGCCACGGCCCACAGGCCTAACCTGTTCATCAAGATCCCATGCACCCCTAGGGCCTGCCCGCCATTAAGGAATTCACCTCCTGCGTGCCACGCAACGCTCCCTCGTCAGGTGTCGTCATGCATTGACAGGAACCGTTGCGGCGTGGGCAGATCCGGGCCGCCGGCGTCGAGCCACGACCCAGTGTCCTTCTTGGCTCTTGCGATCAGTTTCTCGGCCTGGCTGAAGTCCGCTGCGGACACCTTCAGGGGGCACACCGGCGGGAGAACGTTGAGCTTGGCGGGTCCGTTGTACCGTGCCACCTCGCCGATCAG
>DHJN01000207.1:2115-3521 GCA_002404345.1 Actinobacteria bacterium UBA4719 | reverse complement strand
TGCTGGCTCAACAGGGTCAGCGCCTGCAGGGCCACCCCGACGGCAGAGGGGGGTGCGGCGACGAGTGCGCAAGGGAACCCTGTTGGCAGGAGGTAGACCTCGTCGGCTCCGTGGTCGATGGCATGTCGGATGGCCGTGTGCTCCGCGATGCCACCGTCGATGAGCATCCGGCCGTCGCGGCATACCGGCGGGAACACGCCCGGTATGGCGGCGCTGGCCACGACTGCGCTGGCCACATCACCGCTGGAGAGAACCACCTCTTGCCCGCTGCCCAGGTCGGTGGTGACCAGGTGCAGCTCGACGCGCGCGTCGAGCAGGTCCCGGTATCCCAGATTGGCCTCGAGCAGGCGCCGCAGCGGCTCGGCGGAGAACAGCGAGGAACGCGCGCCGGCCACCGCCAGGACACGGTGCAGCGGCCGGAGTAGTCGGCGAGAAGCCGGCCGTTTCGCCGTCGCCGCAGTCGGCGGATGAAAGGATCGCTGAACTCAGCGGCGCTTGATCTGGATATCGTCAGAGACCGTGCCGGCAGCTTCACGCCACGTCTGGTGCCCAAAGAGTCCAGCCGGCTGGGTGGGTTTGCTGGCATGATCATCTCGCTCCATGTCGGCTGGTTAAATGATGATGGGCGATGTTCAGCGTCACCTCGTGTCAACGATCTGCACGGACCGTCTCACGAGACGATGGCGAACCCAGCCGGCGACATCGTGGTGGATGCGTAGCGGAAGACGAAGCCGTGCACCCGCCCGGGTGATTCGGCAGACGGCCAAGGGAAAGTTGCGAACGCTCTTCGGGCTGTTCGGCAAGAGGGGGTGAATACGTATCGCCGGCGATGAGGCGCGACTGGGGCTGGGTGGTTTCGCGTTTGCTGATGCCCACGATCCCCGAGGAGGGGCGCGATGACCGAGCGAATCTTCACGATTGGCCACTCGACGCATCCGATCGATGAATTCATGCGGATGCTCACTGCCCACGGTGTCGAGCAGGTCGTCGATGTGCGCACCATCGCGAAGTCCCGGCACAATCCGCAGTTCGGTGAGGACGAGCTGAGCGAAAGCCTCCCGGCAAGCGGGATCGGCTACGGCCGGCTCGAGACGCTCGGTGGCCTGCGGCAGACTGTGAAGGACTCGCCGAACGGCGCCTGGAAGAACGCGTCGTTTCGCGGGTACGCGGACTACATGCAGACGCCTGCGTTCACGGCGGGGCTCGATGAACTGATCGAGCTCGGGGCGCGCACGACCGTGGCGATCATGTGTGCGGAGGCCGTGCCCTGGCGCTGCCACCGAGCACTGATTGGTGACGCACTGCTGGTGCGCGGCATCGGCGTCGAAGACATCATGAGCGAGACATCGGCCAGGGAGCACACGCTGACACGGTTCGCTCGGGTGGAGGGGACCAGGATCACCTAC
>DHJN01000207.1:0-1861 GCA_002404345.1 Actinobacteria bacterium UBA4719 | reverse complement strand
TCGGCGGACACAGAGGCTGCTTCGGGTACGGTTCGGAGCTGTTCGACGTGTTCAACTGTCAGACGGTGTTGTCCCTAGCCTCCGTAAGACCCTTTCCACGGTGCTGAGATTTGAGCTGCGGCGCGGCGGCTGCATAGCTGGCCGCGCAAAGCTGCGACATGACACACCTGATGCGCGACGTCGCTCCGCAGATTTCGTGCAGCACCACCACTGCGGCCCGGACCGAGCCACGCGGCACGCAGACCGTCATCGACACACCGCTGGGCGTCGCCGCTGCCAACGACCCCGGCTGGCCAGCCAACGATGAAGGCACCTCCGCATCCAACCACGCACCGAAGCAGCTGGACGCAAACTCATCCGCACCTACCAGACAGGTGGCGGGGCCCTGTGTGGAATCGCGCCGGCTGGAGCGGGACGTCCAGGGAAGGGCACCGTTTGCCGCAGCACCCTCTCGTGGGCGCGACAACGATCTCTGCGGTGCGACCGCCCGCCATGTCGGCCAGCCGCATCGATGATGGACTCGCCGATCTGCGCGTAGCACTGTCGGAGCTTGAGCAGCTGCGCGAACTGGGGCCTCGGCGCCTGATCCCCGACTGGGATTCAGTCTGTCGTCGAACGACACCGTGTCAGCCGGCGTGGATCACCACGCAGCAGCGGCCGGGCAGGGGCGCCAGGGTCGTCTGTGAGCGGTTGCCGCCGGACTCCTCGACCAGTCCCTGGATGAGACGCAGGTTGAGCCCGCACACGATGTCCTGGTGTGCCTGCGCGATGCGATGGAATGGACAGTTGCGCAGCTCGATCTCGCAGTTTGCGCCGACACTCGGCTGGTAGCCACGGCTGCGAAGTGCGTGAGTCAGGATGGTGGTCGGGTCCTCGTTCGCGGACTGCGTCGACCGCGCGGTCACGGCGGCGTCGCGCCCGGCCTGCTCGGCCGCCTCTCCCATGGCGTTGCGCACCGTGCCGGTCGGGTCGCGCCGGACCGACTGCACGAGCAGATTTGCCAACAGCTCGTAGTCACGAGGCGGCACGCTGACCGAGAACTCCCTCTCGGAGCGGCGATAGAGCTTCGCCGGGCGTCCGGGGCGAGGGCCTAGGGCCCCCTGCGGGCGCTGGTAGTGGGTGCTCAACAGCCCGGCTTGAGCCAGCTTGTCGAGATGGTATGCCGCGAGCGTGCGTCCGATGTCCGCCGCGGCAGACGCCTGCTCGCGGGAGACCGGCGCGGCCTGCTCGCACACGTAGTCGTACAGCCGCCGGCGCAGACGCTCATCCAGACTGCTCAGCCCGGCCACGGCGTCTCTTCCGGCCTCCTTGTCCCTGCACACGTCAACTCCGCTCCTTCGGGTGCCCTCTCGATATCAACAATCATATTTGACAAATGACCTCCACTGCGTAATTCTAAAAGTACATAATCGTGTTTATAGAAGGAGGACTCGATGGCTGCCACCGCCGCTTCCGACACCACGCACGGAGTGAGCCAGGCTTTGCAGCGGGCTCGGACCGAACCGGCCTACGGGGCGTTCCTGCTCCTGCGCGTCGGCTTTACAGTGCTGCCAATTCTGATGGGGCTGGACAAGTTCGCCAACCTGATGACCAACTGGGAGCACTACCTCGCCCCCTGGATCGTCAATCTGCTCCCGTTCAGCGCCCATACGGCGATGCTCATCGTCGGCGTGATCGAGGTGATCGCGGGGGTTCTTGTCGCGATCAAGCCGCGCTACGCGGCATACGTCGTGGCGCTTTGGCTTGCTGGCATCATCATCAACCTGCTCACTTACTCCGGCTTCTACGACGTCGCGCTGCGTGACTTCGGCCTGCTGCTCGCCGCGCTGACCTTGGCTCGGCTCTCCACCGTGTACGACCC
>DHJN01000007.1:19466-19694 GCA_002404345.1 Actinobacteria bacterium UBA4719 | reverse complement strand
CGGCAGTTCGCGCAGCCGGCGCTTCAGCTCGTCGATGGGCACCGAAAGCGCCCCGGCGATGTGACCCGCCCCGTACTCCACTGCCGGGCGCACGTCGAGGACGACGACGTCGCGGCCGAGCCGGCGTTTGAGCTCGGCGCGGCTCATCACCTCAAGCTGACTGCGGTCGCCGAGGTAGGCCACCGCGAGCCGGTCGATCTGGGCAACGTGTTCGGCGGCGACGTCGCG
>DHJN01000007.1:0-19209 GCA_002404345.1 Actinobacteria bacterium UBA4719 | reverse complement strand
TCTCCAAGAGAGTACTTGACAAAACTGCCCGACCTCTAGACTATTCAAGTCATTACTTGTAGATGACGGAGGCAGGGCCGTGTCACAACTGTCAGCCCAACAGGTCGGCGAGCTCGACCCGCATGCCTTGAGCTCGTGAGGAGATCATGATGCCCGCACCGCGCATCGTGCCGCTGCCCGACGAGGGGCTGGGTAACACCAGCTACGTGGTCGATCTCGGTGACGCTCGCGCCCTGGTCGTCGATCCAAGCGTGGACCTTCGCTCGGTACGTGCGGCGGCTTCGCGCAAGGGGTTGCAGGTCGCGTATGCCGCGGACACCCACCTGCACGCCGACTTCCTCTCCGGGGCTCGGCAGCTCGGCACCACCGACGGGGCGATCGTCCTGGCCTCGGCGGCCGGAGACCGGCAGTACGAGCACACAGCGCTGGTCGACGGGCAGGAGGTCGACCTCGGCGGGCTGGGCCTGACCGCGCTGCTCACCCCTGGACACACCGCCGAGCACGTGTGCTTCCTGTTGTCTGATGGCGAGCGTCCCTTGGGGGTGTTCACCGGCGGGTCCCTGCTGGTGGGCGCCGCAGCCCGCACCGACCTGGTGGACCCGGACCGCACGGTCGAGCTGGCGCGGGCGCAGTACCGATCCCTGCAGCGGCTGATGGCCCTGCCCGATGAGGTCGAGGTGTGGCCGACGCACGGTGCGGGATCGTTCTGCTCTGCGCCCCCCGGGGCCGACCGCACCAGCACCATCGGCCGGGAGCGGGCCACCAACCCGCTGCTCCAGGCCGGGGGTGAGGACGAGTTCGTCCAGCACCTCTTGGGCTCGCTGGGCACGTTCCCGGCATACTTCCTGCGACTTCCTGAGATCAACCGGCGCGGGCCCAGGCTGTATGACGCGTCGCCGATCCCGCCCGCGTTGACGGTCCCGCAGGTCGACGCGCTGTCACGGTCCGGCGCCCAGGTCGTCGATGTCCGCCCGGTGCCGGATTATGCCGCGGGACACCTGTCCGGTGCCGTGTCCATCCCGCTGCGCGGCGCGTTCGCCACCTGGCTGGGCTGGGCCGTCTCGCCAGATCGGCCGGTCGTGATCGTGCGCGGCGCGGGCCAGGACCCGGCCGAGATCGCCTGGCAGGGCGCCAAGGTTGGCTACGACAACTTCGTTGGCGAGCTGACTGGCCGTCCTGAGGACTGGGTCGCGGCCGGGCTGCCAGTGAGCACCATCGCGCTGCTGCGGCCCGAGGAAGTGGCGGGGCGGTCGGTCCTGGACATAAGACAGGACGCCGAGTTCATGACCGGGCACCTGCCTGGAGTGGCTCATGTCGAGCTCGGCGACCTGGCTGACCGGGCCGCCGACCTGCGCGGCCGGCCAGTCGTCGTCATGTGCGGACACGGCGAGCGGGCGATGACCGGCGCGAGCCTGCTCGAACGTGCGGGCGTCACCGGGGTGGCCGTCCTGGCCGGCGGTCCCGAGGACTGGGCGGCAGCCCACCAATTGGCCCTCGAGACCGGGTCATGAGCCCCAGCCCGCTGACCGGCACACCCCGGTCCACGGGCCCCCAGCTCGGGCTCGGCGCGAACTTGGCGCAGTTCTCCCTCCTCGTCGCGGTTAACGCACTGGTCGGGGGAATGCTCGGCCAGGAGCGCACCGTCCTGCCATTGCTGGCCGTGCGCGAGTTCCACCTCACTGCCTATACCGCCGCCCTGACCTACATCCTCGCTTTTGGCGTGGCCAAGGCGGCGACCAACTACTTCGCCGGAACCTGGTCAGATCGGTACGGCCGCAAACCAGTTCTGGTCGCCGGCTGGCTGGTTGCCCTGCCCGTGCCCTTGCTGCTCATCTGGGCGCCTTCGTGGGGCTGGGTCGTCGTGGCCAACGTATTCCTGGGCATCAGCCAAGGCCTGACCTGGTCCACCACTGTCATCATGAAGATCGATCTGGTCGGTGCCACCAGGCGAGGACTGGCGATGGGCCTGAACGAGGCGGCCGGCTACTGCGCGGTCGCCGCGACTGCCCTGGCCACCGGCTACATCGCCGCCGCGCACGGACTTCGCCCGCAGCCGTTCTACCTCGGCATCGCTTTCGCCGCTCTCGGCTTGGGCCTGTCGACTCTTGCGGTTCGAGAAACCCGGGGGCATGCCCGTCTCGAGGCCGGCCAGCATCTCGCCCGCGCAGACGGCCGCCACGACCACCTGCACGGCGACCTCGACAACCGGGCGGTGTTCACCCAGACCAGCTTCCGCGAGCCGGCGCTGTCGGCGGCCAGTCAGGCGGGCATGGTCAACAACCTCAACGACGGCCTCGCCTGGGGGCTGTTCCCAGTGCTCTTTGCCGCGGCCGGCCTGTCCGTGGCGCGGATCGGTGTCCTCGTCGCGATCTACCCTGCCGTCTGGGGTATTGGACAGCTGCTCACCGGCGCGCTGTCCGACCGCATCGGTCGCAAGGGACTCATCGTCAGCGGCATGCTCACCCAGGCGGTCGGGCTGGCCATGGTTGCGGTGGCTGACTCTTTCGCCGGGTGGGTCGTCGCCTCGGCACTGCTCGGTGCCGGGACCGCGATGGTCTACCCCACCCTGCTCGCTGCGATCGGTGACGTCGCGCACCCTGCCTGGCGGGCCCGGGCGGTGGGGGTCTACCGGCTCTGGCGCGACGGCGGATTCGCCATCGGCGCGGTACTCGCCGGGGTCCTCGCCGACCTCTGGGGGATCCGCGCGGCCATCTGGGTGGTCGCCGCAATCACGGCAGCCTCGGGACTGGTCGTCGCGTTCCGGATGTACGAGACCCATCCCACCCGAAACGCCGCCCACGTCGGAGGAGACCGCTCATGGCTGAAGAAGGAGAACCGATGAACCACGCCCCGAACCCGCCAGGCTCCAGGGTGATCTACCTCGACCACAACGCCACTACGCCGGTGCTCCCGGAGGTGCTCGAGGCGATGCTGCCCTACCTTCGGAACCAGTTCGGCAACCCCTCCAGCGAGCATGCCCTCGGCCGACGCTCCCGCGACGCCGTACAGCGCGCCCGCGAGCAGGTCGCGGCGTCCCTGTCCTGTCGGCCGGATGAGGTGCTGTTCACCTCAGGCGGTACCGAGTCCAACAATCTGGCGATCCGTGGTTCCGCCGCGGTCGCTGCCGCCAACCGGCGGCGGCTGGTGACCTCCTGCGTCGAGCATCAGGCCACGCTGCGCCCTTGTGAGTATCTGGAGAAATCGGGCTGGGCGGTGAGCCTGCTGCCAGTGCGAGAGTCCGGGCACGTCGAAGCCGCAGCGGTCCAAGCGGCGATGGGTACTGACGTCGCCCTCATGTCGTTGATGCTTGCCCAGAACGAGACCGGTGCGCTCATGCCCGTGGCAGAAGCCGCCGACGCAGCCCATGCGGCTGGTGCCCTGGCGCACACCGACGCGGCGCAGGCGGTCGGCAAGGTGGTCGTCGACGTCGACGTACTCGGGGTCGACCTGCTGAGCGTGGCCGGGCACAAGTGCTACGCGCCCAAAGGAGTCGGCGCGCTCTACGTGCGACGCGGCACTGCCCTCGCGCCGGTACTTCTCGGCGGCGGACAGGAACGCGGGATGAGGCCGGGCACCGAGAACGTCGCGGGAATAGTTGCCCTCGGCGTCGCCTGCGAAAGCGCCACCGCCCGGCTGCCCGAGGAGTCTGGCAGGATCGCGCGCCTTCGCGACGACCTGTGGGCGACCCTTCATGCAGCGGTCCCCGGACTGACCCGGCATACGAAAGACAACGTCCTTCCCAACACCCTGAACGTCTCCTTCCCCGACGTGAACGGCAGGGACCTGCTCGCCCTCGCAGACGGGGTCGCCGCCTCCACCGGTTCAGCCTGCCACGCCGGCGAGGAGACACCCTCCGCGGTGCTGCTCGCCATGGGAGTCATCCCCGAGGTGGCGCGAGGTGCCGTGCGAATGTCCCTTGGTCGCGGCACCAACCCCTCTGACATCCAGCGGGCGTCATTGGTCCTCAGCTCGGCCCACCAGCGCCTGCGGGGTACCTGATCGTGGGACAGGGCAGCCAAGGACGCGCTGTATGACGCGCTCGCGCGGGTGGGCAAGGTGATCGGCAACGGGCGACGCGCCGACCTGATCGATCTCTTGGTGGGCAAGTGATCTCGACCCACGGCAGCCAGATCAGTCGCGGTCGTGCAGGGCGTGGTGATGAGAGAGGCTTTGATGTTGCTCTTCTCCGTGGGGGCCTGCGGGGGAGACGTGGACGTTGGCGTCGATGAGGCGAGGCACGTCGTGTAGTAGCCGGTGGTGGGCGGCGACAGCGATCTCGTGGCCGTCGACCACGGTGATCTCGGGGTCTACGAGCACCGCGGCTTCGGCACGCATGCGGTGCCCGACCCACCGCAGCTGCAGCGTCTCGACGTCGCGCACCCCGGGCACGGAGCGCAGGCTGATCTCGGCTGTGTCTACCAGGGCGGGGTCGACGGCGTCCATGAGTCGGCGGCCGATGTCGGTAACCGCCCCACGTAGCACGAACAAGATGGCCACGGTGATGACGATGCCCACGATGGGGTCGGCCAATGGAAAGCCGGCCAGCACCCCGAGGGCACCGATGACCACCGCGAGGGAGGTGAACCCGTCGGTGCGGGCGTGCAGCCCGTCAGCGATCAAGGCGGCAGAGCCAATCTTGCGGCCGACCCGGATTCGGTAGCCGGCGACGATCTCGTTGCCGGTGAAGCCGATAATCCCTGCCACGATGACCATCCCGACGTGGGTGATCGGCCGCGGGTCGAGCAGCCGCCTGATCGACTCATACCCGGCGAGCACCGAGGACATGGCGATCATGAGAACGATGAACACCCCAGCGAGGTCTTCTGCCCGGCCGTAGCCGTAGGTGTAGCGCCGCGACGCGGCTCGACGGCCGAGGACGAACGCGATCCACAGCGGGACTGCGGTGAGGGCGTCGGAGAAGTTGTGGATCGTGTCCGCCAGCAACGCCACGGATCCGGTGTAGATGACGGCTAGGAGCTGCAGCACAGCGGTGATCCCCAGGGCCACGAGGCTGATCTTCACCGCCCGTATGCCCTCCGCGCTCGCCTCTAGGGCGGAGTCGACGGAGTCGGTGGCGTCGTGGCTGTGTGGGCGGAAGATCGACTTCATGGACGCGGCCAGTCCGCCAGCATGCGCGTGTTCCTCAGGCCCATCTCCATGTCCGTGGGCGTGGTCGTGGTCGTAGTCGTGGGCGTGATCCTTCCCTCCGTGATCGCGGTTGCGGTTTCGGGGCTCATCGCCATCGTGGCCGTGCGTCTCCGAGGCGCTGGGTGTCGCGCGCGGGTCAGTGCTCATTGCTGGCTCCGGCCGGCTCGGCGTTTGAGGTAGGCAGCGTGGTGACGCCGAGGTCGTGGCGGTGGTGCTGGGGCAAGTCGGCGCCCGCGTGCTCGGCGTTGAACACCGCGTCCTCGACGAGTTGGCGCACATGACTGCTGTCGAGCCGATAGAGCACCTGGGTGCCTCGGCGGCGGGTCCTCACCAAGCGGGCCAGGCGCAGCTTGGCTAGGTGTTGCGATACCGATGCCGGCTGCTTGGCCGCCGCCTGAGCGATCTCGTTGACCGACAGCTCACCGTCCAGGAGCGTCCACAGCACTTTTAGCCGGGTGACGTCGGCGAGCATTCGGAAAGTCTCGACGGCGAGCTCGACGTGTTCCACTGCCGGTTGCGGTCTACGTGACTGGTTATCTACGTGCATGCGTAGATAGTGTCACGCGTGCCTGCTGGCCGCGGGCGAGCCGGAGTTGGTTATGAACGCGCGTGTCGATCCCTTTGACATTTTAGGCCTCCCCAACCGGCGCTGCTCCTAAGCCGCCGCAGGCCGTGACCTGGCAACGCGCCGCGATGGCGCGGCTGTGACGGGCGTCACAGGCCCGGACGGTATCCCTTTCGGGGTTCGTTCCGTCAATGAGGGGTACCAACACAACCAAGGAGAACACCATGAATATGAATATGGGTTCAGCTGACCGCAAGCTTCGCACCTTCGTCTTGGCCCCGGCGCTCATCATCGCCGGAGTCCTTGTCGGCCCCGCGGGCTGGCTGGCCATCGTGCTCTACGTCCTGGCGGGCGTGATGGCGGCGACCTCCGTCGCCGGCACCTGCCCGCTGTACCTGCCGTTTGGGCTACGCACCTGCCCGCAGCCGAAGGCCACCATCCCATCAGCGGAGCGCGTCGCCTCGCGCTAGCGTGACCGGTCGTGATAGCCGTGAACCTTGAACGTGCGTAGCCAACTCGCTGCCGAGGTCCCCGGACTGCTCAGATACGCCCGCACGATCGAGGCGGACTCTGCGCTGGCCGAGGACCTCGTGCAGGAGACGCTGCTGCGCGCCCTGCAACGAGCTGACTCCTTCCGGGCAGAGGCGTCGCTGGCAACCTGGTTGCACCGCATCCTGCACAACCTTGCCGTCGACCGGTTCCGTGCTGACCGTGAGGATCCCACTGAAGACGTCGAGCGTGAGGTGGAGGCGAGGTGGCGTGACGACTCCTACACCGTGGACGCGGGCACCGTGGTCGCGCGGGCCGAGACCCGGGCGGAGCTGGAGGATGCTCTGGTGCGGCTGCCGGTGATCTATCGGACGGCCGTGGTGCTGCACGACGTGGAGGGGATGACGGTGGCTGAGATCGCCGAGGTTCAGGGCGTCGGGCTGCCCGCCGCCAAGCAGCGGCTGCGTCGGGGTCGGATGATGCTGGTGGACGCCTTGGCCCAGGGGCGGGAGCGGCGGGACGCCCTGCGGGGGGTTCCCCTGCGCTGTTGGGATGCCCGCCGCAAGGTCTCGGACTACCTCGACGATGAGCTGTTGGCCTCCGATCGGGTGCTCGTGGAGCGCCACCTCCAGACGTGCCCGACCTGTCCTCCGCTGTATGCCGGCCTGGTGGGGACTCGCGCTGCCCTGGGCGCGCTGCGGGACGCCGACACCGTCGTCCCGATGCCGATGGCCGACCGCATCAAGGAACTGCTCGCCCCCAAGTGACCCGGGTGCCGCCGTCCCTGCATGACTCTTGCGGCGCGCCGGGGTTATTAGGGGGTACGTGATTGTGCAGACGTGCCTCGAGGGCCCGCAGGCATACTCCCCGTGGACCCACGCTTGACGTCGGCTTCGAACAAGGCGACCCAGCGGTAGGTGCCGCCTATGGCTGGCGCGACGTGGACCGTGCAGCGCGGCGAAGCGCGACAACGGTGGCGATGGCCGCGATCGCGGCCGGGACCGACCACGCGGGCACCGCGCTCAGCCAGGTGCTCACGTTCTGCTGGGCGTCGGCCTCAAGGTCGGTGGTGTCGCCGAACCCGAGGACTCCGGTAATCCCAGCCGTGCCGTCGAAGCGCAGGAACAGGGCGCCGATGATGACGAACAGGACGCCGGAGGCCAGGGATGAGGAATGCACCCGGACCGGTCCGAGGGTCAGCATTCGTCCGCGTACCCATCGTCGATGTCCGAGGTCGTAGCGGTGCCAGAGCGCGGCCAGGATGAACAACGGGGCGGCCATGCCGAGGGCATACACCGCCAGGAGCAGCCCGCCTTGCAGTGGGGACTGGCGGGTGGCTGCGATGGTCAGGATGGCGCCGAGGATGGGCCCTGAGCAGAAACCAGCCAGGCCGTAGACCGAGCCCAAGGCCAAGGTGGAGGCCCAGCCGGAGCTTCGCGACGTCGCCCGGCGGGCGGCTTGTTGCATCCGGCCGGCGAACGGGACGGCGAAGCTGCGCCCAGGATCTGTACCAGGCCCAGTGCCACGATGAACCATCCGGCGATAGCGACCAGGAGCTGGCGGTTCCCGTAGAGCAGGGTCGACGCCGCACTGGCTCCCATTCCCAGCGGGACGAGGGTGAGCAGCAGACCGAGGTAGAAGACGGCGGTGCGGCGCAGCTGGGCTGAATGGCTGGCGAATGCGTAGGCGAAGAAGGAGGGCAGCAGCAGCGCGCTGCATGGTGAGCGCAGTGCCAGCACTCCGGCAGCGAACGCCACCGGCAGCCCGACATCGGTCATCGGGCCGTGGCCGCGGCCTTCTTGACGGCAGCGGCGAAGGTCGACGTCGGCTGGGCCCCGATGATCGGCTCACCGTTGATCAGGAATGCCGGTGTGCCGGTCACACCGATGGACTGCCCTTACTGGAAGTCCTTCTGGACCGCGGCCTCACTTTCGGCTGAGGTCATGTCGGCGCGAAAGCGGTCCACGTCCAGGTCGAGGTTCTTCGCGACACCTGTCAGCTACGCCGGCGTCAGCTTTCCGCTGTTGACCGGGGTCTGGTTGGCGTAGAGGGCGTCATGGAAGGCCCAGAACCTGCCCTGTGCCGCGGCCGCCCGCCCGGCGCGAGCTGCCGTCGTCGACTCCCGTCCGAGGTAGGGGAAGTCTCGCCATTCGATGCGCAGGGTGCCGGTGTCCACGAACTGCCTCACCAGGGCTGGCTCGGTGTCGCGGGCGAACTTGCCGCAGAACGGGCACTGGAAGTCCGAGTAGGCCACCATGACCACGGGCGCGTCCACTTTGCCCATCGCCATCGGGTCGTTGGGGGTGCGGCGCGCCAGCTGTCCCAAGTGCTGGGCGGCCTGCTGCTGGTCGGGGTCCTGCGTCGTGGTCGGCCCCTGCACGTTCGGAGCAGGGGCGCCGGCCGAGCCGGGGTCGGCCGCGCCGCCCATGGATGGCAGGACTGCCACGACTACCGCGATTGCAGCAGCCGCCGTCGCGACAACGACCGGGACCAGGACGCCCCGCCGGGGTGGTGAGCCCTTCCCCGCGCGGGGGTTCGTGCGGCGGCTCATGAGCGCTCCTTGTCGAAGTCGTTGTCGTGACGGGGCATCGGCGGTCAACCATCAAGGCGTCGGTCAACGGCCAAGCCAGCGGACTGATCGTTACAGGGCGCCTGCCTCAGTTCTCTTGAGGAGCACTGGGCCGACCGCGACGGCGGGCGACTGAGGGGTGCTGTTCGCCGGTCCTTCGTGGAAGGCCACCCACCAGTCACAGTCCTTGACGGCGGCGAGGCTGGCCCCAGAGGTGTCGTTGATGACGGTGACGCTGCGTCCCTCGCCGTCCCGGCCAACCTTCACCGGTTTGAGGTCGAAGATGATCTTGCCGGGGGTGAGGCTGGCGCAGGTGCCGAAGTGAATGTGGCCGATGTGGGTGGTTCCCGGCTTCAGGCCTTTGACCTCTGCCTCGATCTTCAGTCGGCCAGACTGCTCCTCGAGCGACGCCTTCCCGCTGACAACCCCGGGCCCATAGGTGGTGTTGGCGAACGGTGTCGAGCCCAACGTTGCCGTGGCGCTGGCCCTGCCGGCCGGGTCCTGGTGTGCCCACGCTGTACCCGGCGCCAGGGTGGCGAAGGTTATTGGGCTACTGCTACGGCCGGGGTGCTTCTCATGGTGATCCTCATGTTGCGATTACCTTTCATGATGCTTTCAGTTCGCAGTTGTCCGTCCGGATTGTCCGGACGGTCCAGCGACGACGATCTTGAGCCCATGCCGGTTGCGCACTTGCAGCCACAGGGCGTCGCGAAGCGCGTCGTTTGATTTCTCATTTGCCGGCCTGGTCGGGCCCGGTGGCCCGGCTCAGGCCAGGGAGAGGAAGAGCTTCTCCATCGTTTTGAGGTCCACTGACTCCTGCCCGCCGGACTCGCTCAGGCACTGTTTGAGGCCGGTCGCGACGATGGCGAAGCCGGCCCGGTCCAGGGCGCGGTTCACCGCGGCGAGCTGGGTAATGACGTCCTTGCAGTCGCGACCTTCCTCGATCATGCGCAGGACGCCGCCGATCTGGCCTTGGGCTCGGCGCAGCCGGTTGACCACGGCGCCCATCTCTTGGGGATTCAGCTCAACCATCGTGGCTCCTTTGGGTCCATGTCCTAGGTAGTTTCGGTTCAGGTGGTCGCGGGTGCTTGCGTGAGGGTGTCCAGGGCCGCGGCGAGCCGTTGCCCGGCGTCGTCGGCGATGGATGACAGCGCGTCGTTGCCGGTCAGCGGCACCATGACTTTGGGGTCGAGGGCCTCGACCAGGGTCGTGTCGTCGTCCAGGGACCGGACCACGACGTTGCATGGCAGCAGCAGCCCGATCGAGGGTTCCACCTGGAGTGCGGCGTGGGCCAGCGGTGGCCGGCAGGCACCGAGGATCACCTGCGGTGGGACCTCGACATCTAGTTTGGCTTTCAGCGTGGCCTGGATGTCGATCTCGGTAAGGATGCCGAAGCCCTGGTCGGTCAGGGACGCGCGCGTGGCGTCGAGGGTGGTCTCGAAGGAGCGGTGGACCGTGGTGGTCAGTGCGTAGGACACGTTGGTTCTCGTTTCGGTTTCAGGACTTCGGGATCAGGACGTGGCACTGGCGGTTTGGGACTCGGCGGTTTGGGACGCGGCTGTCTGGGCACGGAGTTCATCCATGTCCAGCCCGCGGATGCCGGCGATGACCTGTTCCAGGGCGGCGGCTGGAAGTGCGCCGGGCTGGCTGAAGACAAGGGTGCCCTCGCGGAAAGCCATCAGGGTGGGGATGGAGGTGATCCGGGCAGTGGCCGCCAACGACTGTTCGGCCTCGGTGTCGACCTTGCCGAAGACGATGTCGGGGTGGGCGGCGCTGGCCTGTTCGAAGATCGGGGCGAATGTGCGGCACGGTCCGCACCAGGACGCCCAGAAGTCGACGAGGACGATGTCGTTGTCGAGCACGGTCTGCTCGAAGGATGCTGCGGTCAGTGTTTGGGTCGTCATAGGAGGTTCCTCTCTGAGACGCGAACTATACCACCGGGGGTATCAACCTGTCGCCGGTGACGGTATTCCCGTGGAGGCACGCGGCATACCCGTTGGCTTGTCGGACCCTTCTGTGGGTCGGAGCTGACACGGGGCCGGAATGCCCGGACATGGGTTAACGTTGACATCGAGCGATACCCTGGTGGGTATCCACTTTCGATCTTGATACCTCACTGACCCAAGGAGACAGCATGCGTGAAGTGCCCCTGGCGGCATTCGCCGCAGCCCACCGCGAGGGCGCATTCGTCGTCGACGTCCGCGAGCCCGGAGAGTTCGTAGGCGGCCACGTCCCCGGCGCCACACTCGTGCCGATGAGCCAGCTGTCTTCTCGCCTGCCGGAGCTTCCCAAGGACAAGCCGGTCTACGTCATCTGCGCCAGTGGCAACCGCAGCCTGTCGATGACCGGCCTTCTGATTCGTGCGGGCCATGAGGCGTACTCGGTGGCCGGTGGCACAGAAGCCTGGGCGCGGGCGGGGCACCCGACTGCGAGAGGACTCGCCTGATGGTCACCATCGTCCCCGTCGAGACCCCGACTCTGGGGGACCGCAGCTACCTTGCCCATGACGGCCACGTCGCGCTCGTGGTCGACCCGCAGCGTGACATCGACCGCGTGCTCGACCTTGCCGAATCGACCGGTGTGCGGATCACTCACGTCTTTGAGACCCACATCCACAACGACTACGTCACCGGGGGCCTGGCCCTGGCTAAGGTGACCGGCGCGGCATACCACGTCAACGCAGCCGATGTCGTCGCCTACGAGCGCGTCCCGACCGGTGACGGTGACGTGATCGACGTCAGTGATGCCCTGCGGATCCGGGTCATCGCTACGCCCGGCCACACCTACACTCACCTGTCCTACTCCCTGGAGTCCGGGGGCGAACGCGTCGGGGTCTTCTCCGGCGGTTCGCTGCTCTTCGGCTCCACCGGACGCCCCGACCTGCTCGGGCCGGACCACACCCACGCACTGGTCCACCACCAGCACGCCTCGGCGCAACGGCTGGCCGCCGAGCTCCCCGACCAGACCCAGGTGCTGCCGACCCACGGGTTCGGCAGCTTCTGCTCGGCAACCCAGTCCGAGGCGACCTTCTCCACGATCGGCCAGGAGAAACGCACCAACCCAGCCCTGACCCAGGACGAGAAGGACTACGTCGCGGGGCTGCTCGCCGGGCTGGACGCCTACCCGGCGTACTACGCCCAGATGGGCCCGGCAAACTCCGCAGGTCCGGCCGCTGCCGACCTCACAGCTCCGCAGCCTGCCGACGCCGCAGCGCTGCGAGGCCGCCTCGAGGCCGGTGAGTGGGTGGTGGACCTGCGCACCCGCACCGCTTTCGCTACCGGCTTCGTGCCGGGCACCTTCAACTTCGGCGTCGAGGGCGAGTTCGCCACCTACCTGGGCTGGCTCATCCCGTGGGGAACCCCCGTCACGCTGCTGGGTGAGACCCCCGAGCAGGTGGCCGAGGCCCAGCGCGAGCTCGTCCGGATCGGCATCGACCGTCCCGCCGCGGCGGCCACCGGTCGGCCGAACGACTGGACCGATCGCGAGCTTGCCAGCTTCGAGCGGGCTTCGTTTGCCGACCTGGCCCAGGTGCGCCACCACCGCCCTGTGGCCATCCTGGACGTACGGCGTGCGGGGGAGTGGCGCGAGTCGCACATCGACGGGGCGGTGAACATCCCGATCCATGAGCTCCTCGGCCGGGTCGCGCAGGTGCCGGCCGGCGAAGTGTGGGTGCACTGCGCCTCCGGCTACCGTGCCTCGATCGTCGCGTCCATCCTCGCGGCGCACGGCACCCAGGTGGTGGCCGTCGACGACTCCTACACCGAGCAGGCCGCCGCATCCGGGCTCCCTCTGGTTGTCAGTCCGGGCCAGCACACGAAGGCAGTGGCATGAGTATCCGCGCGAGCCTTCGTGACCTGTTCGCCAAGACCTACCAGCAGATCCACGCCGTCGAGGCCAAAGGGCGCATGGACGACGGCGCGATCCGGCTCGACGTGCGCGAGCCGCACGAGTGGGCGGCCGGCCACGCCCAAGGCGCCCGACACATCCCCCTCGGGCAGCTGGGCCAGCGGCAGCGTGAGCTGCCGGCGGGACGGCCGATCATCACCGTATGCCGCTCAGGCGGGCGCTCCGCTCGCGCCGCTGCGCTCCTTGCCGGGCCGGGCCGCCAGGTGGCCAACCTGCGTGGTGGTATGCGCGCCTGGGCGGCCAGCGACCTACTCGTGGTCGCCAAGGGCGGCCGCCCGGGAAGCGTGATCTGAAGGCATTCCGTCGGCCGC
The DNA here is from genome assembly GCA_002404345.1 of Actinobacteria bacterium UBA4719. Lineage (GTDB taxonomy): Bacteria > Actinomycetota > Actinomycetes > Actinomycetales > Dermatophilaceae > UBA4719. The sequence goes on along the minus strand of DHJN01000007.1, from coordinate 6,221 downwards.
TACTGCCCGAGCCGAGGGCCCCGGGTGTCCACGTCCGGTCGAAGCGCATGGCGCCCTGAGCGAATGGAGATGAGTAACTGATGCTCGCCCTGGCCGTCCCCATCGGCCTGCTCATCGGCCTCAGCCTCGGCGCACTCGGCGGGGGCGGCTCCATCCTGACCGTGCCCGCCCTGGTCTACCTGCTCGGTCAGGACACCAACGCCGCCACCACCGGGTCCCTGCTCATCGTCGGTGTCACTGCCCTGGCGGGGACGGCGGCCCACCACCAGGCCGGTGAGGTGCGCGTTGTTCAGGGTCTGGTCTTCGGGGTGCTCGGTATCGCCGGCTCGTGGTTTGGTTCGAAGATGTCCGCCAGCGTGGCCCCGAACGTCTTGCTGGCCGCGTTCTCGATACTCATGCTCGCCGTCGCCGCGCTGATGTTCGCCCGCAACCGCCGCGACCACGCCCGATCCGGGAAACCCGACAACCCTGACTCCTCTCAGGAGCCGATCCTGTCGTTCGCGCCCCGCTTCGTGTGTGCGTGCCCGCGGGCGGCCAAGGTGCTGGTCACCGCGTCCGCGGTGGGCCTGCTGACCGGGTTCTTCGGTGTCGGCGGCGGCTTCGCCGTCGTTCCCGCTCTCGTCTTGGCGCTCGGCTTCACGATGCCGGTAGCCGTCGGCACCTCATTGCTGGTGATCGCCATCAACAGCGCGTCAGCCCTGGTCTCCAGGCTCGGCCAAGGAGTCCAGCTGGACTGGACACTCATCGGCGTGTTCACTCTCGTCGCGATTGTCGGCAGCCTCGCTGGTGGTCGCCTCGCCAGAAGGGTGCGCGCCGAAAGGCTCACCACGGCCTTCACCCTGCTACTAGTTGCCGTAGCCCTCTACACGGCTGCGCGCAGCATCCCCCAGCTGGTCTGAGCCCGACCGCACCACTGGTATCGGGCTCCCTTCCGATGCCCAACCTGAGCCATTCGCATTGATGTGCACCGGTAACCGGGAGCCCGCAGCAGCCCGCCGCGCCCAACGAAGGGCCGGGGATGCAGTCCCTTCAGCGGTTGGCCGCTCAGTTGCCGATGGTGGCCATCATCGAGTTCATCTGGGTGATCTCGGCGCTCTGGGCGTCGATGATGGCCTGGGCGAGCTTCTTGTTGTCGGGGTTGCTTCCCTTAAGGCCATGTGAGTTCACGAGGAGTACCGGAGATGACGACTACCAAGAGTCTGATCGCCGCCACGCTCGCCCTGGCCGCGATCACAGCCGCGTCCGCCTGCACCGCGAACGACCCCAAGCCCACCTTCTCCACGACGTCCCCGAGAACGACCACGTCGCCCACTACATCAGTCTCCTCACCAACTACCTCAACCGCCTCAGCGTCTCCTGAGCGGGCGGCTGAGGATGCTGCCGCGAAGATGGTGGTGAGGTACTTCCATGATCGGGACACTGGTCTCTTCGAGCCGACGAAGACCACTCCGGACTTCTTCAAGGACACCACGATCTCCTCCGAGTTGATCGCCCGCCAGAACACGCTGGCCGCGGCTCAAGGTCAGAAGATCCATCAAGTTGGATCGACGCAACTGGTGTCGACAACCCGCAAGAAGATCAGCCTCAAGAATGACCCGAAGGCGTCACCTCCTGTCATCCCCACGGTTGAGTTCGAAGTCTGCTACGACGTCCGCAAAGTGAACATCGTTGATGCCAAAGGCAAGTCGGTCGTTCCGGCGAGCAGGAAACCACGAGGCATCATGCGAGTGGGGGTCAGCAACTACGCGTACCCGAGTCCGACTGCCTGGCGAGTCGCCTTCACCGACACCAGTCAAGCGAAGACGTGCTGATGAAGAAGTCACTAGTTTTCGGCGCAGGCCTGTTCCTTCTGTTCCCGGTGCTATTCGCGCCGACCGCGCACGCGGCACCACCGGTCTGCCAAAAATACGACGAGTACGGCATCTGTCTCATCTTGGTGGAGGGCAGCGGAGGAGGAAGTGGCGGAGCGGTGGGCGGCGACCGTGCCAGTCCGGTAGGCCGTGGAAGTGCGGTAAGCAGTGACAGTGCCGCGGTGGAGCAGATCACGGTTGATGGTCAGTTGTGTACGCCGGGCGGCCAGTCGAGCCCACAGCCCCCGCAGGGCGCACCGGTCTGGGGGGGCCACACCACCGGTGCCATCTATGACTGCTTCGTTGGTCCGAGGATCGGGCCAGGGTCGTTCATAGCGGGGATGACCCTCCAGCTCTGGGCGGTTGCGGCCCCGGTTGCGCCGCCGCCACCGGATCCTCGAGTGTTGGCCCAGCGGGCGGTCGAGTCGATGCGGTTGAAGGCAATCACGATCGGAATCGTGCCCGAGAGTCGTCCGGGAAGCATCGGGATCGTGGGGATGCCGACCTGGATGTGGGTGCAGAACCCGAACCAGGACACGTGGGGTCCGATCACGAGGTCGGCGTCCGCTGGAGGCTTCACCGTGTCCGCAACGGCAGACGTTGATCGGGTCGTCTGGGCCATGGGTGACGGGTCGACGGTGGCGTGCACCGTAACGGGGACGGCATACCAGGACTCGTTCGGGAAGAAGTCCAGCCCGACCTGCGGGCACACGTACACCAGGCAGGGGACTTACACGGTTCGTGCGACGTCGTACTGGACGGTGCAGTGGTCCGGGGTCGGTGAGAGCGGCACGATTCCGCTCAACTTCACGCAAATCACGAATATCACGATGGGCGAGGCGCAGGTCCTTACGCAGTAGCAACTTCGAAGAGTTGGGGAGACCGAAGATGTCGATCGCAACCGCGCAGGAGTCGAAGCGCTCCGGGCGCGACGGCAAGGATAAGGCGCTGCCCGCAAGTGAGGTACCGGTGCCTGGTCAGAGCATCGCACCGCCCCCGAGGCTGCGGCGCCGACCGGCTCTCGTGGCGGCTTCGGTCGCGGCGATCTGCCTGGGCGCGCTGCTCGCCGCGTGGGCCTATACGTCGACGAGCACCTCCCAAGAAATCCTCGCGGTGCGGAACACGATCCACCGCGGCGAGGTCATCACCCGTGACGACCTGATGACGGCACAGATCGGCGTCGACCCCGCCCTAAAGCCTCTGCCGGCATCGGCGGCCGACAGCGTGGTGGGGAAGCGAGCGGCGATGGACCTGGCGGCTGGTGGGCTGGTGACCCAGGAGGACATCACCTCCGCGGTGATCCCAGCCAAGGGCATGTCCGTGGTGGGTGTGAGCCTGCCACCGGGGCTGATGCCGGCGATCACGTTGCAGAACGGGGATACGGTGCGGATCGTGGCCACGCCCGGCGCGCAGGGCGACGTCGCGGCGGGGTCTTCATCGAAGTCGATCGAGGCGACTGTGGTCGGAGTGCGCGGGCCGGGGGACACCGGGCAGATCGTCGTCGACGTGTCAGTGCCTTACGCCCAGGCCGCCGAGCTCGCCGCGCGGTCCGCGACGGGCAAGGTCGCCCTGGTGCTCGACTCGCGGGAGCGGTGAGCCAATGGCACTGATTGTCCTGACGTCCGCATCCGGATCGCCGGGCGTGACCACGTCGGCCTTGGGGCTGGCACTGTCCTGGCCGCGCCCGTCACTACTGGTCGAAGCCGACCCGACGGGCGGGTCCGGCATCCTCGCCGGCCACTTCCATGGCGACGTCGCTCACATCGGCGGCCTGATCGACCTGGCGCTGGCTCACCGGGAGGGCACGCTGGGCGACGCCATCGCCCGCGCCACCATGCCGATCCCGGACACGGTGGTGCAGTTCCTGCCGGGCATCCGCGGCCACCCCCAGGCCCGAAGCCTCATCCCTTTGTGGGAGCCGCTGTCAGGAGCGTTGCGGGCGCTGGAACGCAACGGGCAGGACGTGATCGTCGACGCCGGGCGGCTGGGCCTGGCCGGGTGCCCGGAGCCGCTGATCTATGGCGCCGACCTGACGCTGCTGGTCACGCGCAGCACCCTGCCGGCCCTGTCTGGTGCCCGGTCCTGGGCTGAGACGTTGCGCGGCGAGTTCGAGCGGATGGGAGCCTCGTCCAGTCTGGGCGTGCTGCTGGTCGGCGACGGGGACCCCTACGGCGCGCGGGAGGTGCGCAAGGTATTGCAGATCCCGGTCACGGCGTCGCTGGCATTGGACGAGGACGCAGCCGCGGTGTTCTCGCGCGGAGCAAACCTGCCGCGCCGGTTCGAGTCATCGCAGCTGCTGCGCGGGCTGCGCGCCGCCGCGTCAGCAATCCAGTCCGTCGTGAATGCCAACCGCGCCGGCCTCGGCGCGGCACCCGACGTTGGGAGCCTGGGGTGAACGAGCAGAACGGGGTTGTATCCCCGGACCCAACCGCACTGCCGCTGTTCGCGGCGGCACCGCCCGAACCGAGGCCGGGGCGGGTCCGGTCGCAGTTCTCGATGCGCCCGTCCAAACATGAGCACCAGCCGATCTCGCTGCCGCGACAGATTGGAGATCACCCAGTTACCGCCAACGGCGCTGGTGCGCCGCTGGTTCGTCGCCGGACGGCGGACGAGCACCAAGGGATCGACTGGGCACTGGTCAGGTATTGAGGCTTGATCAGAAGCAGCAGGACACCACCGGCGATCTCGAGCAGTCCGTCGAGAGCCTTCAGGAGGATGCCAACTTCAAAGACCCTGTCGAGCCGATTTGCCGCCTTGAATCGCACCACGGGAGAAGGGGTCAAAGTCCTGATCCTGACAGCGGGCGCGGCCCGCCCGCCCTGTTGCCGTGTTCAGACCTGCCGTGATGAAGCAGCAGGGCGCTGTTGATCAGGGCGAAGTGGCTGAATGCCTGCGGCGTGTTCCCCAACTGCCGGTTCGTGTGGGGATCCCATTCCTCACTCAAGAGGCCGACGTCGTTGCGCAGGCTCAGAAGTCTCTCGAAGAGGACGACAGCCTCGTCCCGTCGTCCGGCGCCGTGCAGGGCGTTCACGAGCCAGAACGAGCAGGCGAGGAAGACACCTTCACCGCCCGGCAGCCCGTCGTCGCTGTCCTGCGGTCGGTAGCGCATGACGAAACCGTCCTGTGTGAGGTCCCGCTGGATGGCCTCGATCGTGCCAATGACCCGTCGGTCATCCGGCGGCAGGAAGCCAACCCTGGGGATGAGCAGCAGGCTCGCGTCGAGATCCGTGCTGTCGTAGGACTGGACGAAGGTGTTCAGCTCGGTGTTGAACCCGCGGGTCATCACCTCAGCGTGGATCGTGGTGGCCAACGCTGCCCATCGGTCGACTGGACCGGGAAGCCCGGAGTCACGTACGCCCTTCACCATCCGGTCGGCCGCCACCCAAGCCATCACCTTGGAGTGGGTGAAGTGCCGCCGGGGCCCGCGCATCTCCCACAGCCCATTGTCCGGCTGGTCCCAGGCCCCCTCGAGGTGCTCCATCAGGGCGATCTGCAGATCCCACGAATCGTCCTCGGCGGTGAGCAGGGCGTTACGTGTCAATGAGAGCCCGTCCAGGACCTCCCCCCAGACGTCGAGCTGGAGCTGGCCGGCAGCAGCGTTGCCGGTCCGCACCGGCAAGGACCCCTCATAGCCGGCCAGCCAGGTCAGCTCGGTCTCCGGCAACCGGCGTTTGCCGGTGATCCCATACATGATCTGCAGCTTTGACGGGTCCCCTGCGACGGCACGCAACAACCATTCCCGCCAGGCCGCGGCCTCCTCCGTGTAGCCGGCCCCCAGCAGAGACTGCAGAGTCAGCGTGGCATCCCGAAGCCAGCAGTACCGGTAGTCCCAGTTCCGCGGGCCACCGATCTGCTCGGGCAGGGAGGTCGTCGCCGCGGCCACGATGCCGCCAGAGGGTGCGTAGGTCAGCGCTTTCAAGGTGATCAGGGAGCGTTGGACCGCGTCCTTGTATCGACCTGATGCCTGGCTTCGTCCGGACCACGTGGTCCAGAACTCCTGGGTGTCTGCCAGGGCCCGCTCGGGGTTCGCTGACCTCGGGCGGGGCAGGTGGCTGGGAGTCCAGGTCAGCACGAAGGGCACCCGCTCCCCCGCATGCACCGTGAAGTCGCTGATGGTGCGCCAGTTCTCGCCTCGCAGCGGAGCTGGTGTGTCCAGGTATGCCGCGTCCGGGCCGGCCACTGCCTGGATTCCCTTCTTGTCCTTGCGGACCCACGGCACCACCTGGCCGTAGTCGAAGCGCAGCACCAGCTCACCGCGCATTCGCACCGACCCGCGAAGACCTTCAACGATGCGGACGATGTCGACGGCCTCGTCGCGGGGCGGCATGAAGTCCGTGACCCGCACACACCCGTCAGCCGACTCCCACTCCG
>DHJN01000118.1 GCA_002404345.1 Actinobacteria bacterium UBA4719 | reverse complement strand
GGTCATGGGTGTCCAGAGCATCGAGGTCGACCAGATCCACGTGCGCGTCGTGGCCCGTACGTTGCCCGGCAGGCAGTTCCTGGTCGGGCTGGCCCTGCGTGGGCGCATCGCGGCGGCGCTGCGCCGGGAGGGCATCCATGTGTCCGTTGGGCTGGACATGGCGGCGCCGACGGGCACAACGTTGTGAGGATTCGTCCCCGACGGTCGACGTGGGTGCTGATGGTGCTGTTTGCACTGATCTTGGTGGCTTACATCCTGGTTCCGGCACGGGCTGCGACCATTCCGTCCGACACGCCGCCGGCCACCAAGATCAGCCCTGCGAAGCCCAAACCCCGACCCATGCTCGGCAGAACGAGCACAGCGCCTCCCCGTCCCCTTACGACGCCAATGCCAAGCGCTGTTCCGCCGACGTCGACCGGCTCCACCCCCGCAACAGCGTCGACCTGATCGGTCACATCTTGATCGGTCACATCGTGGCAGGGTTGGGCTCATGCAGCTGCGCGATCCTGCCCACCTCGTCAGCCCTCGTGCTGTCGCTTACTGGACGGTGCGAGCGATACCGCCGTGGACTCTCGTGCTGGCCGTCCAGTCGATCTGGTTATTGAGCTCGCGGGACCAATCCGGTCTGCGGGTCGCTGCTCTTGTCCTGACTGTCCTGTTCGCGGCGGCGCACCTCATTGTCATGCCGCGCTGGCGTTACCGCGTTCATCGCTGGGAGGTCACCCACACCGCCGTCTACACCCAGTCCGGCTGGCTCAGCCAGGAGCGACGGATCGCTCCCATCTCGCGGGTCCAGACCGTCGACACCGAACGCGGGCCGTTGGAGCAGCTGTTCGGCCTCGCGAACGTCACGGTCACGACGGCATCCGCGGCCGGGCCACTGCGTATCCATGGGCTTGACCGCGCCACGGCCGAGGGCCTGGTCGCCGAGCTCACCGAGGTCACCAGCCATAGCGAGGGCGACGCGACGTGAGCGTTCCAGGTCCTGAACGGGACGGGTCCTGGCGCCGGCTGAGCCCCCGGATGTTGCTCGTCTATCCCGTTCGCGAGCTGGCCGGAGCCATCCCTGCCCTCGTTGGCCTGGTCGTGGCGGGTCGATCGGTCGGCGCGGGACAGTGGTGGTGGGGTCCGCTGGGTGTCGTCGGGGTCATCGCGTTGAGCGGGCTGCGCTGGGCGACCACCCGATACCGCATCACCCCTGAGCAGGTGCAGCTTCGCAGCGGACTGCTGCGACGTAAGACCGTTGCCACGCCAGCGGATCGGGTCCGCAGCGTTGATGTGACCGCGTCAGCGCTGCACCGGATCCTGGGGCTGGCGAAGGTGGACATAGGCACCGGTAGTCACGAGAGGGAGAGTGGGCTGTCACTGGACTCGCTGCCGGTCGCGCAAGCAGGCGCCCTTCGCGCCGAGCTGCTCCATCGCAGTGCTGTGCCGTCCCACGACCCAGCCGCCGCGGTGGCTTTCGGAGCCGCAACCGCCCGAGACGCCCGAGACGCCCGAGACGCCCGAGACGCCCGAGACGCCGGAGACGCCGTGGCGCCCGGGAACCACGACACCGAGCTGGCGCGGTTGGATCCCCGGTGGGTGCGGTTCGCCCCATTCACCCTGTCGGGGGTTCTGGGTGCCACGGCCATCCTCGGTATCGGCTCGAGACTTCTGGACCAGCTCGGCGTCTCCGCCGGTGAGGTGGGACCCATCAGGGGGGCCCTGCGCTACTTGGAGCGAACCCCGATCTGGCTGGACGTCCTGCAGGGGGTGGTCGCGCTCGTCGCCTTCGTCACGGTCCTGTCGATCGGCGGCTATGTCCTGTCCTACTGGGGCTTTCGCCTCTCGCGGCATCCGCGCGGCAGCCTCCACATCACCCGCGGGCTGCTGACGACCAGGGCCACCAGCATCGAGGAACGACGGTTGAGAGGAGTCGAGCTCTCTGAGCCGTTGTTGCTGCGGGCCGTTCATGCAGCTCGCCTGAACGGCATCACGACGGGGCTGAGGTCAGGGGAAGGCGCCGCGGGTGGCAGTTCGCTGTTGTTGCCACCCGCCCCGCTCGCCGTGGCACGGGACGTCGCTACCCAGATCCTGCGGGACCCCGTGCCGATGGAGGTCCCGCTCATCTCCCATGGCCCGGCTGCCCGGCGTCGCCGTCTTGTGCGCGCACTCCTGTCGGCCTTGCTCCTGGTCGTCGCAGCCGGGGTGGCCATCTCGACCGGTGCGTCGCCATTGCTTGCGCTTCCAGCCCTCGTGAGCGTCCCCGTCGCGGCCATGCTGGCGGCGGACCGTTACCGATCTCTGGGGCACGCCATCGCCGGCCACCATCTGGTCACGCGAGCGGGCTCGCTCGATCGGCGTCGCGCTGTGCTCGACTGCGACGGCATCATCGGCTGGAACCTGCGCCAGACCTTCTTCCAGCGCCGTGCTGGCCTGGCGTCGCTGACGGCAACCACGGCGGCAGGCAGACAGTGGTATGCCGTGACGGATGTGCCGCTGCCCATGGCGCTCTCGCTCGGAGACCGGGTCTTGCCAGGCCTGTTGGGTGACTTTCTCGAACCGACAAACCTAGGGAGCGTGCCCGC
>DHJN01000136.1:7557-7885 GCA_002404345.1 Actinobacteria bacterium UBA4719 | reverse complement strand
TGCTCGTCGAGCAGGGCCAACGCCACCGCCTCCAAGGCCCTGGTGGCCGCGGAGATCTGGGTGAGCACCTCGATGCAGTACGTGTCCGTCTCGACCATGCGGTGCACGCCACGGACCTGACCCTCGATCCGGCGCAGTCGCTTCAGGTGGGCGTCCTTGGTGTCGTGGTAGCCCGGTGCGCTGGTGTCCACGGTCTCACTCCTCGCGTGTACCCGGTGGGGGTATCTCTCTGTGTCGTAACAATACCCCATCAGGGTATATTTCCCGGCAAAGATGCGAACTCGGACCATCGAACTCACCCGGACGTCATCGAGGGCACGCCGACGTC
>DHJN01000136.1:0-7439 GCA_002404345.1 Actinobacteria bacterium UBA4719 | reverse complement strand
GGCACGCCGACGTCGGCGTGCCCTCGATGACCAAAGGTCACCGGGCCGGCTTGGCCTGACGGGTGAGGGCCGCCAGCAACGGCCGAACCGTTTCGGGCACCGCGGGCTCCTCCCAGTGGCGACTCACAGTGCGTTCGCCGTGATGGATCTCCAGCTGGTAGCTGAACTGGTCTGCTCCACCCGATCGGCTCATACCCGGGCCCTGCAGATCTGCGGTGAGCAGCTTCGCAACGAGGTCCTGCTGCTCCGCAGGCAGGTCGTCGGTGTCAACCGTGGCGACCATGTCCAGGCCGGCAAAGCCACCACTGCGGACGAGTTTCAGGTGCACGACCTCACCCTAACGCCGCCCGCGCCCGGATCCCCTTGGCTGGAGACGTCGACCTTGGGCGTCAGCGGACTCGAACCTTGACGGCATCCCAGCCTGCTCGCACCGCATCAGCCTGCACGCTGGTCGTGCCGTACCGCGACCTGGCGTGGCGCAGGGTGACTGCAGCGAACTTGGCGAAAGTGGTGTTGGGCTTCACGCGAGGATCGCACAACGCGTCGTACCAGATGTTTCCCGGTGCCTCCCACGCCTTGCCTTTGAGCGTGATCGCGGTGACATAGAACGCATGGTTGGGGATGCCGGAGTTGGTGTGGACCCCACCGTTGTCCGAGGAGGTGTGCACGTAGTGGTCCATGTCGGCGGGTTGGTTGTCGTACTTGTTGGCGGTGCCGGGTGCCTTCATGGACCGCAGAGCGGGAGCGAGCTCAGGGCCGACGATGTCCGCTCCGATCAGCCAGTCGGCCTTCGCCGCGGTCTGCTTCAGGTGGCGCTGCTTGACAAGCGATCCGAACACGTCCGAGATCGACTCGTTCAACGCGCCAGACTGGCCGGAGTAGGTCAGGTTCGCCTCGTGCTGGGTGACTCCGTGAGTGAGCTCATGGCCGATCACGTCAAGACCCTTGGTGGTGTCGGTCAACAGGTGGCCGTCCCCGTCGCCGAAGAACATGTGGCCTGCGCCGTCCCAGAAAGCGTTGTCATACGCATCGCCATAGTGGACCAGGCCCTGGATGGGCATCCCCTGATCGTCGATGGAGTCCCGGTGGTAGACGTCCCAGTACAGCTTGTAGGTGAGACCGAAGCCGTCGTACGCCTGGTTGACCGAGCGGTCGTCCACGGGACCCTGTCCCTCCTTGCGCACGAGGGTGCCGGGAATGTCTGCGGTCGAGTGCTCCTGGTCGTAGATGCTCCGGTCCGGAGTACCACCCGCTCCGGCGGTCAGGGCGCCTGCAGGTCGGGCAAGCTGACGGGCCGCGAGCTCGGCGCGGCGCAGGCGGAAGGTGTGGTCCAGCTCGAGGGTCTGGAGGATGGTCGAACGGTGTTCGGCACTGCCCTCCTGAGCAAGCTTCAGCAATAGGTCGGGAGGGAGAATGCAGGCAAGGGGTTGGTGACTCATGGGATGTACCTCCGAGTTCGCGTGCCTCTGGACTGTTCCGCCTGTAGCGCAGGCGCCAGAAATTATGGCGCACCAGACCTCGGGTGCGCCAGAGCCACGGCGCATGGAAAAGTCGTCAGTACGGGCTGATGGAAAAGTCTTCAATATATGAGTTATGAGTCACGAATCACCGAGTCATGAGTTACCGAATCACGAGTTACGAATCACCCGAGAAGTTACGAGTTACGAGTTACGAATCACGGGTGCGCGGAAGGTTCGTGGGCAGCGTGACTGCTGGCTTCGAACTGGAGGGTGGAGTGCTCGACGTCGAAATGACCGGCCAGACACTGCTGGAGCTGGTCAAGCAACGCCGGCAGGTGCCCGTCCTGGAAGCAGGAGTCGTCCACCACGACGTGCGCGGTCAACACGGGTAGGCCCGTGGCGACCTGGCTGGCGTGCAGGTCGTGCACCGCCAGCACCTGGGCGACCTGGAGTAGATGCTCGCGAACCGCGCTGAGCTCCAGACCTCTGGGAGTCGACTCCAGCAGCACGTCGATGCTCTCGCGCAAGAGCTTCAATGTGCGCGGAATGATCAGCGCCCCGATGAGCAGCGACGCCAGCGCGTCCGCGCGCGTCCAGCCGGTGGTCGCGATGACGGCGGCGGCGATGAGCACGGCGAGGGAGCCGAGAGCGTCGTTGACGACTTCCAGGAACGCGGCCCGCATGTTGAGGTTCTCCGACCGCGCTCCGGCCAGGACGGCGATACCGATCGAGTTGCCGACCAGTCCGATCACCCCGAAGATCACCATCGCCAGCGACGCCACCTCGGGGGGCTCGATCAGTCGCCGAATGCCCTCGACCAGAACGAAGCCGCCCACCGCCAGGAGGACAGCGGCCTGTCCGACGGCCGCGAGCACCTCGGCTCGGCGGTAGCCCCATGTCCGGGCCAGAGTCGCCGGACGCTGGGCCAGTACAGAGGCGAACCAGGCCAGGGTCAGGCCGGCCACGTCCGTGAGCATGTGGCCCGCGTCGGCTAGCAGCGCCAGGCTTCCGGAAACCGTCGCGCCGATGACCTCGACGATCAGGACAACGGTAGTGATGATCAGCACGGTCATCAGCCGGCCCCGGTGGCTGGCCCTCTGGCCGGCACCGTGACCATGCTCGTGCAGAATCATGAGCGGTCCTCCGAGCTCGGGAGGGATTCGTGGTCGTGCGAGACGTGGTCATGCGCGTGGCCTTCGTGGGGTTCGGGAAGGTTCACGATGTGCTCTCGGACCTGCATGGAGCGGCCTGGGGGAAGGACAGGTTCCAGCGCCCTCCGGCACCTGTCAGCGTCGCTCGCGCCAGGGGCGCGACGTCGAGACGCCAGAAGGCCTCCGGCGGGGCACCCAACGCGTGCACGAGGGCTGCGCGTATGACGGCGGCGTGGGTGACCGCGGTAAGCCTCCCGTGGTGGTGGGTCTGCTGGTCAAGCCAGCCGCCCACGCGTTGCAGGAGCTGCTCAAGGCTCTGTCCGCCGTGTGGTGCCGCGCCGGGGTCGGTCAGCCACGCGGTGACGTCGCCGGGGTGCTCGGCGCTGACCTCGGCGAGTGTGTGACCTTGCCAGAGGCCCAGGTCCCAGTCGGCCAGATCCGGGTCGACTCGCGCTTGCACGCCCAGCGCCGCGGCGGTTTGCTCACACCTCAGGGCGGGACCGCGTATCCCGACCGTGGCACGACCGGACGACTGGTGTCCGAGCGTGCCGGCGATCGCTGAAGCCTGCGCGAGCCCACGCTCGTCGAGTGGTTCATCCTGGGCAAACGCCGTCCGGCTGGTGGCCGAGGTCGACGCGTGGCAGATCAGGTTCAGTCGGGTGGTCACCCCGCAAGTGTGCTCTGTTGTCGCCTGTGACAGGCGGTTGTCACCTGTGACAGGCGGTTGTCGCCTGTGACAACCGCCTGTCACCTTTGACAGGCGGACCGGCGGGCTCTAGGTTCGGGACTTCCATCGTGACGGTGGGAGGAAGCCGGTGAGAGCCCGGCACGGTCGCGCCACTGTTAAGCGCATCAGCTGATCGCCACCGCGGTCCAGCAGGTTCGCAAGTCAGAACCCCTGTCGTCACGAACCCCACGATGCGGGACGCGTGTTCCCCCGGAGGTTCTACTGTGGCTATGCCTTCTGTTCTGCCCACTCCCCTCGCCGTACCGGCATTGCCGGTCATCCCCCTTCGCGCGCTGGCGCCTTGGGCGATCTTTGGCCTCGTCATCGCGACGCTGCTGGTGTACTTCGTCGGCGCCGAACAGGGCGCCTTGTCGCTGATCTCAGGCACGTCAGTGCACGAGTTTTTGCACGACGGTCGGCACCTTCTCGGTTTTCCCTGCCACTGATGCGGCCCGAGCCACTGATGCGGCCCGAGCACGCCATGGTGCGAACCCTGCTGGTTCGCGGCATGCTGGTCGGCCTCGTCGCCGGCATGGTCTCGCTGATCGTGGCCAAGGTTCTTGGCGAGCCCCAGGTGGCCGCCGCCATCGCCTACGAGAGCGCCCACGCGGCCGCGGCGGGTGGCACTCACGAGCCGGAGGTGTTCAGCCGCAACCTGCAGAGCACGATCGGGCTGGCCACCGGCGTCTGCGTGTTAGGGGTCGCCCTCGGTGGCATCTACTCCCTGGCCTACGCCTTGGCGCAAGGACGTCTCGGCGCCCTGAGCGCCCGCGCCACCGCCGGACTGTTGGCTCTGGCCGGGTTCGTCACCATGGTGGTGGTGCCGTTCCTGAAGTACCCCGCCAACCCTCCCTCGATCGGCAACCCGGAGACGATCGGGCAGCGGACCGTCATGTACTTCGCGTTGCTCGGTGCCTCGATCCTGGCCGCTTTCGTGGCGGTCAAGATCGGACGGTCGTTCGCGCCCAAGCGTGGACTCTGGGACGCCACCATCATCAGCGCGGGCTTCTTCGTGGCCGCCATGGGCCTGGTCATCCTGGTCCTGCCAGGAGTCGACGAAGTCCCTGCCGACTTCCCTGCCTCCGTCCTGTGGAAGTTCCGGATCGCCTCACTGGCCGGGCAGTTCGTCACGTGGGCGACGATCGGCTTGCTCTTCGGTGCCCTGACCGAACACTCCCTCCGCTCCGCCCAGGCACGAGCCACCGGCCGCGCCCTGGAACCGGCACTCTGAACCGGCTCAATTCAGCACCAGCTTCTACCTCATCAGCCACCCAGCCTCGATCTCGTGGGCGACACCAGTTTCGGATCGTTCAACGGTGCGCACCGTCGAACGGTGCGCACCGTTGAACGACGCTTCAGAGACCGAAGTCGTTATCGACGGTGTTGAGGAGCCAGCCGCCGAAACGCGTGCCATTCGGAGCCATCATGGGAGCCGCGAGGGTTGACCCGCTCCGCTCCAGGATTCCCACGCCCCACGGGCTGGTGACCAGGATCTCGGCGCGACCGTCGGCGTCGTAGTCGGCTGCGCTACCCAGGCGATTGTCCGCAGTATTGAGGAGCCAGCCGCCGAAACGCGTGCCATTCGGAGCCATCATGGGAGCGGTCATGGTCGAGCCCGCTTGCTCCAGGATGCCAACGCCCCACGGGCTGGTCACGAGTAGTTCGGCGCGGCCATCACCGTTGAGGTCACTGGCCAGCCCGAACGTGTTGTCAGCCGTGTTGAGCAGCCAACCGTCGAAGCGGGTGCCATTCGGGGCCATCATCGGAACCGTGAAGGTGCTGCCGGAGAGCTTGAGAATGCCAACCCCCCATGGGCTGGTGACCAGGATCTCCGCCTTTCCGTCACCGTCGAAGTCACCAACGGGCCCGAACGTGTTGTCGGCCGTGTTCAGCAGCCAACCGCCGAAACGGGTGCCATTCGGGGCCATCATGACAACGTCCAGCGTGTTGCCGTTCTGCCTGAGCACCCCCACGCCCCACGGGCTGCTCACGAGGATCTCGACCCGTCCGTCCCCGTCGAAGTCACCGACGGGGCCAAAGGAGTTGTCTGCGGTGTTCAGCAGCCATCCTCCAAAGCGGGTGCCGTTCGGCGCCATCATCGGAGCGGCCATGGTCGAGCCCGCTTGCTCCAGGATGCCAACGCCCCAGGGGCTGGTCACCAGCAGTTCAGCGCGGTCGTCACCGTCGAAGTCCGCCGCCGGACCGAAGTTGTTGTCCGCCGTGTTCAGCAGCCAGCCACCGAAGCGGGTGCCGTTCGGCGCCATCATGGGAGCCGCCATCGTGGTACCGGCCGCTTCCCAGATGCCGAGACCCCACGGACTGCTGACGATCACCTCCGCCCGACCGTCACCGTCGAAATCGGCGACAGGCCCCAGCAGGTTGTCCGCCGTGTTCAGCAGCCAGCCACCGAAGCGGGTGCCGTTCGGCTGCATCACCGGCGCCGTCATCGTGGCGCCAGACTGTTGAAGAAGTCCCACGCCCCACGGACTGCTCACAAGAATCTCGGCGCGACCGTCACCGTCGAAATCCCCACTTCTGCAAGCGAACCGAGCCGCCGCAGGGATCAGTGAGCGCAGGTTGGGTCGAGTGCCGATCCTCTGGTCGGCCGGCATGCCCGGCCCGTCCTGCTGAGGTGAGCCGCTGGCGCGCACAAGTCGCCGAGCCTCCGGCGAGTTCAGGCGTCGTTTCCCACGTGCCTTGAGGACTCCCTGCACACTTGCCAGGGCCCCCACCACTATGGGGGACGCGCTCGACGTACCCGAGAACGTATCGGTGTACCAGAGGTCGGCATTGCCGCCACCTTGCAGGTTTCCGTATCCGGTGCTCGTGACTTCACGTCCCCACCCTTGAACGTCAACCCGGGCACCGTAGTTGGAGAAACCGAGTCGCGAACGGTCTGGACCGTTGTCCCGACCGTGAGTGCCTGGAGGCGGTGCACCTGCGCCAACGAGGACCGCGCCCGACGACGGGTTGGCGGGGTTGAACGGGTTCTTCCATCCGGCCGGGAAGCCTGCAGACGCAGTGTTGTACACGGCGGCGTCGAGGTTTTGGGATCCGTTGCCAGCCGCTTCGACGACGACGATGCCCTTCACGACCGCATACCTGATCGCGGCGAAGTCGTCGGGCCACCATTCGATCGCGATGTATCCGAGCTGCCCCTGTTGCGGGTTGGGCGTGTTCGGGCCCGGTCGATGAATCTCGAGCAAGATGACGTCGCCCGCGCCCAGCTTGTCGGCTGCCGCCTTGATGGCCACGGCACTGGACTGGTCGTTGAACGACGATGCGCTGATGACAGCATCGGGCACGATACCGGTGACCCCGATGGCGTTGCGGTCAGCACTGATGACGCCCAGCACCGCGGTCCCGTGATCGGTATCGGTGCTGGCGGTCCCTGACACTACCCCGCCCTGGTTGGTGAGCAGGTCCTCATGGGAAAAGCGCCAACCCCACTCGCAGTCGATAATGCGAACCCCTGCTCCGCCCCCTCCGGGCACGGTCCACGCAAGCTTGGCGTCGACTCCTGCCGGCGCTTGGCTCAGATAACCCTGCCGGTCGGTGAAGGACGGGGTCGTCGGAGGCGCATCCCCAGCGTCCGGCGTCATGTCATTCAGCGTCTGCTCACGCGACTTCAGTTCCTGCGGGGGGCGACCGGCCGGTTTCACGTATGCCGCGTCGACCAGGTCCTGGGACCGCAGATCCTCGGCAAGCTGCTCGAGGCGGTCTGCTGGTGCGTGCACCCGGTAGTACTGCGCCAGATCAGGAACGGCGAGCTCCGCTGGCTGGTCGGCCGAGCTTGGGTCGAAAGCCTCACCGGACGATGCCGAGATGATGGGTGCGCCCAGCTCGTCGAGCTGGGCGCGAAGCCGTTCCTCGCTGAGGCCAAAGAGCGGTTGAGCGACGGCTCCGTGCCGGTCCAGGACTGCCTGCAATGGCGTCGTGTCGACGTTCGGCGAGATAAGCCCCTGGCGGGTGGCTCGGATATCGGCCTCTGGACGGAGGATCGTGATCAGCTCGGGCTGACCGGCTCCTACGGGCTCTGAGCTGGAAGTGCCGGATTCGTTGGACATGGCAGTCGCACCCCCAGGGCCCCGGCATTGTTTA
>DHJN01000212.1:36168-38752 GCA_002404345.1 Actinobacteria bacterium UBA4719 | reverse complement strand
GTGGAGCTGGCCTGGCAGATCCTTGATCCGGTCGAGGCCTTCTGGGCCAGAGCGGGAAGGCCCGACCCCTACCCCGCCGGCGGATGGGGCCCGACCAGCGCCGATGACATGATGCGCCGCGACGGACGCACCTGGAGGAAGCCTTGATCGTCGACCTGCCCAGCACCACGACGGCCGCAGTGAGCAAGAAGCTGGTCAGGCTACGTCACGACGTCGGGGCCATGACCCTTGGTCGGGTGCTCACCCTGGTCATCGTGGTCATGGACGAGGCCGAGGCCGACACAGCGATCGAGGCAGCCAACGACGCCAGCCGTCAACATCCCTGCCGCATCATCGCCCTGATCCGCGGCAGCAACATCGGCGCCAGCCGGCTCGATGCCCAGATCCGGGTCGGCGGTGACGCCGGGGCCAGCGAGGTGGTCGTCCTGCGGATGTACGGGGCCCTCGCCGAGCACGGCGCCAGCGTCCTGGTCCCCCTGGTGCTGCCGGACTCCCCCGTCGTGGCGTGGTGGCCCAAGGAGGCTCCACCCAACGTCGCCGAGTCGGCGATCGGGCAGATGGCGCAGCGACGGATCACCGATGCCGCGCGGGCCACCAGCCCTGATGCGGAGATGAAGCATCGTGCGGACCACTACCGGCCGGGCGACACCGACCTGGCCTGGACCCGCCTCACGTTGTGGCGCGGTCTGCTGGCCGCGGCTCTGGACCAACCGCCATACGAGCCGGTCGTCGCGGCAACCGTCGCGGGTGCGAGCGACTCTCCCTCCGCAGACCTGATGGCCGGGTGGCTGGCGCAGGCGCTCAAGTGTCCGGTTACCCGGACGAACACGACCGCAGGCACCGGGATGACCAGTGTCCGGCTCGAGCGACGCAGCGGCAATATCGACCTCTTGCGCCCTGATGGCGCCGTGGCAACACTGGCACCACCACACCAACCGGCCCGCCGGATCAGCCTGGGCCGCCGCGCTCTGGCCGAGTGTCTGGCCGACGAGCTGCACCGGCTCGACCCGGACGAGATCTACGCGGAGACGTTGACCAGGGGTCTGGCCCTGATCGACGCCCAACAGGGAGAGAGCCCATCGTGAGCCACGGTCCCAACGTCGTCGTCCACCGCGACGGGCAGCTCCTGGCCGCCGCCGCCGCCGCTCGTCTGGTCACGGCCATCGTCGACGCCCAGTCCTCGCGTGGGCAGGCCGACATCGTCCTGACCGGGGGCTCGATGGGCTCAGCGCTCCTGGTCTCGCTGGGTCACAGCGCGGCCAGGGACGCCATCGACTGGCGGCGTCTGAACGTCTGGTGGGGTGACGAGCGTTTCCTGCCCGCGGGGGACCCTGAGCGCAACGAGACGCAGTCGCGCGAGGCGCTGCTCGATTCCGTGCCCCTGGACCCCGCGCGGGTTCATCCGATGCCAGCCTCCGACGGACCCGACGGAGCCGACGTTGACGCAGCTGCCGCCCGGTACGCCGAAGAGCTCGCCGCAGCCGCGCCACGCGGACGCGACGTGCCCGAGTTCGACGTCCTGATGCTCGGCGTGGGACGAGATGCCCATGTCGCCTCACTGTTTCCCGAACACCCAGCCCTGCATGAGCGCGACGAGTCGGCGATCGGCGTCCGCGGGGCACCCAAACCGCCACCCATCCGGGTGTCCATGACGTTTCCGAGCCTGTCCGCTGCACGCGACGTGTGGTTCCTGGTCTCGGGCGCGGACAAGGCCGGGGCGGTCGGCCTCGCGCTCTCCGGAGCGGGTCAGATGCAGGCGCCGGCAGCCGGCGTGACCGGCATACGTTCCACCACGTGGCTCCTGGACCGGGACGCGGCGACCCATGTGCCCAGGCAGCTGATCCGGCTGGCCAGCCCCTGACCCGTTTGTGGCGTTCCAGAGCGCGGTCTAGCGGATGAGTCCCCGGTCGCGCAGGGACTTCAGTGCCTCGTCCAGGATCGCCTCGCCCTCGGTCTCGCTGCGACGTTCCTTCACATAGGCCAGATGGGTCTTATACGGCTCGATGCGGGTGGCCGGCGGCGGGTTGGCCTGGTCCTGGCCGGCCGGCAGACCACAGCGCGGGCAGTCCCAGCTCTCCGGAACTGTCAGGCCGACCTCTACGGCAAAGGTGGGCCGCGTCTCGTGACCGTTGCCGCACCAGTACGAGATGTGGACGCAGGGGGCGGCGTCGCCGCGCTCGGCCTCACCCGTGGGGCCGGCACCAACCCGGCTCCCGCGGATCGCGTTGCCACTCGCCACGATGTCGCTCCTTGAGGTTCAGGTCAGCCCGAGGATGCGGGCCCGGCGAAACTAACTGGAGAAGCGCTCAGCTTGAAAAACGCCCTAACTTGAAAAACGCTCTAGGAGTCCGAGGCCGATGATGCTGGCGCCCCACACCAGTCCCAGGGCGATGGTGAACCGGTCGAGGTTGCGCTCCGCGACCGAGGAGCCGCTCATCGTGCTGGACATCCCGCCACCGAACATGTCGGAGAGGCCACCCCCCTTGCCCTTGTGCAACAGGACCAACAGGGTCAGCAACAGCCCACTCAGGACCAGAAGCACCTGCAGCCCGATCTTCACGGCATTCACGAAAGTTAGACCCAA
>DHJN01000212.1:18427-36086 GCA_002404345.1 Actinobacteria bacterium UBA4719 | reverse complement strand
CCCGGTCGCACCAAGCACGACCCAGGGCACAGAGTACCTGACGGCCCTCGCCCAGCCGCCCCGACTCACGGTCAGTCGCGACGGCTATCTGCTCAGGGTGCGCTCTCAGCCGGCGGTGAGGTGGTCGCGGTAGCGACAGATCGACACGAACTCGTCTGCCACGATCGAGGCCCCACCGACCAGCGCTCCGTCCACGTCGCTCTGGCTCATGATCGAGGCGACGTTGCCGGCCTTGACGGAACCTCCGTAAAGGATCCGTATGCCGTCCGCGATGTCGCCTGAGTACAGCTCGGCCAGCCTGGTGCGGATCGCCGAACAAACCTCCTGCGCGTCCGCCGGAGTCGCCACCTCGCCGGTCCCGATGGCCCAGATCGGCTCGTAGGCGATGACGATGGAGCGCACCTGCTCAGGCGTGACACCGTCCAGGGCGGCGTCGATCTGCGCCAGCACGTGCTGGACCTGTTCACCCGTCTTGCGCACCCCGAGACCCTCGCCACAGCACAGGATCGGGGTCAGACCGTGCTTGTATGCCGCCTTGACCTTGGCGGCCACCACGGCGTCGTCCTCGGCGTGGTACTGCCGGCGCTCACTGTGGCCGACCGCCACATAGGTGCAGCCCAGCTTGGACAGGAACGCGCCCGAGATCTCACCGGTGTAGGCGCCACTGTCGTGCACCGACAGGTCCTGGGCCCCGTGTCGCAGGAACAACCGGTCGCCCTCGATGAGCGTCTGGACGCTGCGCAGGTCCGTGAACGGCACGAGGACGGCGACCTCGACCGCGCCGTAGTCGTGCTTGGCGTCACCAAGGGTCCAGTCGAGCTTCTGGACCAGGTGCGTGGCCTGAAGATGGTCGAGGTTCATCTTCCAGTTGCCCGCCATGAGCGGCGTGCGGTTGGACGATATGTGTGAGTCCGTGCGTGAGCCCGCCGCTCGTGCCATGGGTTTCAGCCCTCCAGAACTGTGAGGCCGGGGAGCTGCTTGCCCTCGAGGTACTCCAGGCTGGCACCTCCACCGGTCGAGATGTGCCCGAACTGGCTGTCCTCAAAGCCGAACCGCCGCAGCGCCGCAGCCGAGTCGCCACCACCGATGACCGTGAGCGCACCCAGGGCAGTGGCCTCGGCCAGCGCCTCGGCGACGGCCTTGGTGCCGGATGCGTAGGGAGGCATCTCGAAGGCACCCATCGGGCCGTTCCAGAAGACGGTGCGGGCGTCGATCAGCTTGGCTGCGAACGCCTTTGCCGACTCGGGACCGATATCGAGGCCCATCCAGTCCGCGGGAATGCGGTTTGCGTCGACCACACTGTGCTCTGCCTGCGCCGAGAACGCTGTAGCCGCAACGATATCCGTCGGCAGGATGATTTCGACGCCAAGCTCCCTGGCCTGGTCGAGGTAGCCCTTGACCGCGTCAATCTGCTCCGCCTCGAGCAGGCTCTTGCCGACCTCGTGGCCCTGCGCCGCGAGAAAGGTGAAGACCATGCCGCCACCGATCAGCAGACGGTCGGCGGTCTGCATCAGGTTCGCGATGACTCCGAGCTTGTCACTGACCTTGGCGCCTCCGAGCACGACGGCGTAGGGGCGCTCTGGCGACTCGGTGAGGCGCTTGAGCGCCGCGATCTCGGTCTGGACGAGCGCGCCACAGGCGTGCGGCAGTCGCTGCGCCACGTCATACACGCTGGCCTGTTTGCGGTGCACGACACCGAACCCGTCGCTGACGAAAACGTCTGCAAGAGAAGCCAGCTCGTCAGCGAACGCACCGCGGGCGGCATCGTCCTTGGACGTCTCGCCCGGATTGAACCTCAAGTTCTCCAGCAACGCGACCTGCCCGTCCCAAAGCCTGCGAACAGCGGACCGGGCTGACTCCCCCACCGTGTCGGCGGCGAAGGCGACGGGGGCGCCGAGAAGCTCCTGAAGGCGGTGGGCCACAGGAGCCAGGGAGTACCTGGCCTCAGGTGCCCCCTTGGGCCGGCCGAGGTGGGCGCACACGACAACGCGCGCGCCCGCCTCGCTCAGAGCCTTGATGGTGGGCAAGGACGCCCGCACCCGACCGTCGTCGCTGATGGTGCCATCGGCATCGAGAGGGACGTTCAGGTCGCTGCGGACCAGGACGCGCTTCCCGCGTAGGCCACCGGCCAGGATCAGGTCGTGTGCGGTCCTCATCGTGCGGTCAGAGCGTCTTACCGACGTAGGTGATCAGGTCGACGAGGCGGTTCGAGTAGCCCCACTCGTTGTCGTACCAGCCGACGACCTTGACCTGGTTGCCGATGACCTTGGTCAGACCCGCATCGAAGATGCACGAGTGCGGGTCGGTGACGATGTCACTGGAGACGATCGGGTCCTCGGTGTACTTCAGGAACCCCTTGAGCGGGCCCTCCGCTGCAGCCTTGATCGCGGCGTTGACCTCAGCGGCAGTGGTCTCGCGACCGGCCTCGAAGGTCAGGTCGGTGGCCGAGCCGGTCGGGATCGGGACGCGCAGGGCGAAGCCGTCGAGCTTGCCCTTGAGCTCGGGCAGTACCAGACCGATGGCCTTGGCAGCGCCCGTCGAGGTGGGGACGATGTTCAAGGCGGCGGCGCGGGCGCGACGCAGGTCGCTGTGCGGACCGTCCTGGAGGTTCTGGTCCTGGGTGTAGGCGTGGATGGTGGTCATCAGGCCCTTGACGATGCCGAACTCGTCATTGAGGACCTTGGCCATCGGCCCGAGGCAGTTCGTGGTGCAGGACGCGTTGGAGATGATCGTGTGCGCCGCCGGGTCGTAGGACTCGTGGTTGACGCCCATGACGATCGTGACGTCCTCGTTCTTGGCCGGAGCCGAGATGATGACCTTCTTGGCGCCGTTGTCGGCGTGCACCTTGGCCTTAGTGGCGTCAGTGAAGAATCCGGTGGACTCCACCACCACGTCAACACCCAGGTCGCCCCACTTGAGGTTGGCCGGGTCGCGCTCGGCGAAGGCCTTGATGGACTTGCCGTCGACCGTGATGTCGGTGTCACTGGAGGTGACGTCGCCCTGCAGCCGGCCCAGGATCGAGTCGTACTTGAGCAGGTGCGCCAGCGAGGCGTTGTCCGTCAGGTCGTTCACGGCGACGATCTCGATGTCGGCGCCGGAAGCCTGGACGGCACGGAAGAAGTTGCGGCCGATGCGGCCAAAGCCATTGATACCAACGCGAACAGTCACGGGTCGAGCCTTCCTGAACAGGTCTGTCGGTGCGGCCTGTCCGCACCCCGGAGTACGTTTTCGTCAACCCGACCCTAGGGGATGCCCCAAGGGTGGACGACAACGCGGTCTCTGCGGCGTCAAGGCGGTCTCTCAGGCGTCAAGCATGTCGGCCGTGAGGTTGGCATCCGTACCGGCGACGCCCAGGTCGCTCGCCCGCTTGTCCGCCATGGCCAGCAGCCGACGGATCCGGCCTGCGACCGCGTCCTTGGTCATCTGCGGCTCAGCGAGCTGGCCGAGCTCCTCGAGGCTGGCCTCCTTGTGCTTCAGGCGCAGCTTCCCGGCTTCGCGCAGGTGGTCCGGGACGTCGGTGCCCAGGATCTCCAACGCGCGCTCGACCCGGGCGCCGGCCGCAACGGCAGCCCGCGCGGAACGGCGCAGGTTGGCATCATCGAAGTTGGCCAGCCGGTTGGCGGTCGCCCGCACCTCGCGCCGCATCCGGCGCTCCTCCCAGGCCAGCTTTGCGTCATGGGCACCGAGCTTGGTCAGCATGTCGCCGATCGCGTCGCCGTCGCGGATGACGACGCGGTCCACGCCGCGCACCTCGCGAGCCTTGGCCTGTAAGCCAAGTCGCCTCGCCGCACCAACGAGCGCGAGCGCGGCCTCAGGACCGGGGCAGGTGATCTCAAGGGCAGCGGACCGACCGGGCTCGGTCAGGGATCCGTGCGCAAGAAACGCACCGCGCCAGGCGGACTCGGCGTCGCAGACCGAACCGCTGACCACCCGCGGGGGCAGGCCACGCACCGGGCGACCGCGGCCATCGATCAGCCCGGTCTGACGGGCCAGAGCCTCACCGTCCTGGACGACCCCTACGACGTAGCGACTGCCCCGACGTAGTCCCCCGGCGGACAGCACGAGGATCTCACTGCCGTGGCCATAGACGTCGGAGAGGTCCTTGCGCAGCCTGCGCGCGGCCGCGGCGGTATCCAGCTCGGCCTCGACCACGATCCGACCGCCGACGATGTGCAGCCCCCCGGCGAACCTCAACGTGGTGGCCACCTCAGCCTTGCGACAGCAGGGCTTGGTCACCGTGAGCCGGCTCAGCTCGTCCTTGACCCTTGCCGTCATTGCCATACGGGCCATCCTGCCACTCGTCTGCAACTTCGGAACCGGTCAGCCGATGATGTCTCGGTATGCCGCGGCAAGCCGCAGCGAGTCGTGATGACCCGCCCGCCCATGGTCGCCCACGCGGGCAAGGACCAGCTCGGCCCCCATGTCCCCGGCAACGCGCCGTAGCAGCGCCTCGTCCTCGACGATGTCCGGGTCGGCGAGCACCACGTCCAGGTGTAGCTCGGGAGCATGTGCGGCCAGGACCTCGAGGTGGTTCTTTGCCGAGAAGCCCACGGTCTCACCGGTATGCATCACGAGGTTGAGGGTGAGCACGCGTTTGGCTGGAGTCTCGATGAGGGCGTCATGGATACCGGGAACCAGGAGGTGCGGCATGACGGAGGTGAACCAGGAACCGGGCCCCAGGATCACCCAGTCGGCGGCGTGGATGGCCGCCACCGCCTGGTCGCAGGCGGGCGGCTCCTGCGGGTTGAGCCGCACCGACAGAACCCGTCCCCTGGTCCTGGCGACTGCCGCCTGGCCACAGACCGTCGCGATCTCGAGCGGTTGACCAGGGTCCGCGCCCATGACGCTGGCCTCGATGTTGAGTGGCACCGCGGCCATCGGCAAGACCCGGCCGCGAGCGTTGAGCAACCGGCCAACCAGATCCAGACCGCCGACGGTGTCCCCAAGCAGGTCCCACAACGAGACGATCAACAGGTTGCCGACCGCGTGTCCACCGAGCTGACCGTCGCCGGCGAACCGGTGCTGAAGCACGTCGCGCCACTGGTGGCCCCATTCCGTGTCATCACACAGCGCGGCCAGCGCCATCCGCAGGTCTCCCGGCGGAAGCACGTCGAACTCGTCACGCAGCCGTCCGCTCGACCCGCCGTCGTCGGCGACCGTCACCACAGCCGTGATCTGGTCGGTGATCAGCCGCAGTGCCGCGAGCGAGGCGGCCAGGCCGTGCCCGCCGCCAAGGGCGACGACGACGGGGCGGCTCACTCGCGCCCCAGATCGCGGTGGACCAGGATCGTGGCCACGTCCTCGCCGTTCAGCCTGGCCGCAAGCGACTCTGCAACGGCCACCGAGCGATGCTTGCCACCGGTACAGCCCACGGACAGGGTGATGTAGCGCCGTCCCTCACGTTGGTAGCCGATAATCATCGGCTGCATCAGGTCGACGACCCGGTCGACGAACTCCGCTGCCCCGCGCTTGTTCATGACGTAGGCGGCCACCGCCGGGTCCGTGCCGTTCTTGGACCGGAGCTCCGGGATCCAGAACGGGTTCGGCAGGAAACGCATGTCGAAGACCAGGTCGGCATCCAGGGGGATGCCGTACTTGAAGCCGAAGGACATCACGGCGATGCGCAGTCGGGGCCCGTCAGAACCAGCGAAGATCTGGGACACCTTGGCCGACAGCTGGTGCACATTCAGGCCGGAGGTGTCGATCAGGACGTCCGCCTCGGAGCGCAGGTCCCCCAACAGCTCGCGTTCCTGGGTGATGCCGTCCAGCATCCTTCCCTGAGCCTGCAGGGGGTGCGGGCGGCGCACGCTCTCGAACCGTCGGACCAGGGCCTCGTCGGTGGCGTCGACGAAGATCACCCTCGGCGCCCAGCCCATCCCTCGCAAGGACTGCAGGGCGTCACGGAAGGCGGCGAAGAAGGTCCGACTGCGGACGTCGATCACCGCAGCCACCTTGGTCACACCGCCATGGGAAGCCTCGGCTGCGAGCGTGGCCATCGGAAGCATCAGCTGCGGCGGAAGGTTGTCGACGACATACCAGCCCAGGTCCTCCAGCACATTGGCTGCAGTGCTGCGACCGGCGCCGCTCATGCCCGTGAGGATGACCAGCTCGGTCGCATCGGAGTCGTTGACGGGAGGGGCGGGTGTCATTACTGTCCTCGCTGTCTAGTCGAACAGTTCGCCGGTCGTCACGTTGACGGCCGGTGCGGGCTGGGTCGCCGGGTGGTGCAGTGTTCGATCAATGGTGGCACCCAGAGCGACGCCGATCCCGGGCACCTCCTGAATCTGCTCCACCGAGGCTTCCCTGAGTCGCTTGACCGAGCCGAAATGCCGCAGCAACGCCTTGCGCCGGACCTCACCCAGACCAGGGATGTCATCCAGCACGCTGGAGGTCATGGCCTTTGACCTCCGCTGGCGGTGGAACGTGATGGCGAACCGGTGCGCCTCATCCCTCACTCTCTGCAAGAGGTATAGACCCTCACTCGTGCGCGGAAGGATCACGGGAAACGTCTGACCGGGGATCCAGACCTCTTCGAGACGCTTTGCCAGGCCCACCAGTGCGATGTCGTCGATCCCCAGCTCCGCCAACGCTGCGCGAGCCGCGTTGACCTGGGGAAGGCCACCGTCGACGACGACAAGGTTGGGCGGGTAGGCGAACCGTCGCGGTCGGCCGGTGTCAGGATCGAGCGCCATGCCCTCGACATCGCCTGCTTTGAACCGGTCCTCGAGATAGCGCTTGAACCGCCGGGTCAGCACCTCATGCATGGCCGCCGTGTCGTCGATCTGCCGGTTGACCTCACCGCCCGGCCCCCTGCGTGCCATGGCTGCCTTGACGATGAACCGGCGGTACTCGGCCTTGCGCGGCAGTCCATCCTCGAACACCACCATTGAGGCCACGACGTTGGTGCCCTGCACATGGCTGACGTCGAAGCATTCGATCCGCAGCGGTGCACTGACCAGGTCGAGCCCGTCCTGGAGCTCCTGCATCGCCAGGCTGCGGGCCGTGAGGTCCCCCGCCCGGGCCACCTTGTGACGAACCAGCGACTGGTCCGCGTTGCGCCTGACCGTCTCCATCAGCGCACGCTTGTCGCCGCGCTGGGGCACCCTCAGGTCGACCTGCGCGCCGCGCAGCCTGCTGAGCCACTCCCCCATGTGCAGGGGGTCCGGCGGCAGGACGGGGACCAGGACCTCGCGCGGGACCCCCTCGGGCGACTCGCCGCCATAAACCTGTTGGAGCAGGTGTTCGACAACCGATGACAGCTCCGCGGCGTCCTCCGACCCGCGCTCGACCACCCAGCCACGCTGGCCACGAACGCGTCCGCCGCGGACGTGAAAGACCTGGACCGCAGCCTCGAGCTCATCGTCTGCGAGGGCGAACACGTCCGCATCGGTCGCATCGGCCAGGACCACTGCTGACTTCTCGAGGGCCCTGGTCAGCGCCCCGAGGTCGTCGCGCAACCGGGCCGCCTGCTCGTAGTCGAGCTCGGCGGCAGCGGCCTTCATCCGTGCCTCGAGGCGCTTGACGAACTTCCCGGTGTTGCCGGCCATGAAGTCGCAGAAGTCCTCGGCGATCACCCGGTGCTCCTCGGCGCTGACCCGGTCGACACAAGGGGCGGAGCACTTGTCGATGTAGCCGAGCAGACACGGCCGGCCCACCTGACCGGCCCGTGTGAAGACACCACTGCTGCAGGTGCGCATGGGGAACACGCGCAGCAGCTGGTCGAGCGTCTCGCGGATCGCCCACGCATGGGCATAAGGACCGAAGTATCGCGTCCCCTTGCGCTTGGCTCCGCGCATCACCTGAGCGCGTGGGAACTCCTCACCCATCGTGACCGCGAGGTAGGGGTAGGACTTGTCGTCGCGGTACTTGACGTTGAAACGCGGGTCGAACTCCTTGATCCAGGAGTACTCCAGCTGGAGCGCCTCGACCTCGTTCGCGACGACGGTCCACTCGACGCTGGCACCGGTCGTGACCATCGAACGCGTACGCGGGTGAAGCGCCGAGAGGTCCTGGAAGTAGGACGAGAGCCTCGAGCGCAGCGACTTGGCCTTGCCGACGTAGATGACCCGGCCGTCGGCATCCCGAAAGCGGTACACGCCGGGCTCGACCGGGATCTCCCCCGGTCTGGGGCGGTATGACGACGGGTCGGCCACACCTTCACTCTAAGAGGAGGGTGTTGCCGACCTGTAGATGACCTGCTGCCGGCCGATCAGGAGACGGTGAACGTGTGCTTCATGTTGGGGTGCGGGTCGCACTTGAAGGTGTAGGTGCCGGCCTTCAACGTGACGGGCCAGGTCGTCTCCTTGACCTCCGGAACGGTCGTCGTCAAGTCAATCCCGGGGCCGCTGAGGTGGAAGTTGTGGATCTTCGACGCGTCCTTGATCTTCACCTGGTAGGTGCCCGCCTTGAGGGTGGTCACGGGTGCACCCTTGCTGTCCACCAGCGTGATCTTGAAGTCAATGGGCGGGACGGCGCCGGTCAGGGCCGCCCCGGCCGACGTGGCCCCCCCCGCGGCCGTCGGCGCTGCGGCCGTCGGCGCTGCAGCCGTCGGCGCTGCAGCCGTCGGCTCTGCCGTGGTCGGCGCTGCCGTCGTCGAGTCCACCGGGGTGCTGCTGGTACTACAGGCAGCGACGAGGGACAGGAGAGCAACAGGGATGGCTAGCGCGAGAGGTCTCATGAAATCGACCGTAGCAGGTCACCACCGGACCCTGGCTGCGGTTGCCAGCCCAAGTACGACATCTCGCGCAAGTAACGACCCTGCAACACACGAGTGTGGGATGCACCACATGACCGTGTTCTGGGGCTACTGTTCACCTGCCCGCGGGATTCGCGGGAGTCCGGGAAGCTACCTGGGCGATGATTTATCAGGAGGAACCGTGCATCAGCGTTCCATAGTCCGGGTCGCAGCGCCGCTGCTTATTGCGTCGTTGGCCCTGTCAGCATGCGGCTCCCGAGGGGGGACGGACACCGGCACGTCGACCGGCAACAAGACCGCCATCATCGGCGTCATGGCACCGTTGTCCGGCAACCTGTCGGCTCTCGGTCTCGGCATTCAGCACTCCGTCGAGCTCGCAGTGCAACAGGCGAACGCGAACAAGGCCGTCCCCGGCTGGACGCTCAAGGTGGAAGCCAAGGACGACGAGCAAAAGCCCGACGTCGGCAAGAACGCCGCCACCGCGTTCGCCGCTGAGGCCAATGTCGCCGGTGTCGTGGGCAACCTGAACAGCAGCGTCACCCAGAGCACCCAGTCGGTGCTCGCCACGGCCAACATCGTCCAGGTCTCCCCGGCCAACACCGGCCCGTCGCTCACCAAGGGTGCCAACTTCTCCACGGCACCGGTGCGGCCCTACAAGACCTTCTTCCGTACCTGCACCACAGACACCGTGCAGGGCAAGTTTGCCGCTGATTACCTGTACAACACTGCCGGCTTCAAGAAGGTCGCAACGATCAACGACAAGAAGACCTACGGCCAGGGTCTGGTCAAAGAGTTCACCAAGTTCTTCACCGGGCTCGGCGGCACCGTCGTTGGCGCCGAGACGATCAACCCGGACGAGTCCAACTTCCAGGCCGTCATCTCCAAGGTGAAGCCCACGGCACCCCAGGCTGTGTACTACGGCGGTGAGTACCCGGCGGCCGGTCCGCTGTCGCAGCAGATGAAGGCGTCAGGTCTCAACGTCCCGCTGATGGGCGGCGACGGCATCTTCGACCCGAAGTACGTCGCCCTCGCCGGGGCCACCGCCAACGGTGACCTCGCCACCTCGGTCGGCGCGCCGGCAGACCAGTCCGCCGTCGGCAAGAAGTTCCTGGCCGACTATGCAAAGGCGGGCTACAAGGAGCCCTCCGCCGCCTACGGCACGTTCTCCTACGACGCCGCGAATGCCATCATCAACGCCCTGAAGGTGTCACTGAAGGACGCCAAGGACGTGGCTTCGGTCCGCCAGGCAACCCTCGACGCGCTGGGCAATGTCTCCTTCGACGGCCTGACCGGCAAGGTGGGCTTCGACAAGTATGGCGACAGCACCAGCCGCGTGCTGACCTCTTACAAGGTCGCCAACCTCAAGTGGGCTCAGATCAAAACAGTCACAGTTCCGTAACGCGACCCTGAAGGCCGTAGGGGTGGGCAGCCGTCCACCCCTACGGCCTCGTCGAATCTGACCCGTCGAATCTGACCCGTCGAATCTGACCACTGGAGTTAACAAGGTGGATATCTTTGTCCAACAGCTCGTCAACGGGCTGACCCTGGGATCGCTGTACGCGCTGATCGCGGTCGGGTACACCGTCGTCTACGGCATCCTGCAGCTGATCAACTTCGCCCACGGCGAGGTCTTTATGATCGGCGCCTTCGGTGCCCTGACCACGTCTCTGGTGCTGTTCAGAGGGCAAACCTCTTTGTGGATCTTGCCTTTCATGATCATCGGCGCCGTGATCGCCTCAGTCGTCACAGCGGTGCTGATGGAGCGATTTGCCTATCGACCGCTGCGCAACGCCCCGCGGCTGGCACCGCTGATCACCGCCATCGGTATCTCGGTCTTCCTGCAGGAGATCGTCCGGCTCAACTACGACCATGTGCCGTTCACGAGCTGGAACCCCTTCGACCTACCGGACGCGAAGTCGCTTATTCCCTTCCCGCAGATCGACGTGGTGACCGGGCCGGCGTTCCAGGTCGGCGGCGTCACCATCCAGCGGGCGGCGATCTTCACCATCGGCGCCCTGCTGATGTGCTCAGCCGTTCTCTGGTACTTCATCAACCGCACCAAGATGGGCCGGGGCATGCAGGCTGTGTCCCAGGACCCGGACACGGCCCGCCTGATGGGCATCAACGTCGACCGCGTCATCGTGGTCGCGTTCATGCTCGGCGCGATCCTCGCCGGGATTGCCGGTGTAGCCCAGGGTCTGCAGAACAACAACATCGACTTCCGGATGGGCTTCCTGGCGGGGCTCAAGGCCTTCACCGCTGCGGTCCTGGGCGGCATCGGGAACGTGGCGGGTGCTGTCGTCGGTGGCCTGGTCCTGGGCATCGTCGAAGCCATGGCAACTCAGTACATCCCCGGCCAGTTCGGCGGCAGCCCCTGGAAGGACGTCTGGGCCTTCGTCATGCTCATCCTCGTCCTGGTGTTCCGCCCAGAAGGCCTGCTAGGTGCGAAGGCGGTGGACCGCGCATGATCAAGATCCCCGACATCCCAGAGTCCGTTGTTGTCAGACACGGCGCCAAGGCCTGGCCCCTGGCCTTGGCCGGTGCCGGTCTGCTCATGACCGGGTCCCTGCTCTCCTGGAGCGGTGACCCGCAGGTCCTGGGCGACCTCTCCATCAGCTTCAACCCCGGCGGCCTGCAGATCCAGGCCCTCGCCCTGGCCCTGCTCGCCGTCGTCCTGCTGCTGGCGCACAAGGGTCCGCTGACCTCCCTGGGCCAATGGGCTGACACGGCCCTGGGTCTTCGCGCCCTGGCCACATGGGCGCTGCTCTTCATGGTCATGGTCGTGGTGGCGATCACGATTGAGGCCGGTGGCCTGATCAACATCGACCCGGGCGGCTGGATCTCACTCCTCGGCGCGGTGCTGCTCTTTGCCGCCGCACGACTGGTCCTGCCCAGGGAAACCCGAGACCCTGCCGAAGCCCACCTCCCGGGCTGGTCCGAGATCCTGGTCATCGTCGTGCTGATGGCTGCGATCCTGTTCGGCACAGCCTACGCCCTGGGTCTGACCGACGCCTGGGAGTTCGTGCTCTTCCTCGTCTTCGTGACAGGCGTGGTGATTGCCGGGATCCGGGCGGGCCTCTTGTCCTGGCTAGGACACGTCACGCCCAGGCACAGGCACGTGCTGACCCTGGCCGCGTTCGCTGCGGCGTTCTTCTTCCCGTTCACCCAGAACGGCTCCGACGCCAACATGTCGATCGCGTCCCAGATCCTCATCTTCGGCGCGGCGGCCATGAGTCTGAACATTGTGGTTGGCCTGGCAGGCCTGCTCGACCTCGGATACATCGCGTTCCTGGGCGCGGGTGCCTATGTCGGGGCCACGCTCTCGACGTCCGCGTTCGCCACGATCGGGTGGAATCCGCCCTTCTTCGTGGTCGTTCTCCTGGGCGCCTGCGTCTCCGGCACGCTCGGCCTCATCATCGGCACCCCGACCCTGCGCGTGTCCGGTGACTACCTGGCCATCGTCACGCTCGGCTTCGGTGAGATCTTCCGCCTGTCGATGTTCAACCTCGACGGCAACAACGGGCCCGATCTGACCCACGGGCCCAACGGCATCCCCGCCATCCCGGACCTGGCCTTCGGCAGCTTCAACTTCGGCGACACCCACAATGTCCTGGGCATCCCGCTGGCCCGCTTCTCCAACTACTACTTCCTGCTGCTGGTGGTGATCGCGTTCATCATCCTGGTGTTCTCGCGCCTCAACAACAGTCGCATCGGCCGCGGCTGGGTGGCTATTCGCGAGGACGAGAAGGCCGCCGAGGCCATGGGCGTCAACGTCTTCGGTCTGAAGATTCTCGCCTTCGTCGTTGGTGCCTTCCTGGCCGGTATGGCCGGCACCATCAAGGCCCACCAGGACGTCTCGGTGACCCCCGACCAGTACATCTTCCTGGAGTCGGCATTCCTGCTTGCGGCGATCGTCCTGGGCGGCATGGGCACCGTCGCCGGTGTCATGATCGGCGCCGTCATCCTCAAGCTTCTCCCCGAGAAGCTCCGCTTCTTCTCGGACTACCGCCTGTTGCTGTTCGGTCTGTTGCTCGTGCTGATGATGCGGTTCAGGCCCGAAGGCCTGGTGGCCAGCAAACGAAGGCAGCTGGAGTTCCACGAGGAAGACGAAGGCCTTGCTGTCCGGGTCGAGGGCGAATTCGCGGAGGAGGTGAAGCCATGACCATGGCCGCCGAAACCGTGGAAGCCAGTCGCTCGCCCGGTGTGCCGTTGCTGCAGGCCGATGGCGTCATCATGCGATTTGGCGGGCTGACGGCCGTGAACAACGTGAGCATGACCGTCAACGAGGGCGAGATCCTCGGGCTCATCGGCCCCAACGGTGCCGGCAAGACGACGTTCTTCAACTGCCTGACCGGACTCTACAAACCGACGGAGGGACAGGTCCGCCTGTCCGGTGTCGCGCTGGCCCCCAAACCCCGGGCAGTCGTCGAGGCCGGTATGGCGCGCACGTTCCAGAACATCCGGCTTTTCGCCAACATGACGGCGCTGGAGAACGTCATGGTGGGCCGCTACTGCCGCACGAGCTCAGGGGCACTCACCTCGATCCTGCGCGGACCCAAGTTCAAGCGCGAGGAAGCCGAGACCCGGGCACGGGCCCAGGAGCTGCTGGAGTTCGTCGGCCTCGGGACGTCCACCGATCACCTGGCGCGCAACCTGCCGTACGGCAACCAGCGTCGTCTGGAGATCGCCCGGGCACTGGCCACGGACCCCAAGCTCGTCCTGCTGGATGAGCCGACGGCGGGCATGAACCCGCTGGAGACCCGTCAGGCCAGCGACCTGATCTTCAAGATCCGGGACACCGGGCTGGCAGTCGTGGTCATCGAGCACGACATGCGGTTCATCTTCAACCTGTGTGACCGGGTGCTCTGCCTAGTAAGGGGAGAGACCCTCGTCGAGGGAACCCCGGACGAGGTGCAGTCCGACCCCAGGGTCATCGAGGCCTACATCGGCACGGGCACCGACACCGACGAAGACGCAGAGGACTCCCCGTGACAGCCATGCTCGAGGTCAAGGACCTCAAGGTTGCCTACGGCAAGATCCTCGCGGTCAAGAAGATCAGCTTCTCGGTCGACGAGGGCCAGGTCGTGACCCTGATCGGCACCAACGGTGCCGGCAAGACAACGACCCTGCGCACGATCTCCGGGCTCATCCGACCCAGCAGCGGTGAGATCCTGTTCCAGGGCAAGCGCATCGACACCGTCCCGGCTCACGAGATCGTCATCATGGGCGTGGCGCACTGCCCCGAAGGCCGGCGGATCTTCCCCAAGATGACGGTCGAGGAGAACCTCTTCCTGGGCGCGTTCACGCGCGGTGACGCCGGGGTCAAGAAGGACCTGGAGGCGGCATACGACCTGTTCCCTGTCCTCGGGGAGCGGCGCAACCAGCAGGCCGGAACCTTCTCCGGTGGTGAGCAGCAGATGCTGGCCATGGGCCGCGCGATGATGAGCCGGCCCAAGCTGCTCATGCTGGATGAGCCGTCGATGGGCCTGTCGCCGTTGATGATGAAGAAGATCATGCAGACGGTCAGGACCCTGCAGTCCCAAGGCACCACGATCCTGTTGGTCGAGCAGAACGCGCAGGCCGCGTTGAGCCTGGCCGACCATGGCTATGTCCTGGAGGTCGGCAAGATCGTCATCAAGGGCACGGGCAAGGACCTACTTGTCAACGACGACGTTCGCAAGGCCTACCTCGGCGAGGACTGACCAGCACCCAGCTCAGCCAAGCCACCACGCGCTTGTTGCCCTTAAACCACCGAATCAGCACCTCGCCTCGCGCGACACAGTGGTTTCAGAGCAAGAAGGCGGTGCCCAGAATCAAGACGGGCCCAGAATCAAGGCGGGCCCAGAATCGATCTGGTTTTCTTCGCTGCAGTCTTCTTGCCTGCAGTCTTCAACGCGGCAGTTTTCTTCGCCGCAGTCCTCTGAGCAGTCGACGCGGTGACCTTCGCACCGGTCGGGCGGGTCGGCGTGCGGGCGCTCCTGGCAAGGACCGGGGCGAGGAACCGCCCGGTGTAGCTCTCCTCGACCAGTGCGACCTGCTCCGGAGTCCCCTGCGCGATCACCCGGCCACCACCGTTGCCGCCCTCGGGACCCATGTCCACGATCCAGTCGGCGTTCTTGATGACGTCAAGGTTGTGCTCGATGACGATGACCGTGTTCCCCTTGTCGACCAGGCCTTGCAGCACCCCGAGCAGCTTGTTGATGTCCTGGAAGTGAAGGCCCGTCGTCGGCTCGTCCAAGACGTAGACCGTCCGGCCGGTCGAACGCTTCTGCAGCTCGGTGGAGAGCTTGACCCGCTGAGCCTCACCACCGGAGAGCGTGGGCGCCGGCTGGCCGAGCCGGACGTAACCGAGGCCCACCTCCACCAGCGTCCGCAGGTGGCGCGAGATGGCTGGTACCGCCGCGAAGAACTCCGATGCCTCCTCGATCGGCATGTCCAGGACGTCGGAGATCGTCTTGCCCTTGAAGTGCACCTCGAGGGTCTCACGGTTGTAGCGCGCACCGTGGCAGACCTCGCACGGCACATAGACATCGGGCAGGAAGTTCATCTCGATCTTGATCGTGCCGTCGCCGGAGCAGTTGTCGCAGCGACCGCCCTTGACGTTGAACGAGAAGCGCCCCGGCAGGTAGCCGCGGATCTTGGCCTCGGTCGTCTCGGCGAACAGCTTGCGCATGTGGTTGAAGACGCCGGTGTATGTCGCGGGATTGCTCCTCGGGGTCCGTCCGATCGGCCCCTGGTCGACATGCACGACCTTGTCGAGGTGCTCCAGCCCCAGGACAGCCTTGTGCCGACCGGGGACCTGACGCGCACCGTTGAGCTTGTTGGCGAGAACCATATAGAGGATGTCGTTGACCAGCGTTGACTTGCCGGAACCCGAAACCCCAGTGACCGCAACGAGATTGCTCAATGGGAAGCTGACATTCACGTCATACAGGTTGTGCTCGCGGGCCCCGATCACGGTGACCTCGCGCCCATCCTGCGGGCGTCTGAGCGCAGGCGTGGGGATCTCGCGACGACCTGAGAGATACGCGCCGGTGATGGAGTCGGGGTGGATGAGCAGGTCCGCAACCGAGCCTGAGTGGACGATGTTGCCGCCGTGCTCCCCCGCCCCCGGGCCGATGTCGACAACCCAGTCGGCGGTGGCGATGGTGTCCTCGTCGTGCTCGACGACGATGACCGTGTTGCCGAGGTCGCGCAGCCGGGTCAGGGTCTCGATCAGACGGTGGTTGTCCCGCTGGTGCAAGCCGATCGACGGCTCATCCAGAACGTAGAGCACACCGACCAGGCCGGAGCCGATCTGCGTTGCCAGCCGGATGCGCTGCGCCTCACCACCGGACAGGGTGCCGGCAGGACGATCCAGCGAGAGGTAGTCCAGGCCGACGTCGAGCAGGAAGCCCAGCCGCGCCTCGATCTCCTTGATGACCCGCTCGGCGATCTGACGCTCACGCGAGGTGAAGTCGACCTCGGCCAGGAACTTGGCGCAGTCGGCGATCGCGAGCGCACAGATCTGGGAGATGCTCTGACCTCCGATCTGGACGGCCAGCGACTCCGGCTTGAGCCTTGCGCCACCGCACTCGGGACACGGCACCTCTCGCATGTAGCCCTCGTAGCGCTCACGAGACCACTCGGAGTCGGTCTCGGAGTGCCGACGCATGACGAACGGCACCACACCCTCGAATCCCGTGGTGTACGAACGGTCCCGGCCGAAACGGTTGCGGTACTTGACGTGGACCTTGTAGTCCTGGCCGTGCAGAACCGCCTGACGGGCCCGGTCCGGCAAGGAATGCCACGGCTTGTCCAGGGAGAACTTCAGGTCCTCGGCCAACGCGGTCAGAACCCGAAGGAAGTAGTCCGCTGACCCTGATCCCTGAGACCACGGCGCGATGGCACCCTCGCTGATCGACAGATCCTCGTTGGGGATCAGCAGGTCGGGGTCGACGGTGAGCTCGGTGCCCAGACCAGTGCACTTGGTGCAGGCACCGAAGGGCGAGTTGAACGAGAACGAACGCGGCTCGACCTCGTCCATGGCCAGGGGGTGGTTGTTGGGGCACGCCATCCTCTCCGAGTACCGGCGTTCACGCCCGGCGTCGTTGACGTCCAGATCCACGAAATCGACGATCAGGACGCCGGATGCCAGGCCGAGCGCGGTCTCCACCGAGTCGGTCAACCGACGTTTGGCGCCCTTGTCATCACCCTTGGCCACGAGACGGTCGATGACGACCTCGATGGTGTGCTTCTTCTGCTTCTCCAGGGTGGGCGGCTCGGTCAGCGAGATGACCTCACCGTCGACGCGAGCGCGCGAGAAACCCTTGGTCTGGAGCTCGCTGAACAGGTCGACGTACTCGCCCTTGCGGGCCTGCACCACCGGCGCCAGCACCTGGAAACGGGTGCGCTCGGGCAGCTCCAGCAGCCGGTCGACGATCTGCTGCGGGCTCTGACGGGTGACGGCCTGGCCACACACCGGGCAGTGCGGGCGTCCCGCGCGGGCAAACAGCAGCCGCAGATAGTCGTAGACCTCGGTGATCGTGCCGACGGTGGAGCGAGGGTTGCGGTTGGTCGACTTCTGGTCGATCGAGACCGCCGGCGACAGCCCCTCGATGAAGTCGACATCGGGCTTGTCCATCTGCCCGAGGAACTGGCGGGCGTAGGCGCTGAGCGACTCGACGTAGCGGCGCTGGCCCTCGGCGAAGATCGTGTCGAAGGCCAGGGAGGACTTGCCCGAACCGGAGAGCCCGGTGAAGACGATGAGGCTGTTCCGCGGCAGGTCGACGGAGATGTTGCGCAGGTTGTGCTCACGCGCTCCACGCACAACCAGTCGGTCATGTCCCACGAGGCGGTCATGCGGATCTGTGTATGTGGGAGGCCGGGCTGGGCTGGTGGTCACTTCGGGCACGTCCGCAATGGTATGTGAGCCCAGTGACAGCACAGACAGCACAGACAGCACAGACAACACAGACAACACAG
>DHJN01000212.1:13039-18328 GCA_002404345.1 Actinobacteria bacterium UBA4719 | reverse complement strand
AACACAGACAACACAGACAACACGGCATACGGTGTTCTCATGGCTCTGCCCATCGAGGACTACGCCGTAATCGGCGACACCGACACCGCGGCCCTCGTGGGGCGGGACGGCTCCATCGACTGGCTCTGTCTGCCACGGTTCGACTCACCGGCCTGTTTTGCGGCGCTGCTCGGCACCCGGGACAACGGTCACTGGCTGCTGGGGCCGCGGAGGCCGGCCAAGAGCACACGCAGATACCTCGGCAACAGCTTCGTCCTGGAAACCACCCATGAGACGCCCACCGGGGTGGTCCGGGTCACCGACTTCATGCCTATCGGTGAAGGCCGCGCCGACATCGTGCGCCGGGTCGAGGGGGTCAGGGGAACGGTGCGCATGCGTCACGAGTGGGTGGTTCGGTTCGGCTACGGCAAGGTCCGCCCCTGGGTCTCTCGTCGCGCGGACACTCCCGAGATCGGCTCCGGAGCGGTGATCTCGGCCATCGCGGGACCGGACATGGTGGTCTTGCGCGGTTCGCGGCTTCCCCATGCTGTCGCCAGCCGTCACGAGGATGAGTTCGACGTCTCGGCAGGCCAGCGGATGACCTTCAACATGACCTGGTTCAGGTCGCATCTGGTGGCACCGGCGCCGTTGAACGTGGACGACGGCGTCGAACAAACCGTTGCGCACTGGGAGGAATGGGCCGGGCGTAGCGACCACAACGGGCCCTATCGCGACGCCGTCGTGCGCTCGCTGCTCGTCCTGCGGGTCCTGACCCACGGCGAGACCGGAGGAATCGTGGCCGCTGCCACCACCTCCCTGCCAGAGCAGTTCGGTGGCCCCCGCAACTGGGACTACCGCTTCTGTTGGCTCCGCGATGCGTCGCTGACCCTCGAGGCGCTGCTGCGATCCGGCTTTCACCAGGAGACCGTGCTGTGGCGCAACTGGCTCCTGCGCGCCGTTGCCGGAGACCCGGAGGACATGCAGATCATGTATGCCGTCGACGGGTCCCGCGACCTGCCCGAGAGGGTGCTGAGCCATCTTGCGGGATACGAGAACTCACGTCCCGTCCGGGTCGGCAACGAAGCGGTCGGCCAGCTTCAGACGGACGTCCTTGGAGAGGTGATGGTTGCCCTTGACCTGGCCCGTGAGAATGGCCTCGAGGACTCCCCCGAGTCATGGGCCCTCCAGCGCTCCCTGGTCGCGAACCTGGGCAGGCACTGGGAGGCACCGGACAACGGACTGTGGGAGTTCCGGAATCAGCTGCGCTACTTCACTCACTCACGCGTGATGGTATGGGTCGCCTTCGACCGCGCCATCAAAGCTGTCGAACACCACTGGCTGCAGGGTCCG
Organism: Actinobacteria bacterium UBA4719; assembly: GCA_002404345.1. Lineage (GTDB taxonomy): Bacteria > Actinomycetota > Actinomycetes > Actinomycetales > Dermatophilaceae > UBA4719. The sequence goes on along the minus strand of DHJN01000212.1, from coordinate 16,999 downwards.
GTCGAGACGTGGCGCGAGCTGCGCAGAAAGGTGCACAAGGAGGTGATGGACCGCGGATACAACGTCGACAAGGGTTGCTTCACCCAGCACTACGACACGACCGAGGTCGACGCGTCACTGCTCCTTCTGCCCACGGTAGGGTTCCTGCCCGCTGACGACCCCCGGTTTCTCGGCACGGTGCGCGCCGTCGAGCAGGAGCTCGTCCGGGACGGCCTGGTGCTGCGCTACCGCACAGGGGCCGGCCTGGACGGCTTGCCCGGCGATGAGCATCCGTTCCTGGCCTGCTCCTTCTGGCTCGTCACTGCCTACGCTCTCACCGGGCGCCTCGAGGAGGGGCACGCCCTCATGCGCCGACTCGTGGCACTGGCCAATGACGTGGGCTTGATGGCCGAGGAGTACGACCCGGTCAACGCGCGCATGGTCGGCAACTTCCCACAGGCGTTCTCGCACCTGGCGCTGATCACGGCGGCCAACGCTCTCCAGGACGCCGAGATGGCGCTCTCTGAAAGGACGGCGACCTGATGAACGCCACCTCACACCTGTCCGACAACCTGCTGTTGCTGGCTCACGAGACAAGTCTGCTGATCCGGACAGCAGCAGGCCTGGACGACGAGACCATCCGGGCGGCCAGCCTGTGCGAGGGCTGGACCCGTGCCCACGTGCTGTCACACATCGCCCGCAACGCGGATGCGTTGGGGAACCTGGTCGGCTGGGCCATCACCGGCACACCTGCGGCGATGTACGACTCGGCGCAGGCACGTGAGGCGGACATCCTCGCCGGGTCAACCCGCGGGGCCCGGGAGATCTTCACCGATCTCGAGGACTCTGCGGCGCGGTTTGCCTCAGCGGCACCAGGTCTGGCCGGCCCACCGGAGCGCTCCGAGGTCGAGATGCGCGGCGGGCGCAAGGTGCTCGCGGGCCAGCTGCCGACCCTGCGGTTGATGGAGGTCGTGATCCATCACGTCGACCTGGACGCCGGCTACACGTTCGCCGACGCTGACCTGGGTTTCGTCAGGCGGGCAGTCAGCAATGCCATCCAGCGGTTCCGGACCAGCGGTGAGGCACCCTCGATCAGTCTGCACAGTGCGGAGGGTGACGAGTGGTCGATCGGCGACGGCGCCCAGGACGTCACCGGGAGCAACGCGGCCCTGCTGCTCTGGCTCGCCCGGGGCGATGGCGCCGGAGTCTCCAGCCAGGCTCCCCTGCCGGGACTGCCCGCCTGGGGTTGAGGTGCACTGCCTGCCTGGGGGTGAGGTGCCGAGCAGGGTCAGGCAGGTCAGGCCGGTCAGGCGGGTCAGGCAGGTCAGGCAGGTCAGGCAGGGTCAGCGCAGGTGGGCGGGCCAGGTGTCCGCCGAGGCGTGGGCAGTCATGAGGGCGGCCGCCTGCAGGCGCGGTGCACGCCGAGCTTGCTAAGCAGGTTCTTGACGTGCGTGCGAGCCGTACTCCGTTGCACACCAAGCTGTTGGCCATCTGTTCGGTGGTCAGCCCATCCACGATGCAGCGCAACGCCGCCCACTCGCGCGAGGTCAGGAACTTCAGCGCCCACAGCGGGTCACCGTGCTGAGCCCGAGGTAGCAGGACGTCCTGCAGCATGAGCGGATCCACGGCCAGGTGCCCCTGAACTGCCTTCTCCAGTGTCTCGATGATGACCCCGATGGGCTTCTCCTTGCCGACGAAACCCTGAGCACCCTGGACGATGGCGTCCGCCACCAGACCCGGGCTGATCGAACCCGACAGGATCACCACCTTGGTGTTCGGACTCACGGCGTGGATCCGACCGATCACGTTGAGACCGTTGCCGTTCGGAAAGTGCACGTCGAGCAGGCACGCATCCGGCTGGTGCACGCGCGCGGCTTCGACCGCCTCTTCGGGATCGAGGGCTGTCGCGACGACCGTGCGCCCGTTGTCGCTCAGAGCCATGCTCAACGCATCGACCAGCAGCTTGTGGTCGTCACAAATGAGCAGCCTCAGCACGCCATGTTCTTGGATGCAAGGCCGGGCAGAACGATCCGTGCGACCACTCCTCCCTCAGCCCCGGACGTGAACTCGAACCCGCCACCGCAAGCGCTGACGAGAGCTCGGGTGATGGTCAGCCGGCGCGTCGGGCCCGGGCACGTTCCCAAGCCAGGGGCCGTCGTCGACAACCTGGATGGTGATCTCGTTGGCATTGCCGCTCACCTCAACGCTGACGTGCCCACCGGGGCCGGCGGCTCGCACTGCGTTGTCCAGCACGCAGCTGACGGCACGGCTGAGCGCCCACTCGAGTGGCAACCGTAGTCACCTGGTCTGCACCGATGTCTCCGCCCCAGCCAACAACAGGATGGTCGCCAAAGGCTGGCGCAGGTAATGACAGAGCGCCCTCACAGTGTCGAGGTTGCTCGGCACCGAAGGCCTGGTGGTCCCGTCTCGCTTCATGCAGAAGTACCGGTGTCATGTCCCTCACCCACAAAATCAGTAGAAAGGCCACTCACCCCCGTGATGAGACATTTGCCAACTCCTGAATGTTGCCAACGGTGGATCGGCCTTCCCAGGCGGGACAATAGTCATTTGTGACTAGGAACGGAACCACTAGTCACAAAGGACTAGAGGTTCCCCGAACAGGACAATTCGTGACTTTTTACCCGGTGAGACGTGTACCGAGTGACAGGATGTCGCTCATGACCTACACCGGCAACGTGACCTCAGACGGCACCAGCGACCTGCGCGAACTGCCTCTGCTGACGATCCGCAAGGCGGAGGTCGGGGAGCTGGCGAACAACGTGTATCTCCTGACGTGCATCCGCACTGGCGCTCAGCTGCTCATTGACGCCGCGGACGATCACGCACGGATCATGTCACTGCTCCACGAGGGCAGCGGCGGCCTGGACATCATCGTCACGACGCACCAGCACTGGGACCACCAACGTGCCCTGGAGCAGGTCGCGGCGTCGACCAAGGCCATCACCGCGGCAGGCGAGGCCGACGCGGACGCACTGGCCGTCGTACCCGCTCGACGTCTGGTGCACGGCGACACGCTCGCGTTCGGTGACATCACCCTGGACGTCATCCACCTGCGCGGGCACACGCCCGGATCGGTGGCGCTGGTCTACCACGATCCGCAGCGGAACGCCCACATCTGGACCGGCGACTCGCTCTTTCCGGGCGGTGTGGGCAACGTGGAGCAAGACCCTGAGCGTTTCGCCTCACTGCTGGGCGATGTCCAGACCCGGATCTTCGACGTCTATGACGATGACACCTGGATCTATCCCGGCCATGGGGGGGACACCACGCTCGGCGTCGAACGCCCTCATCTGCAGGAGTGGCGCGAGCGAGGCTGGTAGCCGAGCGGAGTCAGGCGGGTGCGCTGCGTTTACGATGGGCGCGCGCCTTGGCCCTGTTGCCGCAGACCTGCATCGAGCACCACTGACGCGAGCGGTTGCGGGAGGTGTCGTAGAACGCCCAACGGCAGGTGTCCGCCGGGCAGATCTTGACCCGGTCGAGCCGCTGCTCGACGGCGACCTTGGCGGCGGCGGCCGCAATGAACCCCACCGCTGTCTGCGCGCTCAGCTCGACCTGGCCATCAGCCGTCAACGCCACCTGGATGTCGACCTGCCGCACCCGGGCACAGTGCTCGCCACTGGCCAGAGCCCGCAGGTCGCCACGCAGCTCGCGAGCCTGTTCGAGGGCACGAGGATCTTGCGGTCCGAAGCACCCATCCAGGCCTTGGGCGGATAGCCACGACTGCCAGCCATCAAGAGTGTCCATCGCATCCGAGCCAGCCTCGACGTCCACAGTGTTGAGGAACCCCACGATCAGCTCTGCGGGGTCGCCGCAGACATCGAGGGTGACGAGGTCACTGGTCACTGACATGTAACCAGTGTAGCAAGATTGGCGGTTGCGCAAACCTTCGAGTAACTGGCATCCTTCTTTTAGTGGTTATCATGCGCGGTAGCGGTTGCCAGGCGCGGTAGCGGTTGCCAG
>DHJN01000212.1:8451-12962 GCA_002404345.1 Actinobacteria bacterium UBA4719 | reverse complement strand
CCAGGCGCGGTAGCGGTTGCCAGTCGATGACCGTGGAACCAGAGGAGATCACGATGATGTCGCACTACGAGATGTCCAGGGCTCTGTCGGATCAGCACATCCGCGACCTGGTCGCCGCTGCCAGGCGCCACTGCGGGAGCCTGACCGCACCGTCATCCCGTCACAAGGACGTGACCGCTCGGATGCTGGCTCTGCTCCACATGCTTCGTGGCGCCCGCGCCCACTCGACGGTGACCTCCACGTCCGGAGCCGGCCCGATGGGATGCTGCGCATGACCAACCCACCGGCCCGCGCAGCTGCCGGCCGCTTCGACACCGTCGTGATCGACTGTCCCGATCCCCATGTTCTCGCCGAGTTCTACGCTGGCCTGCTGGGTCAGGAGATAGCCGATGACGGCAACGACTCGTGGCAGAGCCTGCGTGGCGACGGATCCGGCGTCTCGCTGGCATTTCAGCGCGCCACCAACTACGTGGCGCCCCACTGGCCGGACGGACCACCGCAGCAGCTGCACCTCGACCTGACCGTGGACGACTTCGTCACCGCGCACGAGAGGGCGGTGGCCCTCGGCGCCACGGCACTGTCCCCGACGACAGCGCCTGAGCCTGACAAGACCAGCGGCTTCAGGGTCTATGCGGACCCCGCAGGGCATCCGTTCTGCTTGTGTCGCTGACTCTCTGCTTGTGTCGCTGACCCGGCGAGTCCCGGCACCCCTGCTGGTGCTGGCGGCCGTCGTCTCGGTCCAGTTCGGTGGGGCGCTGGCAGCAACGCTGATCCCTCTGGTCGGGGTGTTCGGCTCGGTCACGTTGCGGCTCACCATTGCCGCGAGCGTCCTCCTCGTGATCTTCCGGCCCCGGTTGCGAGGCCGAAGCACCGCGGACTGGCTGGTGGTCGGCGCCTTCGGCGCGATCCTGGCGATGATGAACCTCTTCTTCTACGGTTCCCTGGCCCGGATACCCATTGGCGTCGCCGTCACCATTGAGTTCGTCGGTCCCCTTGTGCTCGCGACGGCCTTGTCCCACCGGGGCAAGGATCTGCTCGCCGTCGCTGGTGCGGCGGTCGGCGTCGTCCTGATCTCCGGGATAACCAGCACCCCCTGGGCACAGGTTGACCTGGTCGGGCTGGGACTCGCCCTCGCCGCGGGCGCCTCTTGGGCGGCATACATCGTCCTCAGCGGTCGCACCGGGGCGCGCTTCGCCCAGCTGGACGGGCTGGCCATCGCGATGGTGATCGCTGCCGTGCTGGTCGCTCCGGTAGGGGTGGTCACCGTCGGTTCGGCACTGTGGACACCCGGCGCGCTCTGGAGAGGTGCTGCCGTCGCCATGCTGTCGTCGGTTCTGCCGTACTCACTGGAGCTGATCGCCCTGAGACGCTTGGCTGCCCATGTCTTCGGCATCCTACTCAGCCTCGAACCGGCCGTGGCCGCGCTGGCAGGGCTCGTCGTGCTGGGCCAACCCCTCGGAGCCACACAGCTGCTCGGCATGACCTGCGTCGTCGCGGCCAGCGGGCTAGTGATGGGCAGGAGGTCCGCGCCATCCGCACCCGAGGCGCTGGCCGAGACCACGAACCAGTGAGGCCCATCGCCAGCGACCCAACCGGACTCAGCCGACCGTGAAGGTCGCGTCGTCCTCGCGGTTGTCGTCCTTGCGGCTCTTGAGCAGGCTCGTGATGGTGGTGATGGCCAGGATGCCGATGATGACCGTGAGTGACTGACCGATCGAGATATCCGGAGCGCCGCGCACCGGGTGCCCGCCGTTGATGAACGGCAGCTCGTTGACGTGCGCCGCGTGCAGGATCAGCTTGACGCCGATGAAGGAGAGCAGGACGGCCAGGCCGATGCCCAGATAGACCAGGCGCTTGAGCAGACCGCCGATGAGGAAGTAGAGCTGGCGCAGACCCATCAGGGCGAAGATGTTGGCGGTCAGCACGAGGAAGGGCTCCTGGGTCAGACCGAAGATCGCGGGAATCGAGTCCAGCGCAAAGAGCAGGTCCGTGGTGCCCAAGGCGAGGATGACGATGAACATCGGCGTGATGCTGCGACTGCCGTTGGAGGTGATGAACAGCTTGGTGCCATACCACTGGTTGGTTGCCGGGAAGCGCGACTCGACCCACTTCAGGAAACGGTTCTCCTCGTACTCGTCGTCGTCGCTCTCGCCTTCCCGGGCCAGGTTGACTGCGGTGAAGACGAGGAATGCACCGAAGACGTAGAAGATCCAGGAAAACTCGTTGATGGCTGCCGCTCCGACCCCGATGAAGATGCCGCGCAGGATCAGGGCGATGACGATGCCGACCATCAAGGCAGTCTGCTGCAGCTTCTCGGGGACACCGAACTTGGCCATGATGATCAGGAAGACGAACAGGTTGTCGACGCTCAGGCTGTACTCGGTCACCCAGCCGGCGAAGTACTGGGCGGCGAAGTCGGCTCCCGAGAAATGCCACACACCCAGTCCGAACATCACGGCCAGCGTCACATAGAAGGCGAGGTGTCGCGCAGCTTCTCCCATTGACGGGACGTGGGGTCTGCGGCCGATGACCAGAACGTCGACCAACAGGAACACGCTGGTCAGGCCGATCGCGAGGATCCAGACCCACAGTGAAACATTCATCGGGGGACACGCCTTCCGGTCACGGTGCAACACCAGGTGGCCGGAGGTCTCTCCCGCCCCTATGGCTGACCGGCACCCCGGGAGCAGGCGGGCCCGCAGGCCCGCTGATCCGTGTTGACGAGGACGCCGCGTGGGGATACTCCCCTCCGTGGTCCCTGCAGTATCCCAGTTTTCTGAGGGCAGCCCAAATTGGCCTGCCGGTCCTCAGGACGTGGCGGCGGTCATCTGCCGAAGCTCCTTCTTGAGATCGCCGAGCTCGTCGCGCAACCGGGCGGCGAGCTCGAAGTGCAGGTCCGAGGCCGCCTGGTGCATCTGGACCGTGAGCTCCTGGATGAGGTTGGCCAGGTCGGCGGCAGGCAGGTCGGCGAGTCGACCGCTGGCCACGCCGATGTCGGCGGCCATGGCTCCATGTCCCCCGGCTCCTCGCCCGCCAGCGCCTCGCCCGCCAGCGCCTCGTCCAGCGGCTCCATGTCGAACAACGCCACCTCGGGCCTTGCCCCGTGACTGGGATCGTCCGCTGCCGAGCAGAGCCTCCGTGTCGGCATCCTCGCGCTCGAGCAGGTCCGTGATGTCCGCGATCTTCTTGCGCAGCGGCTGGGGGTCGATACCCATTTCGAGGTTGTAGGCAACCTGGATGGCACGTCGTCGGGTGGTCTCGTCGATGGCCTGCTCCATCGACGGGGTGATCTTGTCGGCATACATGTGCACCTGGCCGGAGACGTTGCGGGCCGCTCGACCGATGGTCTGGATCAGGCTTCGGGCGGAGCGCAGGAACCCCTCCTTGTCGGCGTCCAGAATGCTCACCAGTGAGACCTCGGGCAGGTCGAGGCCCTCACGCAGCAGGTTGATGCCGACCAGAACGTCGTACTCCCCCATCCGCAGCTCGCGCAGCAGCTCGACGCGGCGCAGCGTGTCAACCTCCGAGTGGAGATAGCGCACCCTCACGCCCTTGTCGAGCAGGTAGTCGGTCAGGTCCTCTGCCATCTTCTTGGTCAACGTCGTGACCAGCACCCGCTCGCCTTTTGCCGTACGTTCGCCGATCTCGTGCAGCAGGGTCGTCGATCTGGCCCTTGGTCGGCTTGAGGACGATCTGGGGGTCGACCAGCCCGGTCGGGCGGATGATCTGCTCCACCACGCCGTCACCCTTGGCCAGCTCGTAGGGCCCAGGCGTAGCCGACAGATAGACCGTCTGCCCGATCCGCCCCAGGAACTCATCCCAGCGCAACGGCCGGTTGTCCATGGCGCTGGGCAGGCGAAACCCGAAGTCAACCAGGTTGCGTTTGCGGGACATGTCGCCTTCGTACATCGCGCCGATCTGGGGCACCGTGACGTGCGACTCGTCGATGACCAGCAGGAAGTCCTCCGGGAAGTAGTCCAGCAGACAGTTGGGCGCAGATCCGCGCGGCCGGCCGTCGATGTGCAACGAGTAGTTCTCGATGCCAGAGCACGAGCCGACCTGACGCATCATCTCGAGGTCATAGGTCGTACGCATCCGCAGCCGCTGGGCCTCGAGAAGCTTGCCCTGCTTCTCGAAGGCGGCCAGCTGCTCCTCAAGCTCTGCCTCGATGCCGCGGATCGCCCGCTCCATGCGCTCGGGACCGGCCACGTAGTGCGTCGCGGGGAAGACGTACATCTCCTCCTCCTCGTGCACGATCTCGCCGGTGAGCGGGTGCAGGGTGTAGATGCGCTCGATCTCGTCGCCGAAGAACTCGATCCGGATCGCGAGCTGCTCGTAGACCGGGATGATCTCGACGGTGTCGCCGCGCACCCGGAAGGTGCCACGGGTGAACGCCAGGTCGTTGCGGGTGTACTGCATCTGGACGAACCGTCGCAGCAGGTCGTCGCGCTCGATCTGTGCGCCCACCTTGAGCCGGGCCATCCGGTCGACGTACTCCTGTGGGGTGCCCA
>DHJN01000212.1:3157-8226 GCA_002404345.1 Actinobacteria bacterium UBA4719 | reverse complement strand
TAGCTGACGAAGTACTCGACCGCATTGTCCGGCAGCAGCTCGCGGAACTCGTTGGCCAGCTGCGCGGCCAGCGTCTTGTTCGGTGCCATGACCAGCGTCGGGCGTTGGACCTGCTCAATCAGCCACGCTGTGGTGGCCGACTTGCCGGTGCCGGTCGCGCCGAGCAGGACGACGTCCTGCTCGCCCGCCTGGATCCGCTTGGTCAGGTCGGCGATCGCCGCCGGCTGGTCTCCGCTGGGCGCAAAGTCGGCGACCACGCGGAACGGGGCAACCGTGCGCTGAAGATCCGTTGTCGGCCGCATGACTCAACCGTAGACGTCGCCGCCGACAACGACACTCGACGGCTGGCGCTGGTCGCTCACCGACCGCTCCATCCGGTATGCCGAGCCCAGACCTCCGCTCGCGCGAGCGCCTCGACGATCCATGGCCGCTTGGCATCGACGTACTCCGTTGTGGTTGCCGCAGACTGCGCCAGCCGACGCTTGAGTGCGCTATAGGCGTCGCGTTCGTCGACCTCGGCCCGCAGCCAGTCCCGCAGCAACAGTGCCTGTCGCCACCCCGGTCCGTCGGTCTCGCGTATCAGCAGGTGCACGACTCGTCCCGGGTCCGCGCTGCCGTGGAAGCGCCCGTCTGGCGTGTTGTCGTCGCCACGAGAACGGAGAAAACCCTTGTCCGCCAACGCTTCGACGAACTCCGCGGTGCCTGCATCCGCGACGTCGCGCACGCCGACCTGCAGATCGATCACATCCTCGGCCAGCAGACCCGGCACGCTGGTCGACCCGATGTGCTCGACGGCCACGGCACGCTCTCCCAGCGCCACAGTGATCCGGTGGGTGAGACGGGCCGCCGCAGCGGGCCACGAATCGTCATACGCCACCAGGGTTGGCGCGACCGGTCGACCGCTGGGAGAGCCAGACATCAGGTTGTGGTTGAAGCCCACGATCCGGTCCTGCCACAGAGCATCGACCAGGGCCAGCAGCGCACTCACGGTCCCGTTGTTGTCCAGCCACGCGTCGGCAGCCGCGCGCCGCTCTCGATCGCTGGCCTGCGCTGCGATGCGGGCGCGCGCATCGGCCTGCGTGAAGCCGCGTTCGCCGGTGAGCCGCGCCATCCGGATGTCTTCGTCAGCCCCGACGACCACGGTGAGGTGATAGTCGGCGGCCATGTCCATCTCGACGAGCAGTGGGACGTCGTGCACCACGATCCGCTCGGGCGCTGCCGCCTCCAGGAGCGCGCTGGTTCGCGCACCGATCAGCGGATGGGTGATGGCTTCGAGATCCCTGCGCGCCTGCGCGTCGGCAAAGACGATCTCGCCCAACACGCCACGATCCAGAGAACCATCGGCGGACACGACCGCGTCACCGAAGCGTTCGCGGATCGCAGCAAGTCCCGTGGAGTCGGCAGCCACGACCTCGCGCGCCAGCAGGTCGGCGTCGATGACCACGGCCCCGAGCTCACGAAACCGTTGCGCCACGGTCGATTTGCCCGAGCCGATCCCACCGGTGAGTCCTACACGCAGCATGCCGGCAGCCTATTGCCTACACCCCCACAGCATAACTGTTCCTGCGAGTGCCGTTCACTTGGCCGGTTGCCTATAACGGTTGCGTATAAAGAAAGCAATCGCAAAAGAAAGCAATCGCAATGCCAGGTCAATTGCTCCGCGGCTGATACGGTTTTCCAGAACGGGCCTTACGTTCGCAGGGGAGTGGTGGATCGGCACTAACGCCGATCCGGGATACCCCGGAGCGAACCTTCCGAAGGAGATATTCAATGTCTCGCAGAACCAGCCGGCTCACCACTATCGTCACGGTCTGCACAGTCGGGTTGGCGGCCAGCGCGTGCAGCAGCACCGTCACACAAACGCCAAGCGCACTAGGGAAGTCGATATCCGGAACGCCTATCACCGGGGGCACGCTGAACATCCTCGGCGTGGGCGATGTGGACTACATGGATCCCAACGTCAGCTACTTCTCCACTGGATACCTCGCCGCTCGGATGTATAGCCGACAACTGTTCACCTACCCCGCCATTACGGGCAAGGTCACGACCGCGGTCCCGGACTTGGCGACCGACCTGCCCACGGCAGAAAACGGTGGCATGAGCGCCGACGGCAAGACGTACACGATCAGGATCAGGCAGGGCGCCAAGTGGAACACCTCCCCGGCCCGTCAGGTGACCGCCGCCGACGAGGTCCGTGGCGTGAAGCGGACCTGCAACCCGGTCCAGCCCTTCGGTGGCACTTCCGACTTCGCGGATCTCATCGTCGGGTACAAGGACTTCTGCACCGGCTTCGCCAAGGCCGGAAAGACGGCCGCAGCCATGGCGGCCTACGTCGAAGGCACGCCCCTGCCAGGGGTGGTCTCCACAAATGACTCGACGGTCACGCTCAAGCTGACGCACCGGGCTAGCTACTTCGTGGACATGTTGACCTTGACTGCGTTCTCGCCTGCGCCGGTGGAGTTCAACACGTACGTGCCAGGTAGTGCTGAGCTCGCCGCGAACACCATCTCCGACGGCCCGTACAAAGTTGACAAGTATGTCGCGACCAAGTCGATCAACTTCAGCCGCAACCCTGCGTGGGACGCGGCAAGCGATCCCGTCCACAAGGCCCACGTGGACAAGATCGTGGTCAACGAGACACTGAGCCAGGACTCGGTGCAGCAGCAGCTGCAGACCGGCACACCGAGCGCTGACATGGCATGGGACACAGCCCCGCCGCCGAACCAGGTCCCCGCCCTGATCGCGAGGAAAGACCCGTTGCTCAACCTCGGCGACACCTCGTCGACCTCCCCCTACATCGCCTTCAACACGGTGTCTCCGAACAACAACAAGGCCCTTGGCAACGTGAAGGTGCGACAGGCACTGTCTCACGCGATCAACCGGAAAAACATCATCCAGGTGCTCGGGGGGCCGAAGGTCAACACCCCTCTGACGCACGTGCTGCCGTCGACCATTGTGGGCGGCGAGGAGTCCTTCGATCTCTACTCCTACAACGTCAACAAGGCCAAGCAGATGCTGAGCGACGCCGGGTTCCCCAACGGGTTCACCGTGAAGATCCTCTACAGCAACCAGTCCCAGGGCAGCGCCAAGGTCTTCCAGACCATCCAGCAGGACCTGTCCAAGGTCGGTGTCAAGGTCCAGGGCATCTCCTCGACGAACCAGGACTTCGTGGTGAAGTACGTCACCGTTCCTACTGTGGCGCGGCGCGGCGTCTGGGACCTCGCACTCTCCGGCTGGTCCCCGGACTGGTACGGCAACGCCGCACTGTCCTTCTTCAACCCGCTGTTCTCCGGTTCGCCGTCGTTCCCGCCCAGCGGCAGCAACATCGGGTTCTACGAGAGCGCTGCCACGAACAAGGCGATCACGGCCGCGATCGCCGCAACCACTGAGGACGAGACGAAAAGCCTCTGGGCTGCGGCTGACAAGAGGGTCATGGAGGACGCTGCGATCTTCCCCGTCACCAACCCACTGCAGGCGAACTACCACGCGTCGCAGGTGCACAACGCGGTCTACCTCCCGATCCTCCAGCAGTTCGACCCCACGAACGTCTGGATCGAGAAGGCCAAGCAAGGCGGCTGACTGAACCATGGCTCTAATTGAGGTCCGCGACCTCCAGGTGGGCTTCGACACCCCCGACGGCGTGGTCCGCGCCGTTCGGGGGTTGTCGTTTGACGTGGCGCGTGGCACCACGCTGGCGATCGTCGGTGAGTCCGGATCCGGCAAGAGCGTCGCCACTCAGACGATCACCGGCCTGACCCGCGGTGCACGGATCTCCGGCTCTGCCATGTTCGACGGCACGGAGCTTATCGGGGCGGACGGGGATACCCTGCGCCGGATCCGGGGGGCGCAGATCGGCATGATCTTCCAGGATCCGCTCTCCAGCCTGCATCCGTACTACACAGTCGGCTGGCAGATCGTGGAGATGATCCAGGCCCACGACCATTCGACCTCCAGGTCCGCCGCACGCAAACGGGCCGCGCATCTGCTTTCCCTGGTGGGCCTTCCGCGCGCCGAGTCCCGGCTCGACGACTACCCGCACCAGTTCTCCGGCGGGATGCGGCAACGCGTCATGATCGCGATGGCCATGGCCCTCAACCCGGCGCTGCTCATCGCCGACGAGCCCACGACGGCGCTCGACGTGACCGTGCAGGCCCAGGTGCTAGGTGTCCTGCGCACCCTGCAGGAAGAGTTCGGCACGGCGATCGTCCTGATCACCCACGATCTCGGTGTGGTCGCCGAGATGTCCGACGAGGTCGTCGTGATGTATGCCGGGACGGTCATGGAGCGCGCGCCTCGCCGAACCGTTTTCTACCGTCATCATCACCCCTACACCGAGGGCCTGCTCGCATCCCTTCCGGCGCGGGGCAAGCCGGGTGAACGGCTCACCCCCATCGCCGGATCCCCACCCAGCCTGATCCGGCTGCCACAGGGATGCCCGTTCGCCGCCAGGTGCCGGTATGCGTTCGACAAGTGCCTGATGGAGACCCCGCCGCTGGCCATGGTCTTCCAGGACGAGAGCCACCAGTCCGCTTGCTGGCTGTCCGCGGAGGAGCCCGTCCGCGAGAGCCAACGTGCGACGGCATACGAGCAGGTGGCGACGCCGTGACCAGCCCCGGCGACGGCCCGCTCCTGCGGCTGGACCACGTGACCAAGGCGTTCCCCGTGCCCAGCAACAGCCTCGTCCGGCGTCATCGTGAGTTCGTGCACGCGGTCGACGACGTCTCGCTCGAGGTCCACCCGGGTGAGACGCTCGGTCTGGTCGGAGAGACCGGGTGCGGCAAGTCCACGCTGGCCCGGTGCATCGCCCGGCTCTACGACCTCACCGGCGGCTCGGTCACCTTTGATGGCAAGGACATCAGCCATCTGTCGCGGCGAGGGATGCGCCCGCTGCGCCGCGAGATCCAGATGATCTTCCAGGACCCCTACGGCTCCCTGAACCCCCGCCGGCGGGTCGGCTCGATCATCGGCGACCCGTTCGCCATCCACGGCATTGACTCCCGGGTGGAGCGGAAGAAGAAGGTCCAGGAGCTGATGGAGCGCGTCGGGCTCAACCCCGAGCACTACAACCG
>DHJN01000212.1:0-2998 GCA_002404345.1 Actinobacteria bacterium UBA4719 | reverse complement strand
GAGCCGGTGTCGGCGCTCGACGTGTCCGTCCAGGCCCAGATCATCAACCTGCTCAAGGACCTTCAGGACGACTTCGGGCTGACGTATCTCTTCATCTCGCACGACCTGTCGGTGGTCCGGCACGTCAGCGACCGAATCGCCGTCATGTATCTGGGTCGCATCGTCGAGGTCGCACCGTCGGCGCAGGTGTTCGAGCGGACCCGCCACCCATACACCCGTGCTTTGCTCTCGGCCCTGCCGGTCGCCGACCCGGATGCGGCCGACAGTCGCGAACGGATCGTCCTGGTCGGCGACATCCCCTCCCCGACAGACCCGCCGAGCGGCTGCCGGTTCCACACCCGCTGTCCCAAGGCTCGCCCGGACTGCGTCCGGACCGATCCGGTGCTCGAGCAGGTGTTCGACGACGGGGCCGAGCACCAGGTGGCCTGTCTGCACCCCCTTGCCCTCGGCGAGGACATGTCCTTGGCGAGACCAGAGATCGAGGACTCGGTGATCCTCACGTCGCCCACCCCGGGGACAGCGGCGAATGCAGGAGGCCCGCAATGAACCTGAACCGCTATGAGCCTGGAACCGCCATGAGCCTGGAACCGCCATGAGCCTCGACCCGACAGGTCTGGCTGCGGCCGCCGAGGCCGCCGAGGCTGTCGATGCGACCGGAGCGATACCGGATACCGCCGGTGGCACAGCGATCGAGGGGCGCAGCCCATGGTTGCTCGCCTGGCAACGACTGCGCCGCGATCGCGTCGCCATGATCTCGTTGGCCGCCATCGTGCTGATCATGCTGATGGCGATCTTCGCTCCGCTCGCCACCACGCTGACCGGCCACCCACCGAACGAGCAGTACCGCGACATCGGACTGACCCCCGACGGCCTGCCGAAGGGCCCCACGAGCCAGTTCTGGCTGGGTACGGACGATCTGGGCCGCGACATCCTCGTCCGGATCGCGTACGGCGCACGGGTCTCGCTGCTGGTCGGTGTCGTCTCCACGGGCATCGCTGTGGCGATCGGGGTCGTCATCGGGCTCGCCGCCGGTTTCTTCGGTGGCATCGTCGACACGGTGCTGGCCCGCCTGGTCGACGTGGCCCTGACCGTTCCCTTCCTGCTGGTGGCCATTGCCCTGGTCTCGATCACGGGTCCGAGCCTGACGATCACCATCCTGGTCATCGGGTTCTTCAGCTGGGCATCCGTGGCTCGCATCGTGCGCGGTCAGGTGCTCTCCCTGCGGGAACGCGAGTTCGTCGAAGCAGCAAGGTCGCTGGGCGCGAGCGACTCCCGGATCATGTTCGTGGACATCCTGCCCAACGTGCTGGCGCCGGTTATCGTCTACTCGACCTTGCTCATCCCGGTGGTGATCGTCGCCGAGGCGACGCTGACCTTCCTCGGGCTCGGGCTACCACCGCCGACGGCGGACTGGGGCGGCATGATCAGCGATGGCCAGGACTACTACACGACCGCGTGGTGGTTCCTCATCTTCCCCGGTGCCGCGCTGCTGCTCACCACCCTGGCCTTCAACCTGTTCGGCGACGGCGTCCGCGACGCGTTCGACCCCCGCTCCGACCAGATCCTCACCTAGTGGAGTCGGTGCCACATGCTGCGTTTCCTCATCCGCCGGACCGCCCTGGGCGCGATCGTCCTGTGGCTGATCTCGATGCTGGTGTTCACCCTCTTCTTCGTCGCCCCCAGCAACGTGGCCCGCACGCTCGCCGGCCGCCAGGCCACGCCGGAGACGGTGGCGCTGATCCAGCACCGCCTCGGCCTGGACCTGCCGATCTGGCAGCAGTACGTCGGCTTCGTCGGCAGAGCACTACGCGGTGACCTCGGTTTCGACTACTACCATCAGGTGCCGGTCACCACGATCATTGGCGAGGCCATGCCCATCACCATCTCCCTCGTGCTGGGCGCGGCCGTCCTGTGGCTGGCTCTGGGCGTCTTCAACGGGGTGATGTCGGCGATCAGGCCACGATCGTTTCTCGACCGTTCGCTGACGGCGTTCGCGTTGTTCTTCTACTCGATGCCGTCATTCCTGCTGGGCCTGCTGCTGTTGTACTTCCTGTACTTCCAGCTCACCCTGGCCGGCATCAGGATCTTCCCTCCGGGTGGTTACGCACCCCTGCGCGACGGCGTCGGTCCCTGGGTGCAGCACCTCATCCTGCCGTGGGTCACCCTTGCCCTGGTGTCCGCCGCCATCTACACCCGGCTCACCCGCGCGTCGATGCTGGACGTCCTTGGTGAGGACTACATCCGAACCGCGCGGTCCAAGGGGATAGCCGAACGTCGCGTCATCGTGCGCCACGGCCTGCGCAGTGCGCTGACCCCGGTGGTCACGCAGTTCGGCATCGACGTCGGCGTACTCCTCGGTGGGGCGGTGGTGACCGAGACGGTCTTCAGCCTGCCCGGCCTCGGCAAGGCCTCCCTGGACGCCCTCACCCAGCAG
Source organism: Actinobacteria bacterium UBA4719 (assembly GCA_002404345.1). GTDB lineage: Bacteria > Actinomycetota > Actinomycetes > Actinomycetales > Dermatophilaceae > UBA4719. The sequence goes on along the minus strand of DHJN01000212.1, from coordinate 564 downwards.
AACCAACCCGTGATCATCGCGACCGTCCTGCTGGGATCGGCCGCCGTGGTCGTGGCCAACATCATCGTGGACGTCGTGTATGCCGTCCTCGACCCACGGGTGCGACTGAACTGAACCAGGACTGACCAGACTGAACCGGGACTGACGGGCTGAACCGGGAGCCGACCCCGCAACGCCCGAAGGCCCGGACCTTGAGGTCCGGGCCTTCGGGTAATCAGGTGGTGATCAGCCGCCGGTGAGCTTCTCGCGCAGAGCGGCGAGCGCCTCATCGGAAGCCAGGGTGCCCTCGCCCGGAGCTGAGTCCGCGGAAGAGGAGGAGGACGACGACGAACCGGTCGACTCGGCGGACGATGCGCCACCGGAGGAGTAGGTGGTCGGCTTCTCCGGGTTGGCGGCAGCCTCGGCGTCGGCCTTGATGGCCTCCTCGACCTGGGTCTTGTGCGCCTCCCACCGAGCATGGGCCTGGGCGTACTGCTTCTCCCACTTCTCGCGCTGCTCCTCGTGACCGTCGACCCACTCGTTGGTCTCGGGGTCGAAGCCGTCGGGGTACTTGTAGTTGCCGGC
>DHJN01000243.1:2066-6897 GCA_002404345.1 Actinobacteria bacterium UBA4719 | reverse complement strand
GCTTCGTGGCCGTCTCTGGGCAGTTTGTCGTGTCCGCTGTCACGCGAGTTTGCAAGCAGGAGATCGGGGTTCGGTTCGCCGTGACTTGCTGGTCCGGATGAAAAGCGCTGGGGACGAGGGGGAGGGACCGGCGCTGCCACCATCCCGCACGGCCCCCAGGCCCCAAACTCTTGGTAACCACATGACGAGAACCCGCATGGCGTCCTTGGTGTGATGGGTATCTGAAAGCGCTGTTGTTCACTTCTAGAGATGCTGGGCGACGACCAGCCCCGAGACTCCCACGTTCACGGTGAGCCTCACGGATCGGGGGCGTTGACGTAGGACGCCCGTGACCTGGCGATCCTGGCTGCTGTCTAGACGGTTTTGATGATCGAAGTGAGGCCACGGGCTTGCTCAACCGGCCAAGCCATCCATGCGAGGCCTACGCGGTCAGGAGGCTCTGGATCCGGCTCGAAACCAAACTCGAGTCGCCGGCCCATTCAAGAAGGACGACGACTGCCCCCGGAAGGCCGAGGACCGCTGCGGCACCAGGAGCAACTTCCTTTGAGATGACGACGACACATCCGCCCGCCGCGGTCTTCTCCGCGCGCGCCCTAATGACCCTGGCTGCTTGAACGTCTAGGCGCAAAGTCACCTCCACGAACAGCTTCTGTTCTTTGTGCTCGACTATTGCGTCCCATCGCGTTTCGTCGTCCAACGCCTCAAAGGTCACATTCGCATCAACAGCGCGCGCTGCATTGGTGATAGCGTCGAGCATTTCCCGCTCAAATGTCGCGTGCTGTAGTAGCCGATCTGTCACTGGACTGGAACGCGTGGGAGAGTCAACTATCGGCGACGTGAGCGCAGCGTTCGCCAATTGCGACGAGCTGAGGACGGCCGCGACTTTGTCGACGGCCAAGATATCTTCGTCGTACATATCTATCGACTTGTCACCAAACGTCGCGCGTATGGGAACAACCCCTACCACGGCAAGAAGCATCGCCAGCCCAGCAATGACGATTAACGCAACCGTCGCCGCCCCATCCTTCCCGGTGAAGACTGCGACCTCGGCACCGCCCAGCACAATTAGACCGAGAATGCCCGATACCCAACGCTGTGACGTTGGCAAACGGTGGCTCCGGCGTCGCCCTGTCACTTGTTGCGTTTCGTGCGGCTCCGCAGGCACTCTTAACCGTTCGGGTTCGAAGACCTAGATTGCTTCTCAGTCGCCTCGCGACCTACAGGCGGACAACCAAGGTTGCTGACCTTTCTCCCCCACGCATGCAAATACTCGCCGCGGCTATGACCCGACGCCACCCTCAAATACCTGCGAACATCTGGCGCCAGACGAGGGACCCTGGGAACGGTGATCGTCACCCCTTCCCGATGCATGACATAGGCGTCAGTCGTCAGGCCCAGACATACGTACCCCAAGGTTCGAAGTGTCCGAGCATGTGCTCGACCACCGCCATCAAAATCCCAAGAACGAGCCATGACGCCGCCTTTCAGTCGCGGTCTACCTTCACCCAAACGCAGGGTCAGGGAGCCGCAGTGTAGCGGAGCAGACGCCCTAAGCGGCGGGTAACCTCATCAGCACTGTCTGCCTGGGCAATAAGCCCTAGCCGACTCCGGTCCACAGCGACCCAGGCGCGGCCGCTGCGCCAGACATCGACTTCGGAATCGTCAATGTAGATACGGAGCGGCAGCCCATCTGTCGGCTGTTCTTCGACCTGTCTCATGCCACCTCCCGAGGGACAAAAGTTCGACCGACCCAAGTAGACCGCTTCGCATCATGGTTCCGCTAGATCTGGGCGGCGATTCGTCAGATTGCCCTAATTGCTCACCGCCCCTGCGGGTACCGACCAGCGACAGCGTGCACGAGCAAGCGCCTGACGACCAAGGTCGTGACGTGCCGACAGTGACCACAGTCAGGCAACGATCCCACGACCAACCGAGCGAGAGCTACGGCCCTTGACCCGAGCGGCGCTGTCGTCTGTCATGTCTGCGCCGTGCCATCCTGAGCGGGAGGGGGCGTCCGGATCGCCTCTAGCGACTGGGGGTCCAAGTACTGTTCGCCGATCCAGCCTTGATGAGCTTCATGGCCGTCTCCGGGCAGTTTGTCGTGTCCGCTGTCAGCCTGGAAGGGCACTGAGGACTCGCGGGGGCTAACGATCAGCGAACGATCCCTGACGGGCACTCATGGTCATATAGGGATGCTCCTGACCCTGTCCGCCGTGCGCGCACGCAGGCACAGTTTCCATTCCCAAGCTGACAGTGCGGCTTCAATTCCCGCCACCCGCTCCAAACGCGAAAAAGCGTTATGCGGATGTGTCGTTGGCGTGCTCTGCCGAATTGACCTCTATGTGATCAAGGCGCGCCTTCGGCGCGCGGCGCTGCCGTGATATTCAAGGAATGCGAGGTGAATGTGCGCTCGGCAGGCGCCTCGGTGTCGACAGGAGGGGAGGCCTCGGGTCACGGCACGCCGACTCCGGCGGCTGCGCCGGCGGCTGCGCGTTCACGCTCGAGTAAGGCCAGGTACTCCTCGGCCGTGATGACCTCGTGGGTGCCGTGCAGGACGACCTCCCACGTGATGGCCAGAATGCCGGACGTGGCGTTGGTTCGGCCCGCAGTCTCCTTCTCGCGGATGATGTCGCCACGGCTGTTGCGGAACCGGCGACCCTGGATATCCACTGCCCGGATCGTCGGGTCGGCGAAGAAGTCCCGCAGCAGCGCCAGTTCGGCCTGCAGCCCGGAAAGGTGGGCGGACTCGAACTCCGCGTCCGCCCCCGGCGTCGTCACGAGCGCGCCGGGGCCCGTCTCGATGCCGATCCGGTGCTCGTAGTTCGGCGTCGCCTGCCGCTCCCGCAGCTGGTGCACCATCGACGTCGAGAGGCCGAGGTCGCTGCTCGCGAGGAGGTCGTCGATGTCGACGTAGCCGGACTGCCAGGCGTCGACCTCGACGGTCCAGTGGAAGCCGGCCGCCGGGTTGCCGAGCAGGCCGTGCCGGTTGGTGAACCTCATAAGGATGTCGGCGCCGTCGTCGATGAACGCCATCATCTGCTTGTCGAACTCGCTGCACAGATCGACCGGCAGGATCCGCGTGTAGGTCAGCCAGTCGAACCGGCCCTCGTGGGTGAGCGTGAAGACGAGCCCGAGCGAAATGTGGTTGAGCCGGTCCATGAGTTCGGGCACGCGCCCGAACCCGGACTGCTCACCGCGCCCGACGTCACGCATCGACACCCGCGGCTGGGCGGCAGCCGGCGCGGCCGACAGGGCCGGCACGTCGTGCCCCGCGAGCGCGGCACGGGCCGCGGCATCCGCCTGGTGCTCGTATGCAGCGGGGTCGGCGAGCGGTGGCCCGCCGGTGCCGCCGCGCTGCTGGACGACGTGGGCCAGCTCGTGGGCGATGAGCTCGCGGCCCCACCCGGACTCGGGCTGGTAGGCCGTGTCGCCGAAGGCGATGTCGTCGCCGACCGTCACGGCGTCGGCGCCGTTGGCGGTCACCGCGGGTGCGGCGGCCGTCGGCGCGATGCCGATGTCGTCGAAGTCGGCGCCGAAGTGCGCCGCGAACTCGTCCCGCAGACCGCTCGGCAGCCGCTGCTGGTGAGGCGCTGCGATGGGGGCGGGCTCGGCGTGCGCCTGCTGGTCGAAGGAGAGGGTCATCGCCGCCCCCGACATGCAGGAGGCGTCGGACGAGCCGACGCCTGACCTTGCATCAACCAGCCATACGAGGATTCGAACCCCTCAGCCAACAGTCTCCTGCGGCTGCCGCGACCGCGCGGTTGCAGTATGCCTGAAGCCATCATTTTAGGTCTCCTCCTCAGGGAAGACAACGGTCGTGCTGGAAGTCGGCCGGGACGTCGAGGGCCACCGAGCCGTCGGCGTTGAGCACGTCGCTGAGGTAGCGCAGGGACCTGCCCTTGCGGCCTCCCGGCCCGGTTTCGCGGATGACGACGCCGATCCGGAACGGCCCGGTGAGGTCCATCCCGCGGACCTCGACCCAGTTGCCGAGGACGCCCCAGACCCGCACGGCATCGACGGGCGTCCCGTCCTGGCTGCCGGTGCGGGCCAGGCGGGCGTGGTTGTCGGTCATCGTCAGGCTCGCGACGTTGCCGACGTAGTAGGCGTGCCGCTGGCGGGTCCAGAAGAACGGCACGATGAGGCCGACTGTGTTGCCGGCGATCACCGCCTGGCCGACGACGAGGCCGAGCTTGCCGACCGCCTGGAGCCCGACGTGGATACCCTCGATGGCGCCCTGGACGAGGTTGCCGTCGATCCGGACGAGCGGTGCCCGGGAGCCGCCGACGACGATCCCCTGAGCCATCGAGCGCGCATCGCGCACGGCCGCCGCGAGGAAGCTCGCACTCGCCGCGCCGATCGCCGCCTGGTGCGGCTCGGTCGCGCTCGCGGCGACGTAGCGTGCGATCGCGACCCCCGAGGACCGTTCCCTGGCCAGCCGGGTCGACGACGTGTTCTTGGCGAAGTCGCTGATCACCCGCCGGATCTGGCTGGTCCCGCCGATGGACACGTTGACCCCGTTGGCGAGGATGATCGCCCGGGCCCGGCCGGTTGCGACCCCGACGAGACCTCCGGCGGCGGCCGGCCCGGCAGGCGCCGGCGCCGGGGCAGGTGCCGGCGCCGGACCGGGAGCAGGAGCCGGACCCGGAGCAGGAGCCGGGGCCGGCTGGGGCTCGGCGGCCAGGATGTGGCTGGCGACGAACGCACCCAGCTGCCGGGCCACCAGCCGGTTCGGCCGGAACACGGACGCCGCCGCTGCCAGGCTGACCCGGTTGTCACAGATCCGCGTGGAGGCGGCCGAGGCGACGAGGATCCCCACCTGCTGGTCGCCGAC
>DHJN01000243.1:0-1997 GCA_002404345.1 Actinobacteria bacterium UBA4719 | reverse complement strand
TGCACCTCGACGTCGTGCACGCGGATGCCGTCGCCGCCGAGGAAGGACAGGCCGCCCATGAGCCCCGGGTCGCCGGGCGGTGAGGCCACGCCCTTGGGGACGGCCGTCTCGACCCGCAGGTGGGTCACCTCGATGTCGTCGCAGCCGGTGGCGACGAGCGCGGCCTCGCTGTTGGTGGTGGCCAGCACGGTGGCCGGGCCGACGCCGGTGATGACGATCCTCGGCTTCCCGGAGACCTTCAGCGGCAGGGCGAGCGGGAAGCGGCCCGCCGCCAGGCAGAGCTCGCCCCCGGTTGCGGGGAGCAGGTCGAGCTTGGCCTGCAGGTCGTCGCCGGGGAAGGCCGTCACGCTGCACGTGCAGTCGTTCTCCAGCTCGGTGAGCGGCGGGAACGTCGGCCGGCAGTCGGTGAGCACCGCCCCCTTGCCGATGTCGACGACGGCGAGGGAGGCAAAGGCGTGCCGTATGCCGTCCGGCGGGGCGGCCGTGAGTGTCTCGACCGCGTCCGCGGCGATTCCGCGGACCCGAACGCCCCACCAGTCGCCGACCTCGTAGGTGCCGGCGCCGGCGGTGAAGGCGATGCCGGTGTCGTTCCCGGCCAGGGTCAGAGTCACTGGCGCGGCGGCTCCGACGACCTGGCCGTCCCAGCGGCGCAGGCAGGTCCCGGGCGGGTTCCCGGTCAGCGCACTCGCGGCACCGAGGGTGACGAGGTCGCCGCCGGCCTGCGGGGTCACCGTGGCGACGGTGAACAGCGGTCCGTGGTCGACCCGGTCCTCACGGCGCGCCAGGGTGCTCACCTCGACGAGGTCACCGGGCTGGAAGGTCACCGAGCGCGATGGGGCCAGGGCGACAGCGGTGCCCGCGACGGTCGCGGCGACCGCGTCCGAGCCGTTGGCGTACGACCAGCCGAACCGGGCCGTCGCCTCGGTCCCGGCGTCGAGGACCTCGATCCGCAGCAGCCCGTCGGGGAGCTGGGTCCGCGGGTCGTCCGGTGGGGCGCAGGGGTCGGGGTTGACGGGGGCCGCGTTGCGGACGACGTCGAGCAGGCCGGTGCTCAGGGCCGCCGGGAAGGTCGCGCCGCCACAGGTCGGCGTCTCGGCCGGGGCGACCCGGACCCGCCAGCCGACCCGGGTGCGCGTCGTCGTGTCGATGCCGTCGAGGGCCGGGTCGAGCAGCTCGGCCGGGTCCTCGGCCGCCTGGACCTCCTCGGGGAACACGTCGAGGTAGACGACCCACGTGCCCGCGGTCGGGAGCGGCGGGATCTGGGCCTGGTCGGCATACGAGAGGTCCGCCGCGTTGCGCGCGAGGAGGCCGTCGACCCACACGGTCCCGGCGCCCACGCTGAGGACTCCGCCGGCGAGGGACACCTGGAATGCGGTGCTGCCAACGGGCACGCCGGCCGGGCCGATGGTGTCGGCCGCGAGCTGGCGGGCGTCCCGGGCGGGGCCGTCGAGGTCGAGGTTCCAGTCCGTGTCGAGCAGGACCCGGCCCTGTTGCATACGCGCAGACGTCCAGCGGTCCTTGGCCCGCAGCGGGACGCTGGTCATGTCACCGGTCATGTGGAGTCCTCTGGTTCGGCGATGAGGAGGTGGGTGTGCAGGGTCAGGGGGGTCATCTCCGGCAGCCGTTGGGCGAGCCGGAGGGCGAGCGGGCCGCGCCAGGCGTGGTGGTAGGCCCCGATCTCGCCGCCGTCGCTCGCCGCCATGAGCAGCGGGGCGGCGGGGTGCGGGCCGGGGCTCGCGAGCAGTGGCGCGTAGTAGCCCGACCCGTCGAGCCCGACGTCGCCGAACGGCGGGAGCGGGCTGGTGACCGAGCGGTATGCCGGTGGGTGGGCCTGCGGGTCGTCCGCAGGGCCGAGCTGGCAGTACCGGACGCAGCCGGTGGACGTGACGGTCGTCCGCAGGTCGACGGTGAAGAGGCAGTCGGCGACCCAAACCTCGCCCGCGCCGACCGGGCCGACGAAGGTGACGCCGGTGGCGACGAGGTCGGGCGGGAAGCGG
>DHJN01000016.1:3873-5137 GCA_002404345.1 Actinobacteria bacterium UBA4719 | reverse complement strand
GAAGTCATGGCACGGATGAGCCGGAGCGTAGGAGTCCCGCCGGCGTGGACATCGGTGCTGGCGGTGATAGCCCACCCGGATGACGCGTCATTCGGTCTCGGCGCGATCCTGGACGCGTTCGTGTTCGGCGGGGCCAGGGTCGATGTGCTCTGTCTGACACACGGCCAGGCGTGGAAACTGCAGGGAGCCCCCGGAGACCTCGCCGCGCTGCGCGGGGCTGAGCTGGCCACGGCGGCCGACGTGCTCGGCCCGACCCGGGCCGAGATGCTTGACTGCCCGGATGGGGCCCTGGGCGAGGTGGGCCGGGCGAGCCTGGTCGCCGAGGTGGTCGCCGCCGCCGATTCCTGTTTCCCTGACGGGCTGCTGGTCTTCGACACCGCCGCGGAGACCGGTCACCTCGACCACGTGACCGCGACCTCGGCAGGGCTGCTGGCGGCCGAGACGCTGGACCTGCCAGTCCTGGGCTGGGCCCTTTCGGAAGAAGTCGCGACAAAGCTGAACAAGGAGTGCGGCGCTTGGCTTCACCTGGCACCAGGGCGAGGAGATCGACCTGCGGGTGACTGTCGACCGCGCCCGGGAGCGCCTCGCCAGCCACGCCCTTCAGGGCCAGGCGCTGCCCGGCAGCGCCCGGTGGCGTCGACTCGAGCTGCTCGCCGACACAGAGAGTCTGCGCTGGCTGCGCCCGCCGCGCGCCACGGCGGGTCACCGTGCGACCCGGGCTCGCCCGGCCGCGCGCGTCGCCGCCGAGGGACAACCGTTGCGGGTCGAGCACCGGGGCGGTGACAAGTTCGACATCAACGTCCGCGGTCACACGATCACTGTCGACCAGCCGGTCAAGGACGGTGGCGATGACGCGGCCCCCACACCGACCGAGCTGTTCATCGCGAGTCTCGCCTCGTGCGTCGCCTTCTACGCGCGCCGCTACCTGGCCCGGCACAACCTGCCCGAGGAGGGCCTGGCAGTCGAGGCCACGTTTGAGATGGGGTCCAAACCCGCCCGGGTCTCCGGCATCGACGTGCGGCTCATCGTCCCGGGCGGCGTCCCAGTCGAGCGTCGTGACGCGCTGCTCGCCGTTGCCAAGCACTGCACGGTGCACAACACGTTGGCCACGACGCCCGAGGTGTCGGTCACACTGGAGAATGCCCCTACGGTCTAGGGGTTGCCGGTCAGAGTGTTCGTGGTTCGTCTGCGGCACCGAACACCTACATCGTGGCGGACCAACGACGGCTGAAGCTTCCCGCTGGCCATCGAACTGACCCAACCG
>DHJN01000016.1:0-3755 GCA_002404345.1 Actinobacteria bacterium UBA4719 | reverse complement strand
GAGGAGAACGAGAACGATGGACCCCGCAGCGACCCAACGTCAGCCGGTGGACGCCGAGGTCCTCGCCGGCCAGCAGCAGCACTGGGCCGCTACGTTCGACGCCCACCCCGACATGTACGGCACCGACCCCAGCGCTCCTGGGATCGCTGCCGCGGAGATATTTGCTGCTGCGGGCCAACGGAAGGTGCTCGAGCTGGGCGCCGGCCAGGGACGCGACACCCTCTATCTCGGCCGCTGCGGCATGCACGTGACCGCGCTGGACTACGCCGCAGGAACCGTCGAGACCCTGTCTGCAAAGGCCCAACAAGCGGGCTTGGTCGACATGGTGAGCGTGGCACAGCACGACATCCGCCAACCATTACCGCTGCCCGACGCCAGCTTCGACGCGTCGTACTCCCACATGTTGTTCTCGATGGCTCTGACCACCATCGAGCTCGAACGCCTCGCCGGCGAGCTCCGCCGCGTGCTGCGCCCCGGTGGACTGGTTGTATACACCGCCCGCACCACCGCCGACGCCCACTTCGGCGCCGGCACCCCCCGCGGTGATGACATGTACGAACATGGAGGGTTCATCGTCCACTTCTTCGACAGGCCACTCATCGAGCGCCTCGCGACGGGCTTCGAGCTCGTCGACGTCGCCGACTTCACCGAAGGAGACCTGCCCCGCCGTCTCGCCCGAGTCACCATGCGGGTGCCACACCGATAGCCGTTCAGTTCGGCCGCGGGCCGCGGTATCAGGGGCCGCCCATCACCATGGGCCCTCCCATGCTCTGCCAGGCGCCGATTCCGCCGGCCAGGTCGTAGACATTGCTGAAGTTTGCGGCAGCCATCTGCTGCATCGCGACACCTGAGCGGTTCCCACTGTGGCAGTACACGGCGTACGTCGCTTTCTTGTCGAGCGCCGCGATCCGGGTGGCGAAGTCGGCGGCCTCGATGTCGATGTTCTGCGCTTGGGGAAGGTGTCCGCTGGCGTACTCGGTCGGGGTGCGGACGTCGAGCACGATGGTGCCGGGTTTCTTCATGGCGGTGGAGAAGTCGCTGGCGGTCATGTGCTGGCCGGTCGCTGATGAGGTCGAGCTGCTCGCGGGTGCGCTGGACGAACAGGCGCTGATCCCGGTGATCGCCGCCATTGCTGAGATGGCCAGGGCGCCGGCTGCCATCCGGCGGGACCAAGATCGGGTGCGGTGCGTTGACATGCTGGTGGCTCCTTGTGGCGAAAGAAGGTGTCAGAGCTGTGGGTGGACGGCTTGGAGGGTGAGCCATCCGCCGGAGAGGTTGGCCGCGTCATACCCCTGGCTCAGTAGCACGCGGGTGGCGAGGTACGAGCGGACACCGCTGGCGCAGTACACGCTGACGGTGCGCCCGTGTGCCGATGCGCTGACCTCGTCAAGGCGGGCTCGGAGCTCGAGGTGGGGGATGTTGAGGGCGCCGGGCAGGTGGCCTTCGGCGTACTCGGTCTGTGACCGGACGTCGAGGATCAGGGTATTTGCCATGGCGTGGTCGAGGTCTGGTGCCTGCCATTGGGGCATGGTGCCGTCCAGGACGTTCTGGGCGACGAATCCGAGCATATTGACGGGGTCCTTGGCGGAGCCGTATGGCGGGGCGTAGGCGAGCTCGAGCTCGGCGAGGTCGTCTGCTGTCATGCCGGCCCGGATGGCGGTGGCCAGGATGTCGATGCGTTTGTCGACGCCGGCGCGGCCGACGCCCTGGGCTCCCAGGAGCTTGCCGTCGGGGGCGAAGCTGGCCACGAGGTGGACCTGTTCGGATCCGGGGTAGTAGCCGGCGTGGTCGCTGGGGTGGATGTGGACGACCTCGTGGGCGATGCCGGCCCGGCGCAGGGTTGCCTGGTTTGCCCCTGTGGTCGCGGCGGTCAGGTCGAAGACCCGCACGATGGCGGTGCCCAGGACCGGGGCTTGGGGGGTGGTCCGTCTCCCGCAGATGGAGTCGGCTGCGCGCCGGCCTTGCCGGTTGGCGGGACCGGCCAGGGGAACCGGGATCCGTGCTCCGGTGATGGCTTGGGTGACTTCGACGGCGTCGCCGACTGCCCAGATGTGGGGGTCGGAGGTGTGCTGGTCGCCGTCGACCCGGATGGCGCCGGTCGGACCCAGGTCCAGACCCGCTTCGGCCGCCAGGGCGCTGGCCGGTCGAACACCGACGTTGACGATGACGAGGTCCGCGGCCAGGGTGGCGCCGTCGGACAGCGTGACAGTCACCGCGCCGACACCGCCGGGCCTGGTGACGGCCTGCGTGNNGAGACGCCCAGCCGCAGGTCGACCCCGTGGGCGGCGAGCTCGTCGGCCAGAAGGGGTGCAAGCTCGGCGTCCAGAGGTGGCAGGACGTGGTCGGCCAGCTCGACCAGGTGGACGAGTAGGCCGCGGGCGGTGAGTGCTTCGACGGCTTCGAGGCCGATGAACCCGGCACCGATGACGACGGCGCTTGGGGCTGACCTGCTGTGCCCGCGCGCGGCGAGCAGCTGTTCGACGCTGTCGCGCAGCTCGTCGACGTCGGGCACGGTGCGCAGGGTATGCACGGCCGGGTGGTCCAGACCCGTGATGGGTGGGCGAACCGCCACCGCGCCGGGGGACAGCAGCAGTGCGTCATACGGCAGGGCGTAGGTGTCGTCCCCGGCCGCAATGGTGACCTTTTGGGCGTGCCGGTCGATGCCGGTGACCCGGTGGCCGGTGCGTACGTCCAGGTTCAGGGACGCGGCCAGGGACGCGGGGGTGTGCAGGATGAGCTCGTCGCGGGCGGCGATCTCGCCCGAGAGGTGGTAGGGCAGGCCGCAGTTGGCGAAAGAGACGTAGTCGCCCTGTTCCAGCACGACGATCTCGGCCTGCTCGTCCAGGCGTCGTGCTCGGGCCGCGGCGCTCATCCCGCCGGCGACACCTCCGACGATGACAATCCTGGTGGCGTCCTGGGTGGGGGAGGGCTGGGGGGAGGGCCCGGTCATCAGCGGATCTGCCCGCCGGCGCGCTGCCAGGCCCCGATCCCGCCGGACAGGCTCGCCGCGTCGAAGCCGAGGCCGCGCAGGTGCTTGGCAGCGGTCCGTGAACGCATCCCGCTGGCGCACATCACGACGACGGGGCGACCCTTTGGCAGGCGCCGAGGGGCTTGGCCAATGTTGCCGAGGGCGACGTGGATGGCCCCCGGTGCATGCCCGGACTTCCACTCGCTGGTCTCCCGCACATCCAGCAGGCTCGCGCCACCGCGGACCAGATCCACGGCACGCTCGGCCTTGATCTTCGACCCCAGGCTGCCATCGGCCGGCGCTCCGCCGAACAGCCCTCGCAGCCGATCGAGCACAGAGGGCTTGGGGGAGGGAGGGTCAGAGGGAGTGGGGGTGGAAGAGGATGCGTTGGTCGCGGTGGGCTCCATGGGTGAGAGCATACCCTAGGGGGTATTACGAATCCAAAAGGGTCGTCCGGATCCGGCGTACCGGCTCCGGACGACCACAACGAGAAAGGGCCCGGATCTCTCCGGGTCCCACTCTCACAGGAGTATCGCGTCGCTCAGGCGGTCTGCTTCGACTTGTCTGCGGCCAGGGCGTAGAAGAACAACGCCACGGGCCGGTACATCGCGTGGGCGAACTTGGTGAACGGCAGCAGGAGCATGAGCTCCATGGCCACGGCAACGTGGAACAGGAAGACCCAGTACCCCCAAGCGGGCGCATCCGGAAGGTAGAGCGCCACCTCGATGAAGAACCCGGTCGCGCCGGTGATCCACAGCAGCACGAGCAGGAGCCAGTCCGACGCCGT
>DHJN01000240.1:1009-3296 GCA_002404345.1 Actinobacteria bacterium UBA4719 | reverse complement strand
GCCACCGGCAAGCTCCAGCGCTTCAAGGTACGCCAACTCGTCACCGAGAACGTCAATGCGACGGTCGAACAGCCCTCGAGCCTGGTCAATGGAGCAGCTTAGGTCGTCTCTGGTGGTGGATGGGGTACCGCGCACAAACACCGCGGGCATCGTCTCTGATGCCGACAGTGCGGATCACGACGGCATTGCCACCGTGATCGCCGTAGGGTTCGGTGAAGGGCACTGTGGTCGACAACGCCGCAGTGCACTTCGGCCCTCACAGTTCCCTGGACACTCCACGGACCACCGGCCTCGGTGCCAGTGGCCTGACGGGACCCACGAGTCAACAGTTCCAACCTTTCCCATCGGGGTCGAGCCCCCGTGCTGGCCGAGCGTTAGGTGCCACCGTGCTGGACGGAATACCTCTTGTCGACGCGCACGTCCACGTGCCGAACCTGGCCACCCTGAGCCCCGCCTGGGTCCAATGGGCTCGCGACTTCGGGCCGGACGGGATCCTCGAGGATGTCTGGGACGAGGACGGCGTGCCATGTCCGGAGCGGCTTGATGAGCTCTTCGCGGACCAAGGTGTTGACGTCGCACTGCTTATCTGCGAGTACAGCCCGAACGTGACCGGGACGCAGGCCTTCGACGACCTGCTGCCCATCGTCGAGCACAATCCGAAGAGGTTTCGGCCGGTGGCGGGCTTCAACCCGCTATTACACCAGCCGATCGCCGAGCTGGAGCGTCAGCTTGGCCTCGGTGCCGCCGCCCTGAAGCTGCACCCTGTGCACGGCGGGTTCCGCTGCGACGACAGGTCCCTGTACCCCGCATACCACGTCCTGCAGGAGCGCCAGGTGCCTGTGGTGATCCACTGCGGGACGAGCACCTTTCCCGGTTCGATCAACGAGAACGCCGACCCCCAGATCCTTCTCCCGGTCATTCGGGACTTCCCAGGCCTCAAGATTGTCCTGGCCCACGGCGGCCGGGGCGGATGGTATGACACGGCAGCATCCATGGCACTCTCCCATGAGACCGTGTGGATCGAGCTGTCCGGCTTGCCGCCCAAGCGGCTGCCGGACTACTACGCCGGGTTCGACCTGGGCCGACTCGCCCGCAAATGGATCTTCGGCACCGACTGGCCGGGCGTGCCCGGGACCGCGAAAAACGCCGCAGCGGTGGCCGACCTGCTGGCCGACGATGTCGCGGCCGCCGTTCTGGGTGGTAACGCGAGGAACGTGTATGCCGGTCTGCCGCGGCTGCCCGCCGTCGACGCTGGCCCGAGCCAGCGCATGGAGGTCTGAAGCATGCCCACCTATGCCCTTGGCTCCCATCGGCCGCAGGTCCACCCCGACGCCTACGTCCATCCGGACGCGGTCGTCATCGGCGACGTCCGGATCGGCGCGCAGTCCTCCATCTGGCCCGGGGCGGTCCTTCGGGCGGACTTTGGGCAGATACTCATCGGTGAGCGTACGTCGATCCAGGATGGCACCATCGTGCACACCACCGAGGAGTGGCACACCGTGATCGGAGACGACTGCGTGGTCGGTCACAACGCCCACCTCGAGGGCTGCACGGTCGAGAACTGGTGCCTCGTGGGCTCCGGGTCCGTCGTGCTCAACCGTGCGGTTCTGCGGGCCGGCTCCGTGGTCGGCGCCAACGCACTGGTGCCCGAGGGCTTCGAGGTGCCGGCCAACCACATGGCCCTCGGCATCCCTGCACGTGCCAAGCCCATAGACCCCCAGAAGCAGGCGGAGTGGATGGACGTGGCCGTGCGTCTGTATGCCGACAACGCCAAGCGCTACCGACACGGCCTGCGCAGGATTGACCAGGAAGGGAATCCCGATGTGTGACAATGATGTTCAGGCACGGCCGGTCCGTGTGATCACCGAGCCAGGCCGGGCCCGGATCGCAGGTATCCCGGCATGAGCGGGGCTCGCTGGGCATACCTCGTCTCAGGGGTGCGCACCCCGATCGGTCGGTACGGCGGTGCCCTGGCCGGTGTCCGACCGGACGACCTGGCCGCGCACGTCATCCGCGAGCTGACCGGACGGCACCCGGACGTTGACTGGGCTCGGGTCGACGACGTCGTTCTCGGCTGTGCCAACCAGGCCGGCGAGGACAACCGCAACGTGGCGCGGATGTCGTCGCTGTTGGCGGGAATGCAGCCGGAGGTCTCGGGGATCACGATCAACCGTCTGTGCGCCTCCGGCCTCGATGCGGTCGGTTACGCGGCTCGCGCGATCATCGCCGGAGACGCCGACCTGCTGATCGCCGGAGGTGTCGAGAGCATGAGCCGGGCGCCGTTCGT
>DHJN01000240.1:0-981 GCA_002404345.1 Actinobacteria bacterium UBA4719 | reverse complement strand
CAACCCAAGGCGCAGGCACCGTACGCGCGGTCGGCGGAGATCTACGACTCGACTATCGGGTGGCGATTCGTGAACCCCGCGATGCAGAAGCAGTACGGCACCGACGGTATGCCGCAGACGGCGCAGAACGTCGCCGATGAGTACGACATCAGCCGCGAGGACCAGGACGCCTTCGCGCTGCGTTCGCAGGATCGAGTGGCTATGGCACAGGAAAACGGGCGTCTGGCGCGGGAGATCGTGCCGGTGCCGGTGCCGCAGAAGAAGGGCGAGCCGGTCCTCGTAACGCGCGACGAGCACCCGCGGGAGACCTCGGCACAGCGCTTGGCCGGCCTACGGCCGCTGTTCCCGGGCGGGTCGATCACCGCCGGCAACTCCTCCGGGGTCAATGACGGTGCGGCCGCGCTGCTGATTGCATCCGAGGACGCCGTTGCGCGGTACGGTCTGCAGCCCATGGCGCGGATCATCTCCATGGCCAGCGCCGGCGTGCAGCCCCGGGTCATGGGCATCGGCCCGGTTCCGGCCGTGAACCGGTTGCTTCAACGCACCGGCGTGAAGCTGAGCGACGTGGGGACGATCGAGCTCAATGAGGCATTCGCATCCCAGTCGCTCGCCGTCCTACGAGCGTTCGGCCTCGACGATGACGCGGCGCACGTCAATCCGCACGGAGGCGCTATCGCACTCGGTCACCCGCTAGGGATGAGTGGAGCGCGGTTGGCACTCACCGCCGCGCAGACTTTGGCCGAAGAGGGGCTCGACTACGCCATCGCCACGCTGTGCGTGGGTGTCGGTCAGGGTGTGGCAATGCTTCTGGGCCGTCCCTGAGCTTGGGTTCTTGAAGGCATGGCTACGGCCTGAGGTTCTGCAGCCGGACCTGACCCCGTGCCACGGTGCGGTCCCGGTCGTCAGTGGTCTCGACAAGCCAGACCTGCTGAGACCTGCCCCGGTGCAGCGGTCGCGCGCGGGAGGTGAGGTTGCCCGCGG
>DHJN01000044.1:7017-7196 GCA_002404345.1 Actinobacteria bacterium UBA4719 | reverse complement strand
CGGATCGACAACCAGCTGCGCGGACGGTCCGGCCGTCAGGGTGACCCGGGCGAGAGCCGGTTCTACCTCTCGCTGCAGGATGACCTGATGCGGCTGTTCAACGCCGCGATGGTCGACCGGTTCATGACCACGGCCAAGATGGAGGACGACGTCCCGATCGAGTCCAAGATGGTCTCGCG
>DHJN01000044.1:546-6814 GCA_002404345.1 Actinobacteria bacterium UBA4719 | reverse complement strand
AACCGCCAGCGCGAGGTCATCTACGCCGAGCGCCTGCGCGTGCTCGAGGGCGAGGACCTGCATGAGCAGGTCCGTCACTTCATCAACGACGTCGTTACCGGCTACGTCGACTCGGCCACCTCCGGGGGCTTTGTCGACGACTGGGACCTTGAGCAGCTCTGGACGGCTCTCAAGACCCTCTACCCCGTCTCGATCAGCATCGCGGACATCGAGGAGGCAGCCGGTGGCCATGGCAACATCACCGCCGACCTGCTCCGTGAAGAGCTCACCTCTGACGCCCACCACGCCTATGACCGGCGTGAGGTTGCGCTTGGTGAAGAGGTCGCCCGAGAGGTGGAGCGTCGCGTCGTGTTGTCCGTGCTGGACCGCAAGTGGCGCGAGCACCTGTATGAGATGGACTACCTGCAGGAGGGCATCGGTCTGCGTGCCATGGCCCAGCGCGACCCGCTCGTGGAGTACCAGCGCGAGGGATTCCTGCTCTTCGAGGCCATGAACGAGGCGATCAAGGAGGAGTCGATCGGCTACCTGTTCAATGTCGAGGTCGAGGTCAACGCCGAGGTCAACGCCGAGGTCAACGCCGAGGTCAATGCCAATGATGTGCGGGACACGGCCGACGATGTGCGGGACACGGCCAATGATGTGCAGAACGCGGTCGAGGCTGTACCAACCGACGGTTTCGTGGCAGCCAAGGCCATTCGGGCCAAGGGTCTTGACACCCCGGCGGCTCCGGCGCGACTGCACTACTCAGCGCCCAGCGACGACGGCTCGGTTCAGGAGCGCGACCAGGTCAACGAGGAGACAAGGGCGTCACGCAAGGCCTCGGACCCTCGTGGTGGCAGCAAGAAGAGCAAGAGCAGGCGCCGCTGACTGGCGTCAGCCGACCTGCAGCTCGCTGACCACCCAACGGCGGTCGACGCCGACGAGCCGCATGGCCAGTGCCCGGACCCGGCCGTTGTCCACGACCACGGCACACGCCTCGACCACGCCGTCGACCGGTTCGCAGATCCTGACCCGGCGCACGATTGCCCGACGGGCGACTATCACCCGCCGGCCCGAGACGGCATTGCGTCGAGCGACCACCGAATAGACCTCGGGTGTGGTCCAGCGGATGACCTGCGCGGCTGGACGAGCTCCCGACATGACCTCGACCAGCGCCTGGGCCATGTGTCGCACCCACTCCTGCGGCTCGGGAAGATCGCGCGAGCAGGTGCGTTGGGGTCCGAAGTACTGCGCGTCATCGGGATCCAGAGCCGCGCCGTGGTCGCCGCTGAAGCTGATCGCAAGCGTCCCCTGGATGAACGGGCTGGGGTTGGGCAGCACGGCCATGCGAGAGTCGATGACCGGTGGCGAGGTGTCCGGGATTGGCCTCACCCGGATGCGAGCCAGAGCGGCCCCCGCTGCGGTGTCGCCCGGTGGGACCGTGGCCGTGGCGTCCAGCATGCTGACCCCAGAGCTGATGTTGACACCACCGCTGATGGCGACCTTCATGAGCGCCCCGGCTGTGCTGGCGGCGGGCGCAGCTGCTGCCCGGGCAGAATGAGGTTGGCGTCATCGCCGATGACGTCGCGGTTGGTGGCGAGCCATCTGTGCCACTCGGCGTCGATGTCGGCTGCCGGGGCGGCGGGGCTGAGATGGCGCGCCGCGATGGACCACAGGGTGTCGCCCCGATGGACGACGATGCTGTCCATGGAGGGTGCGGGCCTCGCCTGCGACGCTGGCCGCTCCGGCAACCACCCGGGAGACGGGGCTGCGTCCACGTCGTACATGTCGTGACCGGCTTCGCTGACCAAGCGGAAGGAGGCGTCCGGTGCGGCATCGGCCAAGCCGTTCATGGCGTGCTCGGCCGCGGCAACCACTGCGGGACGACGCGCCTCCTGGTCGATGCCGGCAACGGCTGTCCCGGGAACCAGCGCCGCGGTCAGCGAGGTTCCAAGGACGAACGCGACGACCTGGCGCACCGCGGCCGGGGCGATCCGACCAGCCAGCCGCCGGCAGACCTGGCCGAGTGCGCCCGGGAGTGCGGACAGCGCGGACAGCGTCAGGCCCAGACCCAGCCAGAGCGACAGGAGCGCACCACCCAGTCCAGCTATCAGGAGTATGCCGTCGGCGGGGGCAGCAGGACCTGCGGCGGCAATTGCTGTCCAGGCGTCGCGTGCGGTGCCCAGGAAGACGGATCCCACCACTGCGGCGGCCACCAGGCTGGCGCCAGCCAGCGCGACCGCGGCGACGCGGCGCGCCCCTCCTGGGCTGAGCTGAGACAGCATGCCTGCTCCTTGGCCTTGTTGGTGATGTTCGAGGCAGGTTAGTGCAGTTTGCCAGTGTTTGCCAAACGATGGTCGTGTTCGAGGCATGAACTCAGTGGACAGAAGGCGGCCCGCCGGGGTGTGATCGACACCAGTCACCACGGAGGGCAGGCGCGATGCGTTGGGATCGGTTGTTCAATGACCTGCAGGCACAGCTGGACGCCGACGGGCAGCGCGAGCTCGATCTGGAGGTCTCGGATCGCACTCGGCGCGAGCGCGCTCAGGTGGGACTTCACGAACGCTTCATCGCCCATCGAGGACTGGCCGTCGAGCTCCGGCTGGCAGCCGGAGTCCTGGTCTCAGGCAGGGTCGCCGACGCCGGCTCGGACTGGCTGCTGGTTCACGACCATGGCGACCGGGGGAGCCTGGTCCCGTTCGGCGCAATCGTGGCGATCAACGGGCTGGGAGTCCGCGCGGCTGTCGGCTCGAGCGTGGCGACCGCGAAGAGGTTCGGTCTGGGTTTTGCCTTGCGAGGGCTCAGTCGCGACCGATCCGTAGTGTCACTGGCCGATATCGGCGGCTCCGTGACGACGGGCACGATAGACGCGGTGGGCGCCGACGCGCTCGATCTCAGTGAGCATCCGGCCGACATGGTGCGGCGCGCCGAAAACATCGTAGCGCGACGGGTGGTCCCCTTCGCGGCGATCGTCGTCGTCCGTCCCGGGTGAGGGAATCCGGACACCCGAGCCATTGCCAGAGGCGTCTACCCGGTGCTCTCAGGGTGCTCGTGGTTTCCCGCGTTCAGTCCGAACGGGTGTGCCGCGACGAACGTCTTGGTCTCGGAATACATCCGCTGGATGTAGTTCTCCAGCTCGGTGGCCTCGACCCGCCACTGGCCACGACCCCCCACCTTGATGGCGGCGAGCTCGCCGGAACGCACCAGTGCGTACGCCTGGGTCGATGAGATGTCGAGGATCTCGGAGACGTCAGACAGTTGGATGAAGCGCTGTGCCATGCGGTCGGCTCCTAGTGGCGCGATGAGGTTCTTGGCTCACTGTTGACCATACAGGTGCGACCCATGTGAATGACCCTTTTCGCATCAAGAGCAGGCCACTTAATGTTAAGCGCATGGGTTTGCGTGTGCTGTGGACGAGATGCGACGTGCACGACCGGCATGCGTCATGATGACTCCCACAGCTGAGCATCGAGCACCTGAGCATCGAGCACCTGAGCACCGAGCACCTGAGCACCGAGCACCTGAGCACCGAGCACCTGAGCACCGAGCACCTGAGCACCCGCACACCGAGGGGAATGGACATGGCCGAGCTGCCCAAGCCGACCGCAGCACGTCTGCACAAACCGTCATGGCGCGACACCCGGCTGGTCGTCGGGGTGGTGCTGGTGCTGTTGTCGATGGCCATCGGCGCCAAGGTCATCGCCGTAGCCGATGACACCGTGCCCATGTATGCCGCGGCGGCCAGCCTCGTGCCCGGTCAACCGGTGACCCAGGGCGACGTCAAACGCGTCGATGTGCAGCTCGGCGCCGAGCGCAGCGGGTACGTGGCCGCTGACCACGACATCGCGCCAGACACCTTCGCGCTTCGCGATGTTCGTCCCGGTGAGCTGCTGCCGACCTCCGCACTGGGCAGGAGGACCGGGATCGACCTCAAGCCCGTGTCCGTGCCGGTTGACGTGGGCGGAGCCGCTCAGCTGGCAGCGGGCTCGATCGTCGATGTCTGGGTCAACGCCAAGGACCGGTCATCTGCTGTGGACAAGTACGGCAAGCCGGTCAAGACCATCAAGGCCGCCCCGGTGGCCCGCACGCCCGACACCGGTGGCGGTGGGCTGGGTGCGGCCTCGGGCTCGATCGCCGTGCAGATCATGGTCCCGGAGGCCAGGGTCCAGGCGCTCATCGCCGCCGTCGACCAGGGCGCCAAGATCACGTTGGTCCCGGTGCCGGGTTCGCCCACCAAGGCCGGCGCATGAGCCGGTCCGTCGTCACGGCGGTCAGCGACCGATGGGAGAGTGCACTGGTGACCACCCTGGAGCGAGGCACAGACGCCCAGATCGCCCGGCGATGCCCCGACCTGGCAGATCTGCTGGCCGTCGCCGGATCGGGCCTGGCCCAGGTTGCGCTGGTATCGGCGGACCTGCGTTCGCTGGATCGCACGGCGCTGGACCATCTGCGGGAGTGCTCGGTGACCGTCGTCGGGATCTACCCTCCCGGTGACGAGATGGCTGAGCTGCATCTGCGTCAGCTGGGGATCTCCACGGTCATCCAGGCGGACGCCAGCGGAGAGGTCCTCCAGGAGGCGCTCGATGGCCTGGACACCCAGCCAGGGCCGCAGGCGGGTTGGCTCCCGCAAGGACTCGGGCCGGCAGACGAGGGCCGACTCGACGGCGCGGACTCTTCGCAGCGTCACGGCGCGCGGACCGGCGCCCCTGATCAGGTGGTCGCCGATGCCCCTGACTCGTTGGGCGTCATCGTGGCGGTGTGGGGCCCGGCGGGTGCTCCCGGACGAACCACAGTTGCGCTCAACCTCGCCAGCGAGCTTGCGCGTTTGGGCCAGCCCACGGTGCTGGTCGACGCCGACACGTATGGCGGGTGCATCGCGCAGTCGCTCTCCCTGCTCGACGAGGCACCCGGTCTGGCAGCGGCAACCCGATCGGCGGACCAGGGCAGCCTTGACCTCGCTGCGCTGGCCCGTCTGGCGCCAGAGGTCTGCGCAGGGTTGCGGGTGCTCACCGGCATCCCCAAGGCGGAGAGGTGGCCGGAGCTACGCGCCGCCGCTCTCGAACACGTGCTCACCCTCACGCGACGACTTGCGAGGTTCACCGTCATCGACTGCGGGTTCAGCCTCGAGGACGACGAAGAGCTCAGCTATGACACGCTGGCCCCACGACGTAATGCCGCCACGCTCACCTCGCTCGCCGTTGCCGACCAGGTCCTGGCGGTTGGTGCGGGCGACCCGATCGGTCTGCAACGACTGGTTCGCGGGTTGCAGGAGCTGGGCACCGTCGCAAGCCCTTCGCCCACCGTCGTCGTCAACAGGGTGCGAGCCTCGGCCGTAGGCCCACGACCGGAGCGGCGCATCCGTGATGCCCTCACCCGCTTCGCTGGGATTGACGAGCTGCGGTTCATCCCCGATGACCCCGCCAGCCTGGACGGTGCGCTGTTGGTTGGACAGTCGCTGGCAGAGGCTGCGCCTGTCTCCGAGGTGCGCAAGTCCCTGATGGCGCTCGCGAATGAGGTCAGCGGCCTGACCGCGTCACCCGACTGCCGTAGCCGCAAGGGCGCATGATGCAAGGACTGATCGTGGACTGGGGTGGCGTCCTCACCATGCCCATCCACACCGCGATCGGGAGCTGGCTCAAGGCCACGGGTGTCGACCACAACCACTACGGCGCAGTCATCCGCCGGTGGGTCGAACCCTTGCCCGGCGAGATCTCGCCCGTCCATCGGCTGGAGCGCGGGGAGCTCGCCGTCGAGGAGTTCGAGCACCTGCTGTCCGCAGCGCTGGAACATGAAGGCTCGACGGTCGAGGCGCACGGTCTGATCGGCAAGATGTTCGCCGACCTGGCGATTTACGAGGACTCGATGACCTCGCTCGTCACCCGGGCACACGCAGCGGGGATCCGCACCGCACTGTTGTCGAACTCATGGGGCAACGAGTACGACCGGCGCGACTGGCACGAGATGTTCGACGCCGTCGTCATCTCCGGGGAGGTCGGCATGCGCAAGCCCGAACGTGAGATCTTCGAGCTCAGCCTCGATCGGATCGGCCTGCCGGCCGGCGAATGTGTCTTCATCGACGACATGCCGCACAACGTTGCCGCGGCAGCGCAGGGCGGCCTTGTGGGCATCGTTCACCGGACCTTCGAGGAGACGGCAAGCGAGCTCGAGGCTCTGTTCCCGGACGCCGGATGGATACATCAGCGGCTGCACTGACCCCGGGCTCAGCTGCTGAAGAGCCTCAGCATCACCCCTGGTGCCGCCACGTGGCAATGCTCATTCTCCGCAATGC
>DHJN01000044.1:0-477 GCA_002404345.1 Actinobacteria bacterium UBA4719 | reverse complement strand
TCTCCGCAATGCTCATTCTCCGCTCATCCCACCGACTGGTGGAGCGGATTACTCCAACGACCTGAATACCCGATTCGAGTTCCTGCTCACACTGTGCGGGTTGCTGGGCAGCAATGAGGTCGCCGAGAACATTGTCCCGACCGTGTTCTGGCTGGTGGTGTGGATCGTGGTCCCGCTGTCCTGCGGGGTGCTCGGCGACTGGACCCGCACAGTCAACCCGTACGCCAACCTCGTCCGGCTCGTGGACAGGCCGGGTATACGCCGTGCCATCCTGGCCCGGGGCGAACCGCTGACATACCCGCAGTGGGTGGGGTGGTGGCCGGCCGTGCTGCCCAGCATCACGGATGCGGTCGCCAGCAGGCCCCGGTCCACGGCCACCGCGTTGGCGCCATGCAGGGGGGACCGCAGGACCCAGACCCGGTCCGGCCGGCGGGCCAGTGGGCTGAGGCTGCCGTAGAGGCGTGACCAGACCTCGAA
>DHJN01000196.1:54642-59664 GCA_002404345.1 Actinobacteria bacterium UBA4719 | reverse complement strand
GCCCTGTGGGTCCGCGACAAGAGGTGCACCTACCCCGGCTGCGGCCGCCCACCCCAATGGTGCGACGCCCACCACGTCAGACACTGGGCCGACGGCGGACCCACCGCCCTGCTCAACCTCACCCTCCTCTGCGCCCACCACCACACCTGGGTCCACCAACACGACCTCACCGCAACAGTCACCGCATTCCACGTCACCTGGCACACCTGACCACGCCGGCTCCTGCCTGCGAAGTCGCACTCTCATGGCTGTTGAGGGCACGGCTGATCGCTAGCTGGGCCATCCAACAAGGAAAGGGCCGCCTCTAGGCCGGGCGACTGAGGGATCCGTCAGGCTGTCAGCCTTGGATCGGCGGCCAACTTCACGCCGTCACACTTACCCACCAGTTGAGCGCAGTTGGTGGCCCCTGCTGGCTTTCGCCGTTCCCTTCTGCCGCTGACCGTGGTGGGCAAGCCATATGACAGCAAAACGTTATGTACCGCGGAGGTTGGATCGTGAAGCGGCGTGGAGGCGAGGATCACCGGGCCAAAAGGACGAACAAGAACCACAGGCCCGTTTACCTTCGCCTGACGTCAGTTTGCGTGACGCTCCAACTGGAAAATGACGTCACCATCTCCAAGCGTGGTCTCGTGCCCCAGACGCTCGGTATCCCTGGCCTTCATACAGGCGGTGAGCGCGCTGGTTCGACGTGCGGGTCCCCAGAGTTGTACGGCGCCAGCCCTTTGCCAACGCACGCTCGTGCAGTCCCTGCAACAGACCGCGGCCGACACCCCGTCCCCACATGTCGGGGTGGACGAAGACCATGGACACGTGGCCATAACCGGGGATGACCGGCGCGCCAAACGTAGACGGCAGCCTCTTGATCAGCCACAAGCCCATCGACGACTGCTAAATGCACATCCTCATTGTGCCGCTAAAGATTTGGGCGCTCGTCGGCGGGAACCAGTGGCGTCTTACTCGTGAGCCGGCAGTCGGGGCGCCTCAGGGCGCAGCGGGCGCCAAGGCAAGCGGCGACCAGGTAGCCCATGGCGAACCACGGGCCTCCAATCCCGGGGTCAGCTGACGCCGACCTGGTCCATCAGGAAGGCGAGCTCCCAGGCGTACTGCGTCCACGCGTCATACCGGCCGCTCTTGCCGCCGTGGCCCGCCACCATCTCGATCTTGAACAGGATCGGTCTCTGCACCGGATCGCTCGTCACGGTCTCGCGCAGCCGGGCCACCCACTTGGCGGGCTCGACGAAGTAGACGCGGGTGTCGTTGAGGCTCGTGGTCGCCAGGATGGCCGGATAGTCAACGGCCGCAATGTTCTCGTAGGGCGTGTAGCCCTTCATGTTCCGGTAGACGTCCGCGTGGTGAAGGGGGTCGCCCCACTCCTCCCATTCCGGCACGGTCAGGGGCAGCGACGGGTCGAGGATCGTGGTGAGCGCGTCGACGAACGGCACCGCCGCATGGATCGCCCTGAATCGTCCGGGCGCCAGGTTCGCGACCGCGCCCATGAGCAGGCCACCGGCCGAACCACCCTCTGCGACAAGGCGATCCGTCGCCACCCAGCCGGAGCTGACCAGATGGTCGGCGCACGCGATGAAGTCGGTGAAGGTGGTGGTCTTGTGCTCCATCTTGCCGGAGTCGTACCACTGGCGGCCCATCTCCCCGCCTCCGCGAACATGGGCGATGGCATAGACGAATCCCCGGTCCAGCAGGGACAGGCGGGCTACGGAGAAGTACGGGTCGATGCAGATCTCGTAGGCGCCGTACCCATAGATCAGCCCCGGGGCTGTGCCGTCCGCGGTCACGTCCCGGCGATGGATGAGCGAGATCGGCACCTGCGTCCCGTCCGCGGCAGTGGCCCACTCGCGATGCTGCTCGTAGTCGGCCGGGTCGTAGCCGCCAAGCACCGGCTGGGCCTTGAGCAAGGTGTACTCGCCGGTCACGAAGTCATAGTCCGAGATGGTCTTGGGAGTGACCATCGACTCGAACACGACCTGCAACGCCGACGTCTCGTACTCCGGGTTGTTGCCCGTACCAACGCAGTACAAAGGCTCGTCGAAGACGAGGTCATCCGGGGGACCGAATCCGGAAACGGCCGACGGGTCGCGAGGAATCACTCTCAAGGCCGTCAGCCCATCGCGCCGTAGCGATACCACGGCATGGGCGGAGAACGCCTCGACCCCAAGCAGGCGCTCCCCGACCACGGACTCGGCCAGCGACGACCACTGCTCGTGGCTCCGGGCGTCCAGCGGAGCCTGCGCCAGCTCGAAGTCGGCGTGGTTCGCGTTGTGCACGATCAGCAGACGGTCCCCCGCCGGCTCGACGTCGTACTCGACGCCGTCGCGACGAGGCGCCACCACGCGGGGGGCGTCCAGGGGCGCCGCGGCGTCGAGCAACAACACCTCGGAGGTCAGCTTGGACCCCACCGCGATGATGACCCAGGCGTCGTCGCGCGAGGACCCGATCCCCATCCAGAACCGCTCGTCTGGCTCCTCGAACACCAGAACATCACTGTCCCCGTCCGTGCCGACCTCGTGACGCCAGACCTGATGAGGACGCCACGACTCATCCATCCTGGTGTAAAAAAGGTGCTGCCCGTCCAGCGACCACACGGCGCCATAGCCGATCTCCGTGACCGCGTCGTCGATCAAGGCACCGGTCTCGATGTCCTTGACCCGCAAGGCAAAACGCTCGTCACCCTCAACATCGACGGCATAGGCGATCCGGCGCCCGTCCGGACTCACCTCGAACGCCCCGAGCGAGAAGAACTCGTGCCCCTGGGCCTCGGCGTTTCCGTCCAGCAACACCTGTTCACCCTCGGGCGTGACCCCTGGTTCGAGCTGGGGCCGGCCCTGACCCACCTGACCCACCTGACCCGCGACCAGGCGAACCCGACACTGGGCGGCATACTGCTTGCCCTCGAACGTTCGCGAGTAGTACCACCACCCCCGGTACGCCGCAGGCACCGACAGATCCGTCTCCTGCGTCCGGGACTTGATCTCGTCAAAGATCCGCGAGCGCAACGGCTCGAGATGACTCGTCCGGGCCTCGGCATAGGCGTTCTCGGCCTCGAGGTGAGCAATGACCTCCGGGTCGTCCTTGTCGCGCAGCCACTCGAACGGGTCGATGACCCGGTCCCCATGGTGCTCACGAACGTGCTCGACGTGTTTGGCGACAGGCTTGGCGGTGTTCACAACCGGCACGGTAGCCGACCACCCGAACTGTCGTCGTGTAGCGCTGCCCAGCAGTCCACCCGGAGCACCTCCCGCACACTGCGCACCGTCGGGAACGCAGCGGCCAGCTTGGGAAGGTCAGGGTGAAGCAGCGGGACACTCAGGTCAGGCAGGCGGGGCCGAGCAGCGCCTTCAGGTCACCGAACAAGGCCGGAGATGCCGTTACCCTCAGCGAGTCGTCGAGCCGCATGAGCACCGAGCGCCCGGGCTGGGTGAGCTTGACGTGGACCTCGGTACCACCAGGGTGCTCACCCAGCACCCTCTTGATCCGCTCCGCCACGCCGTTGGTGGCCCTGGCCAACGGCAGGGTCACCACCACGGGCCCCCGCGGCCCCTCCTTGATGTCGGGCAGGGTCAGTTCCTGGGCGAAGATCGTCGGCGTCTCATCGCGGCGGTTCAGGCGCCCGCGCACCACGCACACGACGTCATGGCCGAGCATCGTTGAGACGGTCAGGTAAGCCGAGGGGAAGAAGAGGCACTCGATGGCTCCATCGAGGTCCTCCACCGTGGCGACGGCCCAGAGGTCGCCCTTCTTGGTGCGCTTGATCTGCAGTCCGGTGATCAGCCCCGCGATGGTGACATTGGCCCCGTCGGGCTTGCTGTCGTCACCGGTCAGGGCCGCGATCGAGGTGTCGGCGTGCTGGGACAGGACGTGCTCGATACCGAACAGTGGGTGATCGGAGACGTAGAGGCCAAGCATCTCTCGTTCGAAGGCCAGTAGCGTCGCCTTGTCCCACTCGGTCGTCGGAATCGGGGGCATGGCCAGCAACGACGTACCGGACCCATCTCGACCAGCTCCGTCCCGGTCACCGTCCCCGCCCTCCCCGCCGAAGTCCGCGAAGGCTGCAAACAGCGAGTCCTGACCGATGGCCTCCTGCCTCTTCTCGTCCACCAGGGCGTCGACATAGGCCTCGTGCACCCGCACCAGCCCCTGGCGGGTGTGCTGCAACGAGTCGAAGGAGCCGCCCTTGACCAGAGACTCGATGGTGCGCTTGTTGCACACGACGGCCGGTGACTTGCGCACGAAGTCCTCGAAGGAAACGAACCGCCCCTTCTCCTGGCGCGCGGCCACGATCGCCTCGACCACGTTCTGGCCGACGTTGCGGATGGCTGCCAACCCGAACCGGATGTCAGTGCCGACCGCGGTGAAGTTAGCCGAGCTCTCGTTGACGTCCGGCGGCAGGACCCTGATGCCCATTCGACGGCACTCGTTGAGATAGAGCGCCGACTTGTCCTTGTCGTCGCGCACGCTGGTCAGCACCGCGGCCATGTACTCGGCCGGGTAGTTGGCCTTCAGGTAGGCAGTCCAGTAGGAAACCAGGCCGTATGCCGCGCTGTGCGCCTTGTTGAACGCGTAGTCCGAGAACGGGACCAGATGGGCCCACAACGCCTTGATAGCAGCCTGGCTGAACCCGTTGGCCACCATCCCCGCCTCGAAGCCGACGTACTCGGCGTCCAGGACCGAGCGCTTCTTCTTGCCCATCGCGCGGCGCAACAGGTCGGCCTTGCCCAGCGTGTAGCCGGCCAGCTTCTGGGCGATCTCCATGACCTGCTCCTGATAGACGATCAGGCCGTAGGTCGTGCCCAGCAGCGGCTCCAGCCCCTGGGCAAGGTCCGCATGCGGGTAGGAGATCTCCTGCAGCTTGTTCTTTCGCAGCGCGTAGTTCGTGTGCGAGTCCTGACCCATCGGACCGGGACGGTAGAGCGCACCGACCGCCGAGATGTCCTCGAAGTTGTCGGGCTTCATCAGGCGCAGGAGCGCGCGCATGGGCCCACCGTCGAACTGGAAGACGCCCAGGGT
>DHJN01000196.1:4196-54426 GCA_002404345.1 Actinobacteria bacterium UBA4719 | reverse complement strand
GGATAGTCGAACTGGGTGATGATCTGGCCGTCCTGCTCACGGCGCATGATCGGGATCAGGTCGAGCAGCGGCTCGCTGGACATGATGACGCCCGCCGCGTGCACGCCCCACTGGCGCTTCAGGCCCTCAAGACCTAGCGCGGTCTTGACGACCTCCTGGGCCTGGGGGTCCTCGTCATGGACCTGACGGAACGCCGCGGCCTCGGCATAACGCTTGTGCTGCGGATCGAAGATCCCCGACAGGGGCACGTCCTTGCCCATGATCGCCGGCGGCATCGCCTTGGTGAGCTTCTCACCCATCGCGAACGGAAAGCCCATCACCCTCGAGGCGTCCTTGACCGCCTGTTTGGCCTTGATAGTGCCGTAGGTGACGATCTGGGCGACGCGCTCCTCGCCATACTTCTGCGTGACGTAGCGGATCACCTCACCGCGGCGTCGCTCGTCGAAGTCGATATCGAAGTCGGGCATCGAGGCGCGCTCGGGGTTGAGGAAGCGCTCGAAGATCAGACCGTGCTGCAGCGGGTCGAGGTCGGTGATCTCCATGACGAAGGCGCACATGGATCCCGCGCCCGAACCTCGACCCGGGCCGACCCGGATGCCGTTCTTCTTGGCCCAGCCGATGAAGTCGGCGACAACGAGGAAGTAGCCTGGATAACCCTTGGAGACGATCACCTCGGTCTCGTATGCCGCCTGCTTGCGCACCGCGTCCGGGACCCCGGCCGGGTAGCGCACGTGCAGCCCGCGCTCCACCTCCTTGATGAACCAGGAGGTCTCGTTCTCGCCCTGCGGGCACGGGAAGCGGGGCATGTAGGCGCCCTCGCCCTCGGTGAAGCTGACGTCGCACCGTTCGGCAATCCGCAGCGTGTTGTCGCACGCCTCGGGCAGCTCCCGCCACAGGTGACGCATCTGCTCGGGGCTCTTGAGATAGAACTCGTCGGCATCGAACTTGAACCGGTTCGGGTCCATCAGGGTCGAGCCGGACTGCACGCAGAGCAGCGCCGCGTGGGCCTGGGCGTCAGCGGCCTTGGTGTAGTGCAGGTCGTTGGTCGCGAGCAGCGGAAGGCCGAGGTCCTCGGACAGGCGCAGCAGGTCCTTCATGGTCTGGCGCTCGATGTCGATGCCGTGGTCCATGACCTCGCAGTAGAAGTTCTCCGCACCGAAGATGTCCCGGAACTCCGCGGCCGCCTCAACCGCCTCGCGGTACTGACCCTGGCGCAGCCGCGTCTGGATCTCGCCACCGGCACAGCCCGTGGTGCCGATCAGGCCCTGACCATAGGTCTGAAGCAGCTCGCGGTCGATCCGCGGCTTGAAGTAGTAGCCCTCCATCGAGGCCAGCGAGCTCATCCGGAAGAGGTTATGCATCCCCTCCGTGGTACGCGCCAGCAACGTCATGTGGGTGTATGCGCCCGAGCCGGAGACGTCATCTCGACCGCCGGCCCCGAACTTGACCCGGGTCTTGTCGGTGCGGTGAGTACCCGGGGTGAGGTAGGCCTCGACGCCGATGATCGGCTTGATGCCGTACTTCTTGGCCTTGGACCAGAACTCATAGGCTCCGAAGACGTAACCGTGGTCCGTCGTGGCCAGGGCCGGCATACCCATCTGAGCCGCGGTCTCGAACAGCTCGTCGATCCGGGCGGCACCATCGAGCATGGAGTACTCGGTGTGTACGTGCAGGTGGACGAAGCTCTTGTCGGGTGAACCCGATGCGGGAGAGGGCAACTGAGTCATTGACACAGAGTCTATGCGGGGCGAGGGACACTCCTTGTATGCCGTGCCGTCGCCGCGCGGGACCATGCTGGGTGCGGTCGGCTAGCCGCTGATGCGGTCCAGGGCGGCCTGCAGATCCTGCGGGTAAGCGCTGCGGAAGTCGACCCGCTCCCCGCTGCTGGGGTGTTGGAACCCGAGCCCGACCGCGTGAAGCCACTGACGTTCAAGGCCGAGCTTCTTGGCCAGCACCGGGTCCGCCCCGTAGGTCAGGTCCCCGACGCAGGGATGGCGCAGGGCGGAGAAGTGCACCCGGATCTGGTGGGTGCGCCCGGTCTCGAGGTGAACCTCCACCAGCGACGCTGACCGGAAGGCCTCGATGACCTCATAGTGAGTGATGCTCGCCTTGCCACTGGCTGTCACCGCGAACTTGTAGTCGTGGTTGGGGTGACGGCCGATCGGAGCGTCGATGGTGCCCTGCAGCGGATCGGGCAGGCCCTGGACGAGCGCGTGGTAGGTCTTGTCGACGGTGCGTTCCTTGAACGCCCGTTTGAGCACCGTGTAGGCGTGCTCGCTCTTGGCGACCACCATCAGGCCACTGGTGCCCACATCGAGGCGGTGCACGACGCCGCGGCGCTCCTCCGCACCCGATGTCGAGATGCGATAGCCGGCCGCAGCCAGTCCGCCGATCACCGTGGGTCCGGTCCAGCCGACGCTGGGATGGGCGGCAACGCCGACGGGCTTGTCGACGACCACCAGATCGTCGTCGTCGTGGATCACGGTCATCCCCGGCACCGGGTCCGCGATCACGGCGAGCCTGGTTGAGGCGGGCGAGTCTGGCAGCGACACCTCGAGCCAGGCACCCGCGCATACCCGATCTGACTTGCCCACGAGGCGCTGGTCGACGGTCACGGCACCGGCAGTAGCCAGGTCGGCCGCCTTGGTGCGGGACAGACCAAACAGGCGCGCGAGGGCCGCGTCGACGCGTTCTCCTTCGAGACCATCCGGCACATACAGCGAACGGACATCAGGCATCGTGAGGTGTTCCTGTCACGCGCTTGGGGGACTCAGCCTTGGGGGGCTGGTGCTTGGCGTTCTCGTGTTTGGCGTTCTCGTGCTTGGCGTTCTCGTGCTTGGCCTTCTCGTGCTTGGCCGTATGGCCGGACATGCGGGTTCCGTCGACACTGACGCGGCGGAAGGCCAGCACACCGATCAGGAGTGCCGCGCTGACGATTGCCGAGTCGGCGATGTTGAAGATGGGCCATTGCGGCAGCTGCAAGAAGTCCACAACGCGTCCGCGGCCAGGTCCAGGAGCCCGGAGCATGCGGTCGGTGAGGTTGCCCACAGAGCCCCCGAGCAACAGCCCCAGCGCCACCGCCCAGCCTCGGCTGCCCAGGCGTCGGGCGGTGAACACGACGAACAGGACAACGGAACAGGCGATGGCGGTCAGGATCCAGGTCGCTCCGGTGCCGATCGAGAAGGCAGCGCCGGCGTTGTGGGTCAAGTTGAGCCGAAGCACCGATCCGATCAGGTCGCGCGGCTGATCCGGCAGGAGGTTGGCGGAGGCCCATGCCTTTGTCAGCTGGTCGGCGACGTAGACCGGCGCAGCCACGGCGACCAAAGCGAGGAATAGCAGTCGTCGTGATGTCCGTTGCGCGGTCGTGGTCTGGTTCGTGACTGGTGGAGGAATTAGCGACGCTCCTGCTTGGACTTGCATGTCATGCATAGCGTCGCACGCGGGAAGGCCAGAAGGCGATTCTTGCCGATCGGTCCACCGCAGGACTCACAGACACCATAGCTGCCGTCGACGATCCGCCCGAGCGCACGCCGGCTCTGCTCGAACATCTCGCGGGCGTTGTTGGCCAACGAGATCTCCTGCTCACGCTCGAAGGTCTTGGTGCCGGCGTCTGCCTGGTCATCACCTGCCCCGTCACCGGCGTCGCGCATGAGACCGGCCAGGTCGAACTCGGCCGCCGAGATCTCGTTGTGCAGGCGGGCGATGTCAGCTTCGAGCGCTGCACGGACCGCCGTGAGCTCCTTTACCGTCCAAGGCGTCTCGTTTTCGCGGACCCGCAGACGCTGCGGCCGGGCAGTGGAGGTGCTGGAGGTGCTGGAGGTGCTGGGCGTGGGTGCCTGCAAGGACGATGTCGTCGCGGTGGCCTTCGTCGCCTTCGCCTTCGTCGCGGCCCGTGCCCCATTCTTGGTCGCTGTGGCCTTCGTCGCGGCCCTCGCTCCATTCTTGGTCGCTGTGGCCTTCGTCGCGGTCGCCTTCTTGGTCGCTGTGGCCTTCGTCGCGGTCGCCTTCTTGGTCGCTGCGGCCTTCGTCGCGGACGTCGCCTTCTTCACAGCCATGATCGCCCCCTTCAAGGTGGCTTTCGTCGTCCCCAAAAGCGTGGACAGGTGGCGTGAGGATAAGGCCATCCTGCACAGGACTCAATGGAGAAACGCCGCCCTGGGGTTGGTTAGTCCCTCTATGACCCCCAAAAAAGGCGGGCACCAGCAGAGTCCCCTTCACGCAGGAGTCCCGATCACGCAAGAGTCCCCATCAGGCAAGAGTCCCCATCACGCAACAGCGGGGCGTGACCGTCATGGTCCACGCCCCGCCTCGGCTACCGGTAGCAGATGGCAAGCAGCCGTCGTGCTGTTCCCGAGCCTGCTCCTACCCGTCCTCGTTCTTGCCGGCACCGTTGTTGCCGGCACCGTTCTTGCCGCCACCGTTCTTGGCGCCACCGTTCTGGCCATCGCCCGACCTCTGGTCCGGGTTCTTGCCGTCACCTTCGCCTTCAGCCGGCTCCTCGGCTGCGGTCACCTCCAGCTCGTGCAGCTGACCCTCGAGGTAGGACTTCAGACGGGCGCGGTAGTCGCGCTCGAAGGTTCGGAGCTCGTCGACCTTCTTCTGCAGCAAGTTACGTTCGCGCCCCAGCCCTTGAAGCACCTCGGCCCTCTTTTCCTGGGCCTCGGCAACCATTCCGGTGGCGCGCTCGCGCGCCTCGGTGATCATCTGGTCGTGCTGCGATGTGGCCTCGGCGATAAGCGCGTCGTGCTTGGCCTCGCCGGTGGACAAGAGCTCGTCGTACCTGGCCTGACCGGTCGAGAGAAGCTCTTCCTTCTTCGCCGAGGCCTCACCAACAGCCGTGTCGTGGTGTGACTGCCCCTCCCTGATGAGACGCTCGCGAGTGTTCTGGCCCTCCGACACGTACTCCTCGTGCAGCTTCTGCGCGAGAGCGAGCACTCCAGCCGCCGAGCCCACGCCAGCACCGCCGGACTCGGACGCGCCTCTCGCTTCGTCCTTGGCAGCCGCAGGGACGGCAAACGAGGTCCTGGCAATCTCGTCCGCGGCTTCCTTGGCTGCCCTTACCCGCTCGGCCACCTGTGCCTCCGCCTGCTCGGCATCCGCCATCGCCTTGGCAATGCGGGCGGCGGCGTCCTGCTCCGCCTCCTCGGCAGACACCCTGGCGGCGACGATCTTGTCCTGGGCATCAGATGGGATGACACCCTTGCTCTCTTGGCACTCCTTGAGCTGAGCGCTGAGATCGTCGTTGTCACTGCTCAGACGACGCAGTTCGAGGACGATCTCGTCCAGGAAGTCGTCGACCTCCTGCTCGTCGTAGCCACGACGGAACTGGGTCGCGGTGAAATTCTTGTTGAGGACATCCTCGGGCATGAACGCCATGTAGTCACCTCGGTCGATCCGGTCAGGGGCCGCACTACCGTATAGCGGGCCGAAGGGGGGTCAGGAGGGCGGGTCCGGGTCTGAGGTCAGTTAGGTACCAATTGACTGTAGGAGACCCTGCGTCAAGGAGACAACCAGAATCAGAACCAGAAAAGCCAGATCAAGCCGAATTCCCCCCAGCGACAGCGGCGGGATCAGCCGTCGCAGAAATCTCAGCGGCGGGTCAGTGACGGTGTAGACAACTTCAGCAAGAAACAGGATGGGTCCGCGAGGCCGCCATTCCCTGGCCAGAACCTGGATCCAGTCCAGGATGAGGCGGCAGATCAGGGCAGCAAAGAACAGGTTCAGAACGAACACCAGGGCGGAGATCACGACATCTAGCATGACTGTGTTTGCTGAGGCTTGGGCAACCGGGTGGGGACGGTGTGCCGATCAGCTCTGGTTGAAGAAGCCGCGCGCGGCAGCCTTGGGCGCCTCGGACTCGCTGGCCGTGACCTCGACATGAGCCGGCGACAAGAGGAAGACCTTGCTTGTGACCCGCTCGATGGAACCGTGCAGACCGAACACCAGCCCCGCTGCGAAGTCCACGAGGCGCTTGGCGTCTGCGTCGTCCAGATCGGTGAGGTTCATGATCACCGGGGTGCCGTCGCGAAAGCTCTCACCGATGTTCTTGGCTTCGTTGTAGGTGCGCGGGTGAATCGTCGTGATGCGGTTGAGGGCACCGACCTCGACGTCCCGCACGACTCGGGCCACAGGCGTGCGCTGAGGCAGCGGCGTCACCGCAGACGGTCGTTCTTGACGAGCGGGAGCCTCAGTTCGGGCAGCCGACTCGTCGTACTCGTCGTACGTCTCGTAGCCGTCGTAGCGCTCGTCCTCCTCTGCCAGTCCGAGGTACACCATGGTCTTGCGCAGTGCCCCAGCCATCGCGAGCTCCTTAACAAACGTTCCGCATGTCATCGAGTGGTGCATGTCATCGAGTGGTGCATGTCTTAGCGCGTTGTGCATGTCGTCGAATGCTGCGTTATTCGACGAAAGTGTTCAATCCAAAGCTACCCAGGGGGCGGGCGCGAACCGAGGATTGCGCTACCGACACGCAGGTGTGTCGCGCCATTCGCCACAGCGGCCTCCAGATCGGCGCTCATCCCGGCAGAGATCCAGGTGGCCCCCGGGTGATCGGCGCGTACGTCGCGCGCCACGTCTGCCAGCAGCGCGAAAGCCTCGACGGGATCGGCTCCCAACGGAGCCACGGCCATGAGTCCTCGAAGTCTGAGATGTTGTGCCAAAGCAACGCTGTTCGCGAGCTCAGCAACGCCGTCAAGCGGTATGCCGCCGCGCCCTTGGGCGGCTGAGCCTCCGCCCAGACGTACTTGAACGAGCACCCCGATGTCCCGGCCCACAGCCTCGGCAGCGCGGTCGAGAGACCAGACCAGCTTGTCCCGGTCGATCGAATGGACGGTGTCGGCATAGCCCGCCAGCGAACCTGCCTTGTTGGACTGCAGCTGACCGATGAAATGGACATGAAGGCGCGCACGGACCTCGGGCGGCAGATCGGCGATCTTGGCCGAGGCCTCCTGATCACGGCTCTCCCCGATGTCGGTCACGCCGAGCTCGCAGAGCGCCTCGATGTCCGCGCCCGGAAAGAACTTCGTGACCACGATCAGCTGAACGTCATGGCGCGGGCGGCCTGCCGCCCTGCAGGCCGCACCGATGCGCTCCCGGACATGCTGGAGATTGACGGACAGGTCCTCGCGCCGCGCCACCGCATCGTGGGCGGACGTCATACGCGTCCCTGGGTGTGGTGTTCCTCGTCGGCGTGCTGTTCTTCTTCGGCGTGCTGTTCTTCTTCGCTGTGGTGTTCCTCTTCCGCGTGGGCAGGCAGCAACCGGACCACCCCGGCGAATCGACCCGTACGGTGCTGGCGACGATAGGAGAACAACTCTTCGGACTCTCGACTGCAGCCCGCGATCCATTGCACCGCAACGGATCTGGCCCGCAGCTGGTCGACCACGGCGGCAGCGACGTCAATCGCCGGAGTCCCTTGCCAAGAGGTGACAGCCGCAACGGGGCTGATCTCGGCGGCCTGCGCCCTCATCGCCTCGGGCACCTCGTAGCAGCGCCCGCACACCGACGGTCCGACCGCCGCGCTGATCGATGAAGCACCCAGGTCAGCCATGGCGTCGACCGTGCGCCCGACGATGCCCGACATCATCCCGGGCCGCCCGGCATGCATCGCTGCGGCGACGCCGGCGACGCGGTCGACCAACAGGACAGGGGTGCAGTCAGCGACAAGAACCGCCAGCGCAAGGTTGGTCGAGGTCGTCACAAGACTGTCCACCGCAGGGGTTTCCCCCACCCACGGCCCGTCCACAACAGCAACGTCGCAGCCGTGACGCTGGTTCATGAACAAGAGATGATCTCGCCCCACACCAAGGGCGCCGGCCACCAGCCTGCGGTTGGACTCGACCGTGCCCGGATCATCCCCGACGTGTCCGCCAAGGTTGAAGCTGGCAAACTCCCCCACGCTCGATCCACCTCTCGTCGAGGTGAATCCCCAGTCGACTCCGCGACCACCGATCGCCGGGACCTGCTCACGCCAATGAAACACGCAGGCCACGCTAGCCGAGCCCGTCATCGGAGCGACGCAGGGCCGGCTCAACGACGAGAACATTCTCAACGACAAGGTCATTGCCGTGCGCATGCAGAAGCGGCCGGCCCGAAGGCCGACCGCCCAGGGCGGATGTCATTTCAGGTAGATGTCATTTCAGACGTCACTTCAGACGTCATTTCAGACCATGGTCACTTCAAGAAATCGTCACTTCAAGAAATCGGGCACATCCAGGTCGTCATTGTCGTCGAAGGTGACCGTGCGCGGCGGCCGTGTGCCTGCCACCGGTTCCTGCGGCTGCTGGCGCGGAGCCTGAGGAGACGGCGCGCGGCCGTCGTCCGCAGGAGCCTGCGCGGCCTGTGTCTGACCGCCGACGGGCACCTGGACCGGGCGGCTCTGCGGCTGAGCCTGCTGTGCCGGCTGGAACTGCTGGGAGGGCTGAACAACGCGAGGCTGCTGCGGCGGGAGGGCCGCCGCGGTGGGGCGCTGGGTAGAACCGGCGACCTGGCCCAGGGCACGATCGTCATTGCGACGAACCGGACCGCCACCATCGAAGCCTGCGGCGATGACCGTCACCCGAACCTCATCACCAAGAGCATCATCGATAACGGTACCGAAGATGATGTTCGCCTCGGGGTGAGCGGCTTCCTGCACCAGACGTGCGGCCTCGTTGATCTCGAACAGCCCGAGGTCGGAACCACCCTGAATCGACAGCAGCACGCCGTGCGCACCGTCGATGCTGGCCTCAAGCAACGGCGAGGAGATCGCCAGCTCGGCAGCCTGGACGGCCCTGTCCTCGCCACGAGCCGAACCGATGCCCATGAGGGCGGAGCCCGCCCCTTGCATCACGGCCTTGACGTCGGCGAAGTCGAGGTTGATCAGGCCGGGTGTGGTGATCAGGTCCGTGATGCCCTGAACACCGGAGAGCAGGACCTGGTCGGCGCTGCGGAAGGCATCGAGCATGCTGACCGCGCGGTCGCTGATCGAGAGCAGCCGGTCGTTCGGGATGATGATGAGGGTGTCGACCTCTTCGCGCAGGCTGGCGATACCGGTCTCGGCCTGGTTGGCGCGACGGCGTCCCTCAAAGGTGAAGGGCCGGGTGACCACACCGATGGTGAGCGCCCCGATCGACTTGGCGATCTTGGCAATGACGGGTGCGCCACCAGTGCCGGTGCCACCACCCTCTCCGGCCGTCACGAAGACCATGTCAGCGCCCTTGAGCACTTCCTCGATCTCCTCGGCGTGGTCCTCGGCGGCCTTCTTGCCCACCTCGGGATCCGCGCCGGCGCCGAGACCTCGGGTCAGCTCACGGCCCACGTCCAGCTTGACATCGGCGTCGCTCATCAGAAGGGCTTGGGCGTCGGTGTTGATGGCGATGAACTCCACGCCCTTGAGACCGACTTCGATCATCCGGTTGATCGCATTGACACCGCCTCCGCCAATGCCGACGACCTTGATAACGGCTAGGTAGTTCTGCGGTGCTGCCACGTCGGTTGGCCTCTCCTTGATACGTTCTGGTTGAGTCGTTGGCGGGTGGTGCAGGCATCGTATGCGCGGTCGCACGCATCGTTTAAATCTCGATGTAAACTAGAGGGTTATGCTAGTTTCAACTCTGCCCACGCTGACCGTATTGCCTGAGACCACCCCGATCAACCCTGCGTGCGGCGTGTCGGATAGCTCATCTGATAACCGGGGTGCGCGGTGCGCTGACGTCGATCGTCCCGAGGCCCTTCTGCCTCAAAAGAGCCGTCATCACCTTGACCTTCAGTTCAGGTTCGGACGCGCCTCCCCACACCACGGTGACGGCATCCAGCTTGAGCGTGACCATGTTCGCTCCCGAGACGGTGACATGGGTGACACGGCCGCGCTGGACCGAAGAGAGCGCCTGCAGAACGACCATGGCTGCGCGCATGGACTCCTTGCTCGACGGGTTCTCGACAGTGTTGATCAGCGGCACGCCCTTGGGTGGCGCACTCACGGTCGCATAGGCAACACCCTGAGAATCCACAACCTGTACTTGACCTTGAGGGTCCTTTACCGCGAGAACGGGAACCCGGCGGCTCGCCGAGATGACAACCGTGCTCGGCCAGGAGCGGCTCACCGTGACCTCCGCCAGACTTGGCGTGCCAATCACCCTTCGGGCGATCGCAAGGGTGTCGACCCTCGCCAATGGCGTGCCGATGGGGACGGCGGCCAGGTTCATGATGTTGGGAACCTCCCCCGGCGGCACTCCCTCGACCCTGACCGAGTGAGCCACCAGGGCTGGGCTGAACTCCACCAACCACACTCCCCCTGCCAGCAGGGAGAGCGCGCCAGCCAACAAGACCGCCAACAACCAGGGCCGACGACGAACCTGGGCTGCACGAGCGGCAAACCTGGCCCGTGAGGACGGCAGGCCCAAGGGGCGCCGAGCCGACCCTCCACGCGCACCGCCGCCTGCGCCTGCGCGTGATCTCACACGAGTCCTTCCTGTCCAGCATCGGCTGCCGTCGCATCCGGTCGACCACCCAGCAGAAGCAGGATCTCGGGGCCGATCATGGTGACGTCTCCTGCCCCGACGGTCAGGACCAGATCGCCGGCCCTGGCGATCCGCGCCACCAGAGGGGCGACATCCGACCAGGACGGCACGAAGCGCACGCTCTCACCCTCAGGATGTTGGGAGTCGCCGACGGGAGCCCGTGCCAGGTCAGAAAGTCGGTCGGTGATCAGTTCTCCGCTCACCCCAGGCATAGGGTCCTCCCGGGCGGCGTACACATCCATGACAATGACGACGTCCGCCGGCGACAGCGCAGTGGCGAGCTCTGCTGCGAAGTCGCGCGTCCGCGAGTAGAGATGGGGCTGGAACACCACGATCAGTCGTCCGGGTGCGGCCAGGACCAAGGCCGTCTCGACCACGGCCGCCACCTTGCCGGGGTTGTGGGCGTAGTCGTCCACAACCCAAACACCGGCCACCTCGCCCTTGGGCTCGAACCGGCGGCGCGTGCCGGTGAAGCCGGCAAGTCCCTGCAGGACCCTAGCCGGATCTTGCCCCAGTCCCTCGGTGGCGGCCACGAACGCTGCCGTCGCGTTGAGCAGGTTGTGTCGACCCGGCATGCCGATGTCGAGGCGGCCCACCACAACGCTGCGGACTCCGCCTTCCCCGCCTCCACCGCCGGTCCGGATCAGCTGCGCGTGCGCGTGCAGCCCGGCACCACCCAGGTCGGTGAGCCGCACATCGGCATCCGCCGCCAGGCCATAGGTGATCACCCGGGTTCCTGCCGCCCTGGCCACTTCGACCAGGTCGCGGGATCCCTGGTCGTCCACGCAGGTCAC
Source organism: Actinobacteria bacterium UBA4719 (assembly GCA_002404345.1). Taxonomy (GTDB): domain Bacteria; phylum Actinomycetota; class Actinomycetes; order Actinomycetales; family Dermatophilaceae; genus UBA4719. The sequence continues at coordinate 43,133 of DHJN01000196.1, read as the reverse complement.
CAGCAGACCGTCCGGCGCGACGGTCGCGGCGAACGTGGCATAGGCGGCCTGCACCGCCTCGAAGGTGCCGTAGAAGTCGAGGTGGTCTGGCTGCACGTTGGTGACGATGGCAACCTCGGGCCGATAGACGAGAAACGACCCGTCGCTCTCATCGGCTTCGGCCACGAAGATGTCACCAGTGCCGTGGTGAGCGTTGGTGCCGTGCCTGGCGAGCTCTCCTCCGACGGCGAACGACGGGTCGACTCCACAGTTCTGCAGTGCGACCACCAGCATCGACGTCGTCGTGGTCTTGCCGTTGGCGCCAGCGACCGCGACCCGGCGGCTCCCCTGCATCACCGATGCCAGAGCCTGCGATCGGTGCAGCACGAGGAGCCCGCGCGAGCGGGCCTCTCTCAGCTCGACGTTGTCCTCACGGATGGCTGAGGAGATGACGACGGTGTCGGCGTCGCCGAGATAGCTGGTGTCGTGGCCTATGTGGACCTGCGCTCCCTCCGCGACCAGGGCCGCGAGAACGAGGGACTCCTTGGCGTCGGACCCGCTGACCGTGAGTCCCCGCGCCAACATCACGCGGGCAACACCGGACATTCCTGCGCCACCGATGGCGATGAAGTGGACCGAGCCAAGACTGCTGGCGGCCGGAACCTCGGTGGTGAAGTCGAAACGCCCGGTCGGCCCGTTGGCATCTTGGCTGGGTGACGACGAGGACGAGACTGGTTGTTGGTCCCCGGATGCCGTGGACCTCATCGGGCACCTCGCGAGTCCGCAGCAAGGGCAACCAGGTCGGCCAGCAGCTCGTCCGCCTCACGCTTCCCGATGGTGGCCGCGGCACCCGCCATCGCGTCGATCCGGCGCTTATCGGTCAGCAACGGCACCAGGGCCCGGTCGATCCACTGGGGTGTCAGGTGTGAGTCGTCGACCAGGACGCCGCCACCGGCAGCGACGACATCGGTGGCATTGAACCGCTGCTCGCCGTTGCCGATCGGCAACGGCACGTAGACCGCGGGCAGCCCGACCGCCGTCAGCTCGCAGACCGTGTTAGCACCGGCACGGGCCACCACGAGGTCGGCTGCGGCATAGGCCAGGTCCATCCGATCGACATAGGCAGCAACGACATATGGCGGCCCGACCACGCTCGAGTCGTGCACGAACTCCTTGCCAAGTCCACTGATGTGCAGCACCTGTATCCCGCGAGCGCGCAGCTCGTCGACTCGCAGCGCGAAGGCCGCGTTCAGCCGCTGCGCGCCCAGGGACCCCCCGGTGACCAGCAGCGTCGGACGGTGGTCGTCGAGCCCGAAGTGCGCCAACGCCTGCGCGCGGCTCGCCGCCCGGTCCAGCAGCGCGATCTCGCGGCGCAACGGCATACCGATGACGGTGGCGTGTCGCAAAGGCGTGGAGGCGAATGTCGTTGCGACCCAAGGCGTCATCCAGGCACCCAGGCGGTTGGCCAGACCCGGTCGGGCGTTCTGTTCGTGGACGACGACGGGGATCTTGCGTTTTCGTGCGGCCAGATAGGCCGGCGTCGACACGTAGCCGCCGAAGCCAACCACGACATCGGGCGACGTCTCGTCCATGGCTGCACCGGCCGCATCGACGGCGGCCATGAGCGCGCCGGGCAGGCGGACGAGCGGACCACCGGGCCGACGCGGGAAGGCCACCTTGGGAATGGTCCGCAGGTCGTAACCGCGGGCAGGAACCAACCGCTGTTCGAGACCCTTCTCGGTGCCCAGGGCCGTCACGCGTATGTCGGGGTCCCGGCGGCGCAGGCAGTCCGCGAGGGCCAACAGCGGCGACACGTGACCAGCCGAGCCGCCACCGGCCAGGAGCACGGAGGACAGCCCCGGGCGGACGCTCATGATCTGCGACCCCGGCGCATCGGCATGACCGCGAGCGAGCGGCGCACCACGCTCGGCCGGGCCGCGAGGGCCTCGCGACACCCGTGCTCGTTGCGGGCAAACGACAGCAACATCCCCAAGGCGAACAGCGTTGCCATCAAGGCCGACCCACCACTGGAGACCAGGGGCAGCGGAATGCCGATGACCGGCAGCAGCCCGATCACCCCGCCAATGTTGATGACGGCTTGGGTGAGGATCCAGACCATCACCCCCGCCGTGGCAACCCGGACGAAGAAGTCGTCGCTGCGCAGGACAAGTCGGTAGCACGCGAAGGCCAGCAACCCGAAGAGCCCGATGATCACCAATGTGCCCGGCAGGCCCAGCTCCTCACCGATGATGGCAAAGATGAAGTCGTTGTGCGCCGCGGGTAACCACGACCACTTCTCCCGGCTGGCGCCGAGGCCAACTCCCCACCAACCCCCGTCGGCGAGGGCGTACTGGCCATGGATCGTCTGAAAGCACTTGTTGGGGTCGGTGCACCCAACCAGCCACGTGTGGATGCGGCCCATCCGGTTAGTGCTGGTCATTGCCAAGGCCGTGGCCAGCGCTGCCGCGCTTGCCCCCGCCACGAGGAACATCCGCGCCGGGACACCGGCGGCGAAGAGCATCCCGGAGATGATGGCCAGGAGCACCAAACCGGTGCCGAGGTCGCCACCGCCGAGCACGAGCAGCAGCAGCAGAGCGCCGGCCGGGAACACCAGAGGCACCGCCACGTGCATGAACTTGCCCAGCTTGCGCCGTTTCTTGGCCAACACCGTGGCACCGAACAGGACCAGAGCGACCTTGGCGAACTCAGAAGGCTGAACCTGCTGACCCGCGATGTGGATCCAGTTGCGGTTGCCGTTGACCGAGACGCCCAGGCCAGGCACGAAAACCAACGCTTGAAGGACCATGGTGCCCGCCAGTAGTGGCACGGACACCCGCTTCCAGATCTTCAGCGGGAGTCGGTTGGCCACGAAGGCGCCGACGACGCCAACGACCGCGAACTGCAGCTGGTTGAGGAAGATCGTGTAGGACGAGTTGGTGTCCTTGTAGGACGTCACGCTGGAGGCGGAGAGCACCATGACCAGGCCGATGATGACGAGCATCGCGGTCGCCGAAAGCAGCAGGTAGTACGTCGTGACCGGGGACTCGAGGTGCGCCAACCACGGCATGGCCCTAGCCCAGGTGGACGAACCAGCCGATGCCGACGTCGGACGCGTGGCTCCCGAGGCGACTGACGAGTCGGGCCGCCTCGATGTGGTGGTCACGACTCCGTAGGCCCTTCGTGTCGGCTCGCATGGCGGTGCACCGCCTCGGCGAATGCATCGCCCCGCGCGCCATAGTCAGTGAACATGTCCATGGAGGCTGCGGCAGGTGCGAGCAGGACCACGTCACCGGGCTGAGCCAGGTCACCGGCACGAGCCACCACGACGTCCATGACTCCAGTGTCCGTGTCGGGCACGTCGACCACGGGGACATCTGGTGCGTGTCGCACCAGCGCCCGGGCGATCTGCTCACGGTCGGCCCCGATCAGAACAACGCCGCGTAGCCGATCAGCAACCGACTGCACCAGCGCGTCGACGTCAGCCCCCTTGAGAAGGCCCCCGGCGATCCACACGACGTGGTCAAACGCGACCAGGGAGGCTGCGGCAGCGTGGGTGTTCGTGGCCTTGGAGTCGTCAATGAAGCGCACGCCGTCAACCGTTGCGACGTCGGCGATCCGGTGCGCGTCGGGGACGAAAGCGCGCAGACCGTCGCGCACTGAAAGGGGTCCGACACCGTAGGCACGTGCCAGTGCCGCGGCCGCCAGGGCATTGGCCACATTGTGCGGTGCCACCGACGGCGAGTCTCCCCGGAGGTCTGCGAGAGTGGCCAGCTCGGCGGCTGAGGTCCTGCGCTGCTCGACGAACGCCCGGTCGGCCAGCACTTCGTCTACTAGCCCGATCATGGACGGGCCCGGAACGCCAAGAGTGAAACCGATGGCACGACAGCCCTCGACGACGTCGGCATCCCTGACCATCTGCTCGGTTGCCGGGTCCTGGACGTTGTAGACGCAGGCGAGCTCGGTGCCCGCGTAGACCTTGGCCTTAGCCAGGCGGTACTGCTCGAGGGACCCGTGCCAGTCGACGTGGTCGGGTGCGAGGTTGAGACAGGCTGACGCGACAGGGGCCACCGACCGTTGCCAGTACAGCTGGTAGCTGGACAGCTCGACGGCCAGCACGTCATACGGATCGGGGTGCAGAACAGCCTCGAGCAGCGGCGTGCCCACGTTGCCCGCGCTCGTCGCGCGCAGCCCGGCGGCGCGCAGGATCGACGCGAGCATGTTGACCGTCGTCGTCTTTCCGTTGGTGCCGGTGATCGTGATCCAGGGCGCAGCACCGGACTGCGCGCGCATCCGCCACGCGAGCTCAACCTCGCCCCAGACCGGTATGCCGCGGTCGGCCGCCGCAAGCAGCAGGGGGTGGTCGGGGCGGAAGCCTGGTGAGGTCACGACGAGCTCCGTGTCCTGGGGCACGTCAAGCAGGTGCTCGGGGCCGAGCCGGACGTCGACGTCCAGGATCTCCAGGATCCGGGCGCGTTCGCCGATGGCCGGGGTGGCGTCGGCACTGACCGCGCTGACGATGGCACCACGGTCCGAGAGCGCGTCGGCGGCCGCGAACCCGCTCACGCCGAGGCCGGTGACCAGGATGTGCAGCCCCGACCAGTCGGCGTCGCGGTGAGTGAGGTTGCGCGAGCCCTGGCTGGGCTCGTAGCTGGGGTCGAAATCCGCTGAGTTCGTCACGGCTGGCTCACGATGCTCCGACAACCCATTCCGCGTAGAAGAGGCCCAGCCCCAGTGAGACGAACAACCCGGCCACGATCCAGAACCGGATGACGATGGTGATCTCGTGCCAGCCGGCGAGCTCGAAGTGGTGCTGCAGCGGGGCCATCCTGAAAACGCGTTTGCCCGTCATCTTGAACGAGCCGACCTGAATGATCACCGAGAGCGTGATGATGACGAACAGACCGCCGAGAATCACCACGAGCAGCTCCGTGCGGGTGGTGATCGCCAGACCGGCCATGGCACCGCCCAGGGCCAACGACCCCGTGTCGCCCATGAAGATCTTGGCCGGAGAGGCATTCCACCACAGGAATCCGAAGCAGGAGCCCATGAGGGCGGCAGCCACCACGGCCAGGTCGTGCGGGTCCCGGACCTCGTAGCACTTGACGCCCGGGTTGCTCTGGCAGTTCTGGTTGAACTGCCAGATGGCGATCAGGACGTAGGAGGCGAACACCATCACGCTCGTGCCCGTCGCCAGTCCGTCCAGGCCGTCGGTGAGATTCACGCCGTTGCTGGTGCCGGCGATCATCAGGTTGGCCCAGAGCACGAACAGGATCAGTCCGATCAATGTGCCAGCGAAGGCGAAGTTGACGTTCGTGTCGCGGACGAAGGACACGAATGGCACCGCGGGAGTGCGGAACCGGTTATTGGGGAACTGCAGCGCGAGGACGGCGAAGATCACCGCCACCAGGGTCTGCCCACCCAGCTTCTGCTTGGTACGCAACCCGAGACTGCGCTGTTTTGAGATCTTGATGTAGTCATCGAGGAAGCCCACGAGCCCCAGCCCCGCCATGAGGAAGAGCACCAGGATCCCGCTGACCGTCACCGGTGTCAGGGTGAACAGGTGGGCTGCACCGTAGGCCAGCAGCGAGGCCCCGATGATGAGCGCACCACCCATGGTGGGAGTGCCACGCTTGGTGTGGTGCGAGGTCGGCCCGTCGTCGCGGATGAACTGGCCGTACCCCCGGCGGACGAGAAACTTGATGAAAAGCGGGGTTCCGAGCAAGGACAGCACCAGCGAGACCGCCGCGGCCAGCAGCACTGCCTTCACGAAGGAACCTCCGACCTGGTGTTGTCAAGGAGACGATCTCCCAGCCACCGTAGCCCGGCGTCACGGCTGGACTTGACCAACACGACATCACCCGGGGCCAGGCGGTGCCCAAGCAGCTCGTACGCGGCGTCGGTGTCCGGGACCCAGGTCGACTGTGCGCCGCTCGCGCCCTCGTGACGGGCGCCACTGTCGATCGGCTGGGTCCCCTCCCCCACGGCGACCAGACGCGAGACGTTCAGGCGCACGGCAAGTCGACCCAGCGCATCGTGCTCGGTGATGGAGACGGGCCCCAGCTCACGCATCTCGCCCAGCACGGCCCAGGTCCGCCGGCCCTGGCCCATCGCCGCCAGAGCCTTGAGCGCGGCGCGCATCGAGTCCGGATTGGCGTTGTAGGCGTCATTGACGATCGTGACACCATCGGCCCGCTCATGGACCTCCATCCGCCATCGGCTCAGCGGGCGCGCATCCCCCAGCGCCGTGACCACATCGTGCAACGGCATGCCCACGGTCAGTGCGACGGCCGCGACCGCGAGGGCGTTGCCGACGTGATGCTCTCCGTGGAACCCGAGAACAACCCGGGCGGTGCCCTGATCGGTGACGAGGGTGAAGGACGCCCTGCCCTGCGGGTCGAGAGTGATGTCGAGCGCCCGAACGGTTGCCCGGGCCGACTCCCCCACCGGTATGACGTGTGCCCTGGTCAGGCTCGCCATCCCCCACACGATCGGGTCGTCCGCGTTCAGGACGGCGAATCCCGCCTCGGGCAAGGCCTGCACGAGCTCGGCCTTAGCCGTGCCGACGGCCGCACGTGAGCCGAACTCACCCATGTGGGCGGTGCCGACGTTGAGGACGACCCCGATCTGGGGCGGCGCTATCCGGGTGAGGTAGTCGATGTGCCCGATCCCCCGGGATCCCATCTCGAGGACGAGGTATGCCGTGGTGGGAGTGATCCGGCAGACGGTGAGCGGGACGCCGACCGGGGAGTTCAGGGAACCGACGTTGGCAACCGTCTCACCGTGCCGTTGCAGGACCGACAACAGCAGGTCCTTGGTGCTGGTCTTGCCCGAGGATCCAGTGACGCCGATGACCACAGCCTTGGGGTTGCGTTCCAACAGTGCGTGGGCGAGCGAGACGAACGCCGCCTGCACGTCCTGGACCACGACGCACGGCAGGTCATTGACCGGCCGCGAGGTGAGCGCGGCGACGGCGCCCTGGGCGCGGGCCGCAGCGACGAACTGATGACCGTCCAGGGCCTCGCCGATCCTTGCGACGTAGAGACTGCCGTCGGTTGCTTCCCGTGAGTCGGCGACCACCGGTCCGTCCACGACAGGATCTGATCCCACGTCGTCTGCCGCGTGAATCTGGCCACCGGTGATCCGGGCGATCTCACTTAGCCTGAGGGCAATCACCGCGCCTCGTCACGGTTGGCGTCAGTCGCGGCCTGGCCGACAGGGTTCTCCTTGGCTACAGGGTGCTCTTTGGCTGCTGCGCGCTCCATGGCTGCTGCGCGCTCCATGGATGCCGTGTGCTCCGTCAAGGCTGCTCTCAACTCTGTTCGGTCGTCGAAGGGGTGGACCACTCCGGCAATCTCCTGTCCGCTCTCGTGACCCTTGCCCAGGACCACGACAGTGTCGCCCACGCTGGCCTGGGCGACGGCTTCGCGAATGGCTGCTGCGCGGTCGCCGATCTCACGGAGGCGCCCGGTTGGCCGCCGGGCCAGTCGCTCCTGTGCGACCGCTCCCTCCAGGACCGCCGCACGGATGCTCGCTGGGTCCTCGGATCGGGGGTTGTCATCGGTCACCACGACGAGGTCCGCGTGTGCTGCAGCCGCTGCGCCCATGGCCGCTCGTTTGCCCGGATCTCGGTCGCCCCCGGCGCCCAGCACAACGATCAGCGACCCAGAAGTTTCGTGTCGTAATGCTTTCAGGGCTGCAGCCACCGCGCCCGGGGTGTGCGCGAAGTCGACGACAGCCAGCGGCATACGGCTCTGGTCGGTTGCGGTGATGGAGCTGACGCGCTCCACCAATACTCTCTCCATCCGGCCGGGCACGTGAGGATCGGCGGCAAGGGCCGCCTCGATGGCGTCGATCGGGTAGCCCGCTGCCAGGAGCACGAGAGCAGCCACCCCGGTGTTGACCCGGTTGAAGTCTCCGGGAAGGGCCGACCGCAGGGACAGTCGACGACCCTCACCGACGAGCTCGAAGGCAGACTCGTCCGACCCGCAGGTCTGGATCTGCCAGTCAGCCAGGACGTCCTGACGCGACGAGATCGAGACCACGGGCACCCCGGACTCCCGAGCGAGGCGCTGGCCCCATTCGTCGTCGACGCACACCACGGCGCGGACCGCCCTCGCGGGGGTGAACAGCGATGCCTTGGCCAGGTAGTAGTCCTCCATCGACCCGTGGAAGTCGAGGTGGTCCTGGGACAGGTTAGTAAAGGCGATCACGTCATAACGCACGCCATCGACGCGGTGCAGGGTCAGCGCATGGCTGGACACCTCCATGGTGCAGGTGTCCACACCGCTCTCGAGCATCACGGCGAACAAGGCATGCAGGTCCGCGGACTCAGGCGTGGTCCGGACGCTCTTGATGCGGTCCTCGCCAATGCGCGTCTCGACCGTGCCGATCAGCCCCGTCACCCGCCCGAGGGCGCGCAGGGCCGAGTCGAGCAGGTATGCCGTCGTCGTCTTGCCGTTGGTGCCGGTGATCCCCAGCATGGTCATCGCTTGGCTGGCGCCGCCGTAGACCAGTGCCGCAACGTCGCCGAGGGCGGCCCGAGGCTCTGGAACCACCAGTACCGGCACGGTGATCTCGTTCGGCGCGAGCAGGGCGGCGCCCGCCGGGTCGGTCAGCACGGCAACCGCACCAAGGCCGACGGCGGCGGCAACGAAGCGGGCGCCGTGCACATTGGCCCCCGGAAGGGCCGCATACAGGTCACCCGGCCGGATGGCGCGCGAGTCCAGGGTCACCCCGGTCACGACGACGCGAGGGTCGATGATGCCATCTGTGCCGTCCGTGCCGTCCGTGCCGTGGGACGTCGCCGACACACCCGCACACTCAGCCACTGACTGCAGACTGATGGCGCGGGAGGATCGGGGACGCGGATCCGCGTTCACGGGTTTACCACGAACGTGACGTTACCTCGCGGTGGTCTGGCGCTGGAGACCCGACTCCGCCTTCAAGGCCGTCTCTGCCCTGTCCGCGGAGGCCGGAGCATCCTCGATCTTGAGCTTCATGACCGGCGGCGGTGTGCCAGTCGGCGGAATCTTGAACTCCTGGAGCGCATACGTCATCACGTCCTTGAAAACCGGGCCAGCCGTCGATCCCCCGAAGTATCCGCGGATCGGGTTCTGAAGGATCACAGCGACGACGAACTGCGGGTTGTCGGCAGGGGCGAAACCGATGAAGGACGCGGTCTTGCCCGAGTAGCGACCATTGGCGCCAACGCGGTCGGCTGTGCCGGTCTTGCCTGCGACGCGGTAGCCAGGGACCTTTGCCTGCCGGGCGGTGCCGCCGTCGCCGACGACGAACTCGAGCATCTGGCTGAGCGTGGTGGCAACCGGCTTGGAGATGACCCGGACCGGGGCGGTGGGCGGCGTCTGCTCGAACGTGCCGTCAGCGTTCTCGGCACCGGCCACCAGGGTCGGAGGCACGCGCAGTCCCCCGTTGGCGATGGTCTGGAAGACTCCGGCGGACTGGATGGCGTTGACTGCCAGACCCTGGCCGTACATCACGGTGTAGCGCTGGGAGCCGCTCCAGTCCTGGGACCTGGCGAAGATGCCCGGTGTCTCGCCCGGGAACTGGATGCCGGACGGCTGACCGACGCCGAATCCGCGGAAATACCTCTCTAGGGTGGCGGGCGGGATCTTCTCACCGACCATCATGGTGCCGATGTTGCTCGACTGGGCGATCACGCCGGCGAACGTGAGCTTCTCGATGCCGTGCTCATGGGAGTCCTTGAACGACTGGCCGGCACGGGGCAGCCGGTTGGGAACCACCACGGGAGTCGCCGGCGTCGCAACGCCCTCCTGGAGGGCCGCGGCCGCCGTCATGACCTTAGCTATCGATCCTGGTTCGAACGCCTCCTCGAAGGCGTTGTTCTGGAGGTTGCCGCCGGCCTTGCCGATGTTGTTGGGGTCGAACGTCGGATAGGACGCGACCGCTGCGAGCCGACCAGTCTTGACGTTCATGACCACGACAGTTCCTGAGAGCGCGAGCGTCTCGTTGACCTTGTGGGCAATGGCGTTCTGGGCGTACCACTGCAGATCGCTGTCGATCGTCAACCGAACGTCAAGGCCGGGAATGGCGGGAATGATCTGCTGCTCTGCGGTGGGAATGATGCGGCCGTCCCTTGACTGTTCGTAGGTCGACTCGCCCGGCTTTCCCTCCAGCTTCTTGTTCAACAACAGCTCGAGACCGCCACCGGGAGACCCGTCCTTGCCCACCCAGCCCACCAGTGAGGCCGCCGTAGCGGAGGTCGGGTAGGAACGCGTGGAGGTCGGCTCGCTGAAGATTCCCGGGATCCCCAGGGCCCGAATCTTGCGCCAGGCCAGCAGGGGGGTGTCCTTGGCGACATACACGAACTTCCGAGCGCCGGTCAGTGTCGTGGACAGCTCGGCCTCGGACTTGCCCAGTATCGGTGCGAGGTCGGCAGCCGCCCCCGCAACACCGACCGTCTGACGGACGCCGTTGACCTTCTTCTTGTACGTCGGCACGGCAGTCTGGTCCGCCGTGATGTTGCGACGCTCGATGCTGGTGGCCAGGACCGCTCCGTTGGATGCCTTGATGTCACCACGAAGGGCCGGCACCGTCACGATGTTCAGGCGGCTCTTGAGCGCCGCGCTGGCCATGGTCGAGGAGTCAAGGGCCTGCAACCGGAACAGCTGTGCGCCGAAGAGACTGAGGACGAAAAGCCCCGCCAGCATCAGGGCTCGAACGCGGCGTTCGGGGTGGACGACACCGATGCGAGCCGGCCGCGATGGCGGGCCGCCCGGCAGACGGGGAGAACCGCTGCCGGTTGGCTTGGTGGCTGGAGACTTGCGGGGTGCTGGTGTGCGGGATGCTGGTGTTGTCTTGCGGGGTGCTGGTTTGCGGGGTGTCGGCTGGCGGGATATCGGCTGGCGCGGCACCGAGGCAGAGGACGTCCGGGCAGGACGGGCCGCCGCCTTGGACGAACCATGACGATCCGGCCTGCCTGTGGCGGCGCCAGATGCCGAAGGTCGGGTGGGGCGGGCATCGCCCGGTCCCCGGCCTCGGGTCTGCGTCACGTGCTCACCTCTTTGTTGGCTTGGCCGACCTCGTTGCTGGCTTGGCCACCTTCGTTGCTGGCTTCGTTGCTTCAATCGTTGCTGGCTTGGCCGGCGTAGTCATCGGGTTGGCTACTGGCTTGGCCGGCGAAGTTGCTGGTTTGGTTGCTGGCTTGGCCGGCGAAGTTGCTGGCTTGGCTACCGGCCTGGCCGGCGGCGTCGATGTCGTCCGAACCACGGTAAAGGCAGGACCCGATCGGGCCGGGGTCGCCACGCCGAGCACCCTCCCGTCGGAGAGCCGGAGGAAGGCTGCAGACTGCGCGGGCACCATTCCCATGCTTGCCGCCCTCGACGCAAGGTTGGCTGGTGACTGCGCGACCTCCAGGGACTGCTCGAGAGCATCCTGAGCATCGGTCAGCTGGTCGGAGGTGACCCGCAGGTCGTGCAGGGTGAAGGAGCCCTGGGCCAGAGCCGTGTTGAGCAGTAGCAGCCCGATCAGTCCGGAAGCCAGCAGAGTTGCGCAGATGATGCCGAAGGCGGCGCCGGAACGCCGTGGGGGCGCGCCGGTGACCACGCGCAGTCGGGGCGTCGTTGTGGTCGGCCTTTGGAGGGCCCGTGCGCCAACTCTTGCCGTGGAGGTCATCTGGCTCATGCGAGGTGTCCTTTCGAGACCCTGGTTCGTTCCGCTGCCCGCAACCGGGCCGATGCTGCGCGGGGGTTGGCGTTGATCTCTGCAGCACCGGGTTCCTCGGCTCCACGGGTGAGCAGGCGCAGGTATGCCGCGAGCTCGGGGAGCTCGACCGGCAGGCCGACCGGGGTGCCGCCGTGAGCACCTGCGGCCAGCACCTGCTTGGCGAGTCGGTCCTCCAGGGAGTGGTAGCTCAGGACCGCGATGCGGCCGCCCACGGCTAGTGCGTCGACCGCTGCCGGAAGCACGGCCTTGAGAGCTTCGAGCTCGCCGTTGACCTCTATCCGCAACGCTTGGAAGGTGCGTTTGGCCGGGTGTCCACCGCTCTTCTGCGAAGCGGCAGGAATCGCCGAGCGAAGGAGCTCGACCAGCCGTGCCGAGCTGGTGAAGGGTTGCCGGGCCCGCTCGCGCACGACGGCCGAGGCCACGCGCTTGGCGAATCTCTCTTCGCCGTACTCGCGCAGGATGCGCTCGAGATCGGCTTGGTCATACGTGTTGAGGACGTGGGCTGCGGTGACTCCGCTGCCTTGGTCCATCCGCATGTCCAGCGGGGCATCGTGCCGGTAGGCGAACCCGCGCTCCTCCTCATCGAGCTGCAGCGAGGACACTCCGAGGTCGAGCAGCACCGCGGACACCGATGCACGTGCAGATAACCCAGTGAGGCCAAGGTCGGTCAGGATCTGCGGAAGCTCGTCATACACGGCGTGCACGGCAGTGAACCGGTCACCAAAGCGCGCCAGGCGATCCCCAGCCAGGCTCAAGGCCTCAAGGTCACGGTCGATGCCCACGACGCGGGCGCCCGGGCATCGCTCGAGGATCGCCTCGCTGTGCCCGCCCATCCCCACGGTGGCGTCCACCATGACCGCGCCCGTCTCCTGCAGTGCGGGTGCGAGCAGCTCGACGATGCGATCGCGCAGGACAGGGATGTGGCGATCCTCGGCTGTCCCGCGAACGATCATCGGTGCGTCTTTCTCTGGTGTCTGGTAACGGTCTTGCATTTCCTGGATCGTTGAGGTTCGTGTCATTGAGGTTCGTGTCATTGAGGTTCGTGTCATTGAGGTTCGTGTCATTGAGGTTCTGTCGCGCTGGTCCGGTCCCTGGTTTCAGGTCTCCAACCGCTTCAAGTGGGTGCGGCCCGACATCGGGGAAGTGAGGTCGGGACGCGAAGCGGGTGGAGACCTGACCTCAGGGGCCGGCTGGTCACCGCTGCGCACATCACAGGAGGCCGGGAATCACCTCCTCGGCCTGGTCGGCAAAGGCTTGCTCGGTGCTGGCGAGGTAGGTGTTCCACGCGGTCGTGTCCCACAGCTCGACGCGCGATCCTGCGCCGATGACAGTGCAGTCCCTGGTGAGCCCGGCGTACTCGCGCAACGTCGCCGGAACGGTCACCCTGCCTTGCTTATCGGGGATCTCATCCGAGGCACCGGACAGGAACACGCGCAGGTAGTCACGAACGGCCTTGCTCGTGACCGGTGCGTTGCGCATGGTCTCTGCCACTCGGACGAACTCGTCCATCGGGAAGACGTAGAGGCACCGCTCCTGACCCCGGGTAACGACCAGGCCACTGGCCAGCCGGTCACGAAACTTGGCCGGCAGGAAGAGGCGACCCTTATCGTCGAGTCGGGGGGTGTGCGTGCCAAGGAACACGGCGCGCCTCCTCCCCATTCGATGACTCGTCTCCGGTCACTGACAATCACTGCTCTCCACCAACCTCCACGTTACTCCACTTTGCACCACATTGTAGGCAATCTGAGCAATGTCCTGGTGTCTTGGCGGCCTGTTTGCACAGGTCAACGCCATGACCCGATGGTGGAGCGGCCATCACCCGATGGCGCAGCGGCCATGACCCGACGGAGAAGCCAAACGCACCGCAAGATCGGTCCTCGCAGGCCCGGTGACGGATCGAGCGAAGTGGGGGAAGATCGAGTAAAGACGGGGAGGCACCGTGAGCGCGATCGGCAGCCCACACGACGGATTCGTGCAGGATCAGGTCATGCGGGAATCCAGAATCGATCCGGCCGGCCTCGAGCTCGTGACCGAGGTGACCACCAGGATCCGCCTCGCCATGGCGACTGTCATCGAAGGCAAGCCCGACGTCATCGACACGGCGATCACCGTCCTGCTCGCCGAGGGACATCTGCTGATCGAAGACGTCCCCGGCGTCGGCAAGACCATGCTGGCCAAGGCTCTGGCCAAGTCCATCGACTGCTCAGTGCGCCGGGTGCAGTTCACGCCCGACCTGTTGCCCAGCGACATCACCGGGGTCAGCGTGTTCAACCAGGACCTGCGCGACTTCGAGTTCCGGCCGGGCGCGATCTTTGCCAACGTCGTCGTCGGTGACGAGATCAACCGCGCCTCCCCGAAAACGCAGTCGGCGCTGCTGGAATGCATGGAGGAGGGCCAGGTCACGGTCGACGGGGAGACCTACGAACTGCGCAAACCATTCATCGTGATGGCCACGCAGAACCCGATCGAGATGGAGGGCACCTACCCCCTGCCCGAGGCCCAGCGCGACCGCTTCATGGCGCGCATCTCGATGGGCTATCCCTCCACCGCAGCCGAGGTCGCGATGCTGGAAAGCCACGGAGGCGCGTTCCCCCTCCTGGAGATGGCACCGGTGACCAACGGCCACACCATCGCCAAGCTCATCGAGATCGTGCGGACGCTGCACAGCAGCCCGGCCATCAAGCAGTATGTCGTCGACCTTGCGAACGCAACGCGCGCCACGCCGGCCCTGCGCCTGGGCGCTTCCCCCCGCGCCAGTCTGCACCTCCTGCGCGCGTCCCGGGCGTATGCCGCCCTCGCTGGACGCGACCACGTCCTGCCCGACGATGTGCAGGCGCTGGTCGAGCCCGTGCTGGCCCACCGGATGATCACCACCGGTGAGACCCAGGTGGCCCGACGCACCAGCGCAGACGTCCTGCACGAGATCGTCCGACGAGTCCCGGTTCCGTCGTCGGCGCGCTGAGCGGCATACGGGCGGAACGGCTTACGGGCGGAACGGCTTACGGGCGGAACGGCTTACGGGCGGAACGGCATACAGGCGGAACGGCATAACAGACAGAGAACGGACCACGTCATTGACCCGCATCCGAGACGTACTCACCACCCGCGGCCATGCCTTCGTGGCAGCCGGCCTGACCTTGCTGTTCGGCGGCCTCCTGCTCGGGTTCACCGACATCACCCGGGTCGGAGTGCTCCTCGCCGCATTGCCGCTGCTCGCCGGCCTGAACGCCAGGCGCAGAGACAGCAGCGTCGTGGTCACCCGCACCGTTCACCCGGCCCGGCTCGTCGTCGACCAGACCGCCAGCGTCCAGGTCGTCCTCCAGAACACCTCCGGCAAACGCACCCACCTGCAGCTGGCCGAGGAACGGGTGGACCACGCGCTGGGCGATCGACCACGTTTCGTCCTGCCACCCATGGAGCCGGGTGACATCCGCGAGGTGGACTACCAGATCCGTTCCCACGTCCGCGGACGTCACCGGCTCGGGCCCCTGATGCTGCGCGTGCGGGACCCGTTCGGGCTGGCCACAATCGCCGTATCGCTGCCCGGCTCCACCGACGTGCTGGTCCTGCCCCGCATCGAAGTCCTCGGCAGTGGGCGGCACCGGGGGGACGGCATCGGCGCGGAAGGCGCCATCCCGCACATGGTCGCACTGCACGGCGAGGACGACGTCGCCATCCGAAGCTTCCGCGACGGCGATGATCTGCGCCGCATCCACTGGCCGGCCACGGCCCATCGCTCCGAGCTGATGGTGCGCCAGGAGGACCGCCCCGCACGGCGGCGCGCCGTCATCGTGATGGACTCCCGCGCGGACGGGCACCGGGGCTCAGGCACTCTGGGGTCCTTCGAATGGACGGTCACAGCCGCTGCCTCCATCGCCGCGCACCTGTCCGAGCACAGCTACGCACTTCACCTGGTGAGCAGCGAGACCACAGCCACGGGCGAGGCCACCCGGACCGTCGAGATCGACAACGCGCTGGCCTCGCTGGCCGTGGCCCAGCTGGGCGTTGCCCAGCAGTTCGAAGAGGTGCTCCATTCGGCGCATCCGCTGACCGCCGCCGGTGGCCTGGTGATCGCCATGGTCACAGACCACGACGAAGCCGTGCTGCGACGGATCGCGGCCCTGCGCCAGCCGGGGGGAAGCGGTCTGCTGTTCCTGCTCGACTCCGCCAGCTTTGGCGGCGGTCGTCCTGGGGCGCCCACGGACCAGGCACTGGCGCTGGCAGGCCTGGTCGCCGCCGCCGGATGGAGCACGTGCGTTGTGGGCTCAGGCATGACGGTCGCCCAAGCATGGAACATCGTGTCCGCACGCGCCGCAGCGATGGTCGGGCCCGGGCGATGAAGGGCCCGGCCGGCCAAGGCGTCGACGCGACACTGGCCGCGATCGCCACCCTGACCGCTGCGTGGCCGGTCTCGACCCTGCTGGCTGAGCCGACCTGGCTTCGCGGAACAGTGCTGCTGCTCGCCACGATCGCCATCAGCGGCGTCATCGCCAGGTCGCTGTCCCTGCGTGGCTGGCAGGTCCTGATAGTGCAGCTGGTGTGCTCCGTCCTTGCCGCCAGCGCGATCTATGGCCGGGGTCGTCTCTGGCACGGTCTGCCAACCTTCGAGACGCTGGGCGTCGCGGGCAGGCTCGTTCGCGAGGCCCTGGTCACCGTGCGGTCGTATGCCGCGCCGGCACCTTCAACACCGGGGCTGATCTTCGTCGTGGGTTGCGCCCTTGGCCTGATCGCCCTGGCAGTGGACTACCTTGCCGTCACCCGCCGCTCCCCCCCGCTGGCCGGTCTGCCGCTGCTGACCGCGTTCCTTGCTGCAGCCGCCAACAGCGGTTCCGCACTTCCCGTCATCTTCTTCGTCGCGGCTGGCTCCATGTGGCTCATCCTGGTCGCCAGGGCTGGAAGCACCTTCCTGCGCCGGTGGGGTACCACCGTGTCGGTGGCTCGCACGCCAGCGCCGCAGAGCCCCGACTCCCAAGGTGTGTACGCATACGCCTCGAGAGCGCGGATGCTGGGTGCTGCGGCACTGGTCGCCGCGGTGGCCGTGCCCGTCGTACTGCCCCAGCTTCCACCGACCTTCCTGGTGTCCGGTCTCGGCCGTCAGTCGTCACCCAATAGCAGTGGCCCCGGCACGGTCGGCTTCTCGCTGAGCCTCAACCTGGCTGCGGACCTCAGCAGTCCAAGCACGGCTCCGCTGCTGCAGTACAAGACCGCCGACCCCTCGCCACCCCCGCTACGCGTCGCCGTCAGCGCCTTTTACGAGTCCGACCAAGGCGTGTGGATCCCTGAGCGTGAACGCCAGCTGGCCCTTTCCAGGAACCCCTCAGTCCCCGGACCCACCGGGCTCGCGACCGATGTCCCCAAGAAGCCTTTCGCCATGTCATTCGATCGCAACCTGCTCGACGAGCCCAACCTGGCCGCTCCATATCCGATGATCTCGGCCGACCTGGGCAACATCCCCTGGGGACTGTCTTTCCAGACCCAGACCGTCAGGGTGGCCAAGCGACCCGACTCCTACGCGGTGTCCTACTGGCGTCTCGAGCCCACCGCGACGATGCTGCGAAGCCCTTCGGCGAGCGCCCGCGTCCCGGCCGCCAACAACAACGACCTGATCCTCGATGATCGGTCCGCCAACACCATCACCGCTCTCACCGAAAAGCTCACGACCGGCAAGTCCTCGGCCTACGACAAGGCCCTGGCCATCCAGCAGTACCTGCGAGCCACCGGCGGTTTCACCTACTCCCTGACCCCGGCTCCGCCAACCAAGGACCAGTTCGGCAACGATGCCGGCTTCGACCCTCTGACGAACTTCCTGGTCACCAAGCAGGGCTACTGCGTCCAGTTCGCCACGGCCATGGTGATGATGTCGCGCGCTGCCGGCATCCCGGCGCGGATGGCGATCGGCTTCCTGCCCGGGACCGAGGCCAAGGGCGTCTGGACAGTCACCGCATCGCAGGCCCACACCTGGCCGGAGCTCTATCTCGACGGCATCGGCTGGAGCCGGTTCGAACCAACCCCCTCCCGGGGGTCGCCGCCGGCATACGCCATCCCACCGACGCCTGCCGGGACTCCGGCCATCGGCAGCGCACCGGACCAGGCCACGAAGCCGGCTCCCCCCAGCACCGCACGAAAGGTTCTGGGCGTTCCCTCGGCAGGCGACGGCACGAGCCCGGTGGTCGGCCTGAGCCCGACCTCGGCAATCCGGTGGCTGACGCACGGCTGGGGACTGGGCCTGCTCGGGTCCCTGGTCGGGCTGCTCGGATCCCTGGTGGTGCCCTCGGCAGCGCGTTGGCGTCGTCGACGCAGCCTCATCACAGCCCGTACTGCTGCGCAACGGGTGGAGGTCCAGTGGGGGCTCTTGACGTCGTCGCTGGGCGATCTCGGGATCGCGCCCGCACCCAGTCGTACCCCCCGACAGCTACACGCCTACTACGACCGAGAGGCGTTTCTTGAGGGTGCGGCCTCACAGGCGCTCGGCAGGGTTGTGCAGACGCTGGAACGCTCGCGCTATGCGGTGTCCGCTCCAAACACGGACGGTCTCTCCGCGGATACCCGGCAGGTGCTCAGGGCCGCTGCCGCAAGTCGGCGCGGCAAGGACCGCCTCCGGGCAGCCCTGTGGCCCAGCAGCGGCATTGCCCAGCTGCGTTCATCGAGAGCCGACTTCGCCTGGCGCGTCCAGGCTCCCCTGCGCGATGTCAGGGGCATCGCGCGCCAACGGTTCCCCCGCCGACACACAGGACGTAGCCACCCACACCGGGCCTGACATGATCCACGAGTGAACTCAACCGCGAAGTCGCCTCAGCTGCTCGGGCTGGAGTTCGATCGCTATTGTGAGACGGCGGCCCAGTTCTGGCCCCGGAACACGCTGCCGGCGGGTGAGGCGACGATCTTGGTCGAGCTGATGACCGAGGACATCCGGGTCTCAATCCGGAACTTGACGATCGCGAACGCGATCCGTCGCTTCATCCCAGCACAGATCGTGGTCTACACGGGGGCGGACGAGGACTGGAACGAGATCCTCTGGACCGTATTACGACAAACCCGGTCTGGAAAAGTTGGCCCGGGCATACGGCGCCGAGGACGTCATCGACATCCACGACATCGTCGACGCACGGCTCGGTGGCGAACCACCCAAGGACCTCCACGTGGCCGGGAGGCGTACACGTTGTTCCCGGAGACCCTGGTCGGAGAGGGGTCGTTCCGGATGCACAGCACTCGGCAGATCGCCGAGTTCTTCGAGCAGCATCTGTGGGCGAACCGCAACGTGCTGCGGCGCAGTGCCGAGCTGACCGCCTGGCGGTCGAAGAGCAACCTCGGCCGGCCGTCGTGGTGGCGCGGCGGCGGTGTGGTGTCGTCGGTGGAGTTCCGCACGCCCCAAGAACGGCAGGCGATCCGCACGCATGCGATGGATCGGCTCGGCTTCGACCGGACAAAGCCGGTGGTGGCCATCTACAACCACGCGACCTCGGATGCGCTGAACACCAACGTCGAGGTGTTCGAGGACCTCGGCCGCTGGTTCGAGGAGACCGCGGCGTTCGCGGCTGCCGAGCCGACGGTGAACTGGCTGTTCGTGGACCATCCGTCGCAGGCAAAGTACGACTCGACCGGCTTCTTCGACCGCGTAGCCGCCCGGCACACCGACGCGGAGCATCTGGTGTTTCTGCCTAGCCTCGAGCTGAGCAAGAACGTGATGTGGAGCCTGGTCGACCTCGGAGTAACGGTTCGCGGCAGCACCAGCGCGGAACTACCCGTCTACGGGATCCCGGCGATCCAGGCCGGCTGGTCGGAGTGGAGTGGCTGCGGCTTCACCTCCGTGGCGCGGGACGAGGGCGACTACTGGCGATTGCTTCGGGACGCGCTCGCCGGACTGGTCGAGGGGCGGTCACTGATAACCGAGGAGCAGATCGAGCGGGCCCGGCTGTGGCTGTGGTTCTATCGAAGCGGTGGCGATGTCGCGTCGCACCTGGTGCAGCATTGGGAAATGGGCCAGAACGAGGAGCTGTTCAACGCCCTTTCGGTGGCGATGCGGCAGGTGGAGAGCGACGGCGACGCGGCGTTTGTCTCGACGCAGCGGATGTGGTCGCGGCAGGAGCCGTTCCTGACCCGCGTCGACTTCGCCCGCGGCCCCGACAGCCTGAATGAGCAGCTGGGCGCGGTGAGGCAGTGGTGAACGACTTGCCCGTGAAACTTGCCCTACAGACGGCGTTCGAGGCGCCGGTGCCGTCATTGCCCGTCCCGGGCACGCTCACTGCCGGCAACCGCCCGGAGCTGCTGGTGGTGGACAAGGTGGCACGCGGAGTCACGGTGCTCGGCCGGTACGGCGCCACGCCTGCACTGTTCGGCCTGAAAGTCCGGCCGAGCGGTGGTGCGGTCCGGGTCAGCGTCAGGTTCAGCATTGACAACGCGTCGGCAGACTGGTGGGAGGCGCGCGCCCCGCAACACCTCAAGAACCGTGATCCGGCCCGCGGCCGGTTGTTCCTGGTTCGCTCCCAGGGCGCCACCCGCGCCGCGGTGTATCTGGTGCGCCGTCCCCAGGATGCGGGCGGTGTCACGCGGGGCGAGGCGCGTTTCGACCTGCCTGCGGAGGCGCTGGACGAGGCTGGCCTGCTGATCGTCGAGGTGCAGAGCATCGATCCGCTACCGTCCTGGGCCCGGCATCAGCTCGCCCCCTTCGCCCCCATCGGCGTCCAGATCGACGCCGTCGGCCTGGCGCCGGTCGACCACGACGCCGTCCCGCTGGTCCACCAGCTGTCCGTCGGCGGCCTCGCCCCCTCTGGCGCGCCTACTTCAGCTGGCGCAGCCACGTCGGCTGGCGCAGCTGCGTCGGCTGTCACGTCGCCTCAGGCTGCACCTGCGGCACCGCCTGTCGACGCTACGCTTGACGCCGTAGCGCTGCGGACGGACCTGTTCGTCGCCTCGCCCGGCGCCGCGGCGCCGGCCCGCTGGACGTTGCGCGTCCGGATGACCCGACCGTGGGGCTCGCCGTACGTCGACTCGAACGGATCCGCCGACGCCACCCGCGGCACCCGAGACTCGGCCGCTGCCGAGGGGGCCGCCGGACCCACGCCCGCCGGGGCTGCATTCGCACCAGTCAGCGCGGCCGCCTCCGCGTCCGAAGCCAGAGGTATGGATGGCGGCGGGCGGTCGATCGCCAGGATCCTGCTGTCGCGGCGCACCCGGTCGAAACGCGCGGCCGCCAACAGCACGCCCTCGCCCTCGGCCACGCCCTCGGACACAGCCACAGCCACAGCCACAGATAAGATTCCCGCGCCGGCGCACCCCAGTGGCTCCGGAACGACGGACCTCACGGTCGACCCCGCGATGAGCCTGACGAAGCTATTGGAGGACCTGCGAGTCCGCAACCACTTCCGCGTCGAGGCGTTCGGCCTGTCCGGTACCTGGATGCCCGTGCCCAGCCTCGTCATACGCGGGGTGGGGCCCGCCGAGACAAATATCCCATCGAGGCCGTTCGTCGCCGAGTTCGCCTACATTGACATCGACCTCGGCCACACGTTGCCCGAACCAGTGCTGGTCGGCACCCATGTCGACCTTGGCGCCCTGCAAGCTGTGCCGGGTTTTGACCAAGCTGCGCTGACCTGGGAGCTGCTTGTCCCGAGGGGCTGACCGCTTGCCCGGTGGCATGTCGCGCACCTGCCGCTACGGTGCTTCTGTGCCGCGCCCAAGCAGGATGCCCCGGACAAGCAACCAGCTGAGGTCGCAGGCGCATCGGGTGGGTCGCCCGCCGCCGACGTGCTGCTGAGGAACTGAGGCTCAGTCCAGGTAGTCGCGCAAGACCTGTGAACGCGACGGGTGACGAAGCTTGCTCATCGTCTTGGACTCGATCTGACGGATCCGCTCGCGGGTGACGCCATAGACCTTGCCGATCTCGTCAAGAGTCTTGGGCTGACCGTCGGCCAGGCCGAAACGCATCGAGACCACGCCGGCCTCGCGCTCGGAGAGGGTGTCCAGCACGGAGTGCAGCTGCTCCTGCAGCAGCGTGAACGACACGGCGTCTGCCGGCACGACGGCCTCGGAGTCCTCGATGAGGTCACCGAACTCGCTGTCACCGTCCTCGCCGAGGGGCGTGTGCAGGGAGATCGGCTCGCGACCGTACTTCTGAACCTCGACGACCTTCTCGGGGGTCATGTCGAGCTCCTTGGCGAGCTCTTCAGGGGTGGGCTCGCGGCCGAGGTCCTGCAGCATCTGGCGCTGGACGCGGGCCAGTTTGTTGATGACCTCGACCATGTGCACCGGGATGCGGATGGTGCGGGCCTGGTCAGCCATGGCGCGGGTGATGGCCTGGCGGATCCACCAGGTGGCATAGGTCGAGAACTTGAAGCCTTTGGTGTAGTCGAACTTCTCGACCGCACGGATCAGTCCGAGGTTGCCCTCCTGGATCAGGTCCAGGAAGAGCATGCCGCGGCCGGTGTAGCGCTTGGCCAGCGAGACCACGAGCCGGAGGTTGGCCTCGAGCAGGTGGTTCTTGGCGTTCTTGCCGTCCTGGGAGATCCACCAGAGCTCTCGCTTGAGCTTCATGTCGATCTTGCCGGTGGCGTTGAGCTTCTCCTCAGCGAACAGGCCGGCCTCGATCCGCTTAGCGAGCTCGACCTCCTGCTCGGCGTTGAGCAGAGCAACCTTGCCGATCTGCTTGAGGTAGTCCTTGACCGGGTCAGCCGTCGCGCCCGCGGTCACGACCTGCTGAGCAGGCGCGTCATCCTCGTCGTCGTCACGGATGACGAAGCCAGCGGCTTCGCCCTCATCCTCGCCGGCCTTGGTCCTGCCTTCTTCACCCTCGCCTTTGACATCCTTGTCGTCGGCCCCGGAGTCGGCCAGAACGTTGTCGGCGTCAATCTCGCCGTCCTTCTTGGCAGCAGCCTTCTTCGCGGCCGCCGTCTTCGCCACGGACTTCCTCGCCCGAGACTTGGGCGCTTCGACGTCGGTCTCAGCAACTGCTTGGGCCGTCCGCGAAGGGGCGACCTTGGCGGTCTTTACTGTGCGAGCCTTGGCTTCCGCTGGCTCTGCAGCAGTCTTCTTCGCCGCGGTCTTGTTGGTCGCGGCCGTCTTGTTGGTCGCGGCGGTCTTGGCCGTGCCCGCCTTGGCCGTGCCCGCCTTGGCCGTGCCTGCCTTGGCTGTGCCTGCCTTGGCTGTGCCCGCCTTGGCTGTGCCCGCCTTGACCTCCGCTTCGGGCTTGGCTTCCGTCTTCTTCGCAGCGGTCTTCTTGGTCGCGGCAGCGCTCGCGACAGCATGAGCTGTGGTCGCCGCGACAGCCCGATGTGCCGTCGCCGCGTCCAGGGTTACGTGAATCCCCTGCTGGTCCAGCGAACGAAGAACGACCTTCATTCGTCTAGGGCTGATCTCGGCCTGTACCAACGCAGCCCGCAGCTGCTCGCTGTCGACTGAGCCGTTAGCTCTCCCGATCCGCACCAGCTCCTGAAGAGCAGGGTGGTCGAACTCGACGGGCACCTTGGTGGGCGGGACTACCTCAGACGGGGATGGAACGTTAGACACAGTCGACACCGACTACCTTTCGTCGCGAGGCTGTTGCAACGCGTGGGTCAGTCGCCGGCGCTGGAGCGTCAACGGTGACCAGTGATGGGGCGGGAGGATTTCGCGATGACCGGTCCGGCGGAGGGGTTTCCGGTCGTGCTAATGACCATTGTAAAACGTCTGGTGACATGCTAGCGCCTCGGTGCCCCTATATGGTGCTCCAGAACGCGGCATGGTGCTCCAGAACGCGGCCGTGTCACGGTCGCAGACCTCGAGGATGGGTGCCGACGGCACCTGGAGACGTATCAGTCGTTGGCAGCGGCCTTGACGGCGAGCACCGGACAGGTGGCGTCGAGCAGGATGCGCTGGGCATTGGACCCCAATATCAGCTTGCCGACCGGAGTGCGTCGGCGCAGGCCAATCACGATGAAGTCTGCGTTGACCTCGTCGGCCACCTCGACCAGGTCCTGTGAGGGTTCGTTCCCCCGGACGAGCTGCCGAACCTCGTGCTCGACACCGGCCTCGTCGAGCTGGTTCTGAACGGCAAGGAGCTCAGTCTCGAACCGGTGGGCTTCATTCGCGTCGAAGTCCTTACCGCCACGGCTGGAGTTGATCACGATCAACTTGGTGCGCCGCAGAAGGGACTCCTCGGAAGCGCGACGCAGTGCAGCCCGGCCTTCCTTGGTTGGCACATAACCCACAACAACGGACACCTGGAACCTCCTTGTTCACCACTGAGCGGCGACAATGCCGTGCTTGGCAACGGTATCGGATATCCAGGTCGTCGTCCTCAGAGCCCGACGGTGCGAGACAACGTTTCGCGCACGATCTCGCCGACCTGGCCGATCTCGATCAGGAAGCCGTCGTGACCGTGGTCCGAGGTGATGACGTGAGCCGGGCCTGAGCTGGCGCTGGTCTGCGCGATCTCGTGGGACAACCGGGGTGGATAGAGCCGGTCGGAGTCGACGGCCACGACCACGAGGTCGGCCGTCACACGTTCCAGGGCGGCCTGCACGCCGCCACGTCCACGACCCACATCGTGCGAGTTCATCGACTCGGTGAGCACCACGTAGGAGTTGGCGTCGAAGCGGGTCGCCAGCTTGTCCGCGTGGTGGTCGAGGTAGCTCTCCACCGCGTAGCGACCACCCTCACCGAGCGGCTGCTCCCCAGCCTGGGCCTGACGACCGAAGCGGGTGTCCAGCTCGGGCTCGCTGCGGTAGGTCACGTGTGCGATCCGGCGAGCCAGCCCCAGTCCGAGGTGGGGACCCCGCGGTCGGTCGTAGTAGTCACCGCCGGCGAAGTCGGGATCCTGGCGGATGGCCAGCAGCTGCGGCTGGCACCAGGCGATCTGCTCGGCCGACGCGTACGCCGAGCAGGCCAGCACGATGCACCTGCGAACGCGTTCGGGGTAGGTCACAGCCCACTCCAGCGCCCGCATGCCACCCATCGAGCCTCCGAGGACGGCCGCCCAGACTGAGATCCCCAGCTGATCAGACAGAGCAGCCTCAGCTGCGACCTGGTCGCGGACGGTGACGAACGGGAACCTGCTCCCCCACGGACGCCCGTCGGGTGCTTGGGAAGACGGACCGGTGGTGCCCTGGCAACCGCCGATGACATTGCTAGCCACGACGAACCAGTGATCGGTGTCCAGCGGGCTACCTGGGCCAATCAGACCATCCCACCACCCCGCTGTCGGATGGCCAGCAGCGGCTGGACCCGAAACATGGCTGTCCCCGGTCAGGGCATGCTCGACCAGGATCGCGTTGTCCCGCGCCGCGTTGAGGGTGCCCCATGTCTCATAGGCGATGCTCACCTGCGGTAGAGCTCCGCCAGTCTCGAAGCCGAGGCTGCCGATGTCCACGCTGTGCCGAGACCCTTGCGGAGACCCCTCACGCCAGGCTCCGGTCGAGCAGGCTCCGGACGACCAGGCCGCTGACTCGCCCTCAGGCTCAGGCTCGGACTGAGGCTCGGGCTGAGGCTCAGGAGGGGTTGACGGACGAATTGCTCGCACTCGGTGACGTTCTGAGGTGACGGTCACGATCAGCTCCCGTAATATCTGGGCCCGCCGTGGTGGTCAAGGCCCGCGCTTGCCCGCTCTGGTTCGAGCTGGCCAGGTCATCACCCGGGGCACCCCGCCGCGGAGGAGGGTTGCCGCCCAGCAAGCCGGGGCTTATTGCTGGAACTCAAGACCTAGCCTCAACTATACGGGAACATGAGCCCCGATCGGGATCTTGTGTCCATCTCGTGAACAGCGTCCGGGGTGCCAGCCGGTGTCAGGCGGATGCTCTCTCCGGTCGGATGGCCTCGTCCACCATCCGCTCGAGCAGCCGGGCCAGGCGGTAATGCGGGTCGACCCTGAGCGCACGATCGAGCGCGATGCGGGTCAGGGCACCATCTCCGCGCCACCAGGTGAAGGACGCCAGCACCGTCAGGGCCGGCGCGGCCCACACATCCGGCAGTGCGGCACAGAGCTCGCACAGCCGCCGCTCGATCCGCTGCAGGCCGATGACCTGCTCAACGTTACCAATGTCGCGGTCCAACCACAGCGGCCCTGGCAGCGCCTCTCTCATCTGGACGAACAGCCTCCGGTCGATCAGCTCCTGGGAAAGGGTGCCCGGGCACAGCCACGCGATCAGTCCGTCGCGCAGGTCCACATCGGTCAGCGAAACAGCGAGGATGGCCAGCTCGTGCGGTGGCAGAGCCAGAATCGGTTCAGCGTCGTCCCCTTCGCACAGAACCAGCGACCACACTGCGAGCTCGCTCGCACGAAACCCATGAAGCTCGGCCTCAGCTGCGCTGAGCTCGGTCTGCCCGGTGTCCGTGGCCTCCACTCGCAGCTTCAACCACCGGTCTGCCAGAGGTGACACCGCCCGGCTCAGCAACGGGCTGCTCGGCTCCAGCAGATCGACCAGTGCCGAGCGGTCGGGCAGCGGGCAGATCTCACGTCCGACGAACTCCGCGACAGCGGGAACATCGCTGGGGGCCGGTAGCTCCAAACCCCCAGGTGGGCAGCAGCTCTGGTGGCAGTCCGGGACGAACCAGCGCCCGGCCCGCACGATGATGCGGTCGGCGACCTCGACGCCGTCGGCCCGGCAGGCATCCGCCATCTCGCCGAGCATCGCCCGACTCTCACCCTCGCGTTCTTCGAAGCCGATGAGCAGCACGGCTCTGGGGCCGTCCTGCAGCAGTGGCGCCATCATTGCGTCGACGGCTTCGCCAACATGCTCGGGTGGAGGTAGGTCAATGCGCTGGACCAACCCCATGCGGGAGCCGTGCAGGCTCACGACCACGAGGCAGTCACGGGGGTGAAAACCAAGCTGGTAGGGCAACACGGTCAGCACTTCGGCATGTCCGCTCAGGTGAATGGTTGTTGTCATGGGTCGACACTGGATCCCGCCGAGCCGTGGCGACATACCGCCGCAACTGTCTGTGGACGGTGGGACGCGGGACCTCACCCATGTGCACAGTCCCGCCGAGCTCAGGAGATGACTTCTCCGCGCACGGTGCCATCGCGCTCGCGTTCCCAGGTCAGGAACGACTCGGTCTCGTTGATCAGCGACGCGGCGATCCAGCCGATGACCAGGGCATCGTCGCCCAGCCCCAGGAACGGCAGCAACAACTCCGGAACCAGGTCGATGGGTGAGACGACGTACAGCAGGGCACCAACGATGCCCAGGAGGCGCCGGCGGGTCGTCCCGACATACTCGCCTCTGATGGTTGCCCGGACCAGTCGCGGCAACGACGTCAGTCGGGCGCCGACGCCGGGTGTGCCCGGGCGGGTTGCCGTGCGAAAAGCTGTGGCCAGTGAACGAAATGCCCCCCACCGCATCGACGTGGCAGCATTCATGCTCGCTCCCATCGGATAATGCCCCGGCTCTCAGGAAACGGGTCCGCCTTCATGGGGAGCTCCTGACGCGTGGGAACTCCTGACGCGCGTGGTCAGCGATCCGCTTGAGCAGGTAGGTGTCCAGACCAGCGCCCACGACGCCACCAGCCAGAGGCACGACCTTGCCGAAACGAGTCACCGACTTCTTGCCGACCCGGCTGAGCAGTCGGAATGCGACGCCCTTGTTGACCGCCATCAGCACGGGACCGGGTAGCCGTTGGGCAGCCAGGTTGACCAGCCGCCCGGTGCCGGCGTGACCAACGGTCTTCAACAGGTCGTCAGCGTCGGCGCCGACCAGAGCGAGCAGCACGGCCGAGCGCACCTCGGGTTGGTCGATGTCATGACCGCGGGTCGAGGCGATACCGGCGACCAACCGCGTCGCGACCAGATAAAATCCCATGACGTTGGCCGGCAACGCGATCGGCATGACGACGAAGCCACCCAGGCTCGTCACGAAGCCACCGGCGGCCGCGAGCAACAGGTGCGACCGAACCATCGCGTCGATGGCCCACTCAGCCTCGGCGTGTTTCGCGATGGCGACGTCCGCAACCTTGCGTGCCGACTCGAACGGGCCCCCGCCGTCGATCCCGACATCCAACAGGCGCTCGATCATGCGCGTGGCGGCGCCAGCCGGTGCGCCGTCGTCAACGTTGACCACCCGTGTGGTGTCGCCCCCGGGCCCGTCGCCCGCAAACCCGTCGCGGCCCGCGGACCCGTCATCCTTGCCGAAGATCCCCACGAGCGTCCTCCTGTTGACTGTCGGACCTGTTGACTGTCGCACCTGTTGACTGTCGCACCTGCCTGCCAACATTGGATCATGCTGCTGGCCGATGTCGTGCGCACCTCGAACCAGGTGTCCGGGACGAGCTCGCGCCTTTCCAAGGTGTCGTTGATCGCCGACCTGCTGAGTCAGTGCGCTCTACAGGTTGCCGCCGGCACGGCTTCTGCCGACGACATCGGGTTGGCCACACGTTACCTCTCCGGCTCGCTGCGCCAGCGTCGCACCGGCATCGAGCTGGCGTCGCTGTCGGGAAAGTCATGGTTGTCCGAGCTGCCCACGCCGCCCGAGGCTGGCGTCGTGACACTGTCCGAGCTCGACACCGTGATGCAACACGCCAGCGAGCTGGCCGGCGCCGGCTCCTCCCGGGTGCGCGCCGACCTGTTCCTGAGCCTGGTCCGGCGACTGACAGCGCAGGAACGAGAGTTCGTCGGTCAATTGGTTGGTCGGCTCCGCGGCGGGCTGCGCCAAGGGGCGTTGGAGTCGGTGGTCATGACCGCGGTGGCCGACGCCGGTGGTGTCGCTCTTGTGGATGTACGCCGTGCAGTGGCCGCCCAGGGCGACCTCCCCGGTGTCGCGCAGGCGCTTCTGGTGGATGGTGCCGGGGCACTCAACCTCTTCCGCCTGATGGTTGGCCGGGGTGTCAGCCCGATGCTGGCCAGCTCAGCCAAGAGCGTCGCCGAGGCCCTGGCCAAGACCGGGCCGGCAGGGGTGGAGTGGAAGCTGGACGGCATCCGGGCCCAGATCCACAAGCATGGCAACGACATTCACGTCCTGACCAGGTCCCTGGACGACATCACCGATCGTGTTCCCGAGGTCGTCGAGCTGATTTCCTCATTGCCGGTGGCGAGTGCGATCTTCGACGGCGAGCTGATCGCGCTGCACTCGGACGGTCGGCCAAAACCGTTTCAGGAGACCGGTTCTCGTGCCGCCAGCCGCGTCGATCCCAAGGTGGCCAGCGCGCGGACTCCGCTCACGGCATACCTGTTTGACGTTCTGCACCTGGATGGGACCGATCTCATCGACGAACCCGGCAGCGTCCGGCGTGACGTCCTCGAGACTGCTGTTCCCCCCGCGCACCTGACTCCCCGGCTCCGGGTCGAGGACGTCGCCGATCCCGCCCAGGTCGATGCGGCCACGGCGTTCGCCGCCGACGCCGTGGCACGAGGACACGAGGGCGTGGTGGTCAAGGCCGACGACGCGAGCTACGACATGGGGCGCCGTGGGGCCGGCTGGGTCAAGGTCAAACCGGTGCACACCCTCGACCTGGTCATCCTGGCTGTCGAGCGGGGCAATGGACGTCGCAGCGGTTGGTTGAGCAACCTTCACCTTGGCGCGCGGGACCCCACAGGGCGATTCGGTCTCGAGGGTGGATTCGTCATGCTCGGAAAGACCTTCAAGGGACTCACCGACGAGATGCTGCGCTGGCAGAGCGCCGAGCTGCCCCGGCACGCGGTCGGACCCACCGACGGTTACGTCCTCGCGCTGCGCCCCGAGGTGGTGGTGGAGATCGCCTTCGACGGCGTGCAGACGTCTCCCCGCTATCCGGGGGGTTTGGCGCTGCGCTTTGCGCGGGTGGTCCGGCACCGGCCCGACAAGACGGCGATCGAAGCCGACACGATCGAGCTGGTGGAGGCGCTGCACCAGTATTGACCCAGGCCAGGGAAGGATCACCCGCCAAGCGGGCTCGGGGCCGAACCGTGCGAGGGTCCGTCGAGTCCATGATCGGTCGTCTGACCGCCCAGCTCAGTCCGGCGGCTCCACGGGCCGAGCATGCCTGGACTTGGTCGAGGAGAATCGGATGGCGCCCTTGCCGCTCCGCTTCGCTTCGTGCATGGCACTTTCGGCCGCCCACAGCAGCGAGTCGTAGTCGTCATCGTCAGTGGCTACGTGGATGCCAATGCTCGCCGACACCGGGATGTTCCCGACGACGGTCTCCACCGTTTCGCTGAACCCCGCGAGAACCCGTTGGCCGATCGAGGTCGCCTGCTTCCGGTCGACGAGCTCCTCAAGGAGCATGACGTACTCGTCTCCGCCGTGACGCACCAGCGTGTCGCACCCGCGGACGCGATCGACGAGCCGGCGAGCGACCGCAGCCAGCACCTCGTCGCCGACGTCGTGCCCGAACGTGTCGTTGACCCGCTTGAAGCCGTCGAGGTTAACGAACAGGGCAGCCACCCCGGTGTGCCGACGGGACCGGAGCACCAGAGCGTGCTCGACGCGGTCACGCAGCAGCCGCTGATTGGGCAGCCCTGTCAATGGGTCGTACCAAGCCGCCTGACGAAGCTCGTCCTCCAACTGCCTCTGCGCGGTGATGTCCTGCACGCAGAGCACCCGGCCTATCAGCGCGCCCGCGTCATCTCGCAGCAAGGACAGCGTGATGCGAGCGGGAAACTGGGTGCCGTCGCGGCGCAGCCGGGTCACCTCCCCGCGGCCTATCCCATGCTCCAGCGCAGCTGCGATGATCGGCTGCACCTGGGTGTCGACATCCTCCTTGCGGTAGAAGGAGCTCAGGTGCGCCCCGGTCAGCTCCTCGACCGTGCCGGCGTGCTGTGCGGCGAACTCCGGGTTCACGTACTGGAACCAGCCATCGTTGTCGGCCACCACAACGCCCTCGCCGACCTGCTCCGCGATCCGCGACAGCATCCGTAGCCGGGACAGGTCGCTCACGACCGCACGAACTGAGTCGGCCCCCGCGGGTGAGGACGGTGATCGAGCGGGCAGGACATTCACCTCTTCGTGGCGGCTTTTGTTACCCCTGGAAACAGTCGCGCCAAGACTACCGAAGATGCGCCCACGATGCCGTGGTTTTGCGCCCGAAACCGATCGCCTCCGCGCTCTACCCGAACCGCGCCGGATCCCCCGCCCCGACCCGCACGACCTCCGGAGACCCCTCGGACCAGTCCACGACCGTAGTCGGCTCCGTTCCGCAGTCGCCGGCGTCCAGCACGGCGTCGATCACGTGGTCGAGCTCCTCCTTGATCTGCCAGCCGTCGGTCATCGGCTCCTCGTCGTCAGGGAGCAGGAGGGTGCTGGACACCAGCGGCTCGCCGAGCGCGCGCAGCAGCGCCCGCACGACGGGGTGGTCTGGAATGCGCACGCCGACGGTCCGCTTCTTCGGGTGCGCCAGCCGCCGCGGCACCTCCCTGGTCGCCGGGAGGATGAACGTGTACGGGCCGGGCGTCGCCGCCTTGATGGCGCGAAACGCGGCGTTGTCCAGCTGGACGAGCTGGCCAAGCTGGGCGAAGTCCGCACACACGAGCGTGAAGTGGTGCCTGTCGTCCAGGCCCCGAAGCCGGCGGATGCGCTCCCCTGCGGTCGAGTTGCCAAGTTGGCAGCCCAGGGCGTAGCAGGAGTCGGTGGGGTAGGCGATGAGGGCGTCGTCCCGCAGCAGAGCCACGACCTGGGCGATGCTGTGCGGTTGCGGGTCCCGCGGGTGGACGTCGAAGTACCGGGCCATGGGCCGAGCCTAGGACCTCCGCGGCGCGCCGGCCGGTTGCCACCCGGTCTGAGGTCGCCTCCACGAGCGTTTTGAGTCTCCGCCAGCCCGGCGCCGCTGTTCCTCGTGGTCGAGGTGGAGGGCGCTCAGACTTCTGCGGCATCGCAGGAAGCCACGGTGAATTCTGTTCTTCCGGGCGCCTCCTGATGCGCCCACAACTAGGGGGTTCGCCGGAATCCTGCAAGAGGGTCTGGATGGGCTCACCCTAGGCGAGGTGCTCGCCGTACCGACGATGCGCCGTACCGCTTGGGGCATGGTGAGGCAGTCTCACCGCTGCGACTGCTGGGGATGATGGCGATCTGAGCCGGATCAAGCGACAGGTCCGGGCCAAGTCCGCGACCTGAATTCGACCGCAACGGGTCTATCGTCGGGTCATGGGGAACTCAGGCAAGACTGGTCCGTCCCGCGCATGGTTCATCCTGCCCAGCGTGCTGTTGCTCGCCGGTATGGTTCTCGCGGGCATCGGCATCTCGTCATTCGTGCATTTCGTCCGCTCGGACTTCCGTGCCTACCAACCGGATTCGTCGATCTCGGTAACCAAGGACGGATTCACCCTGTATGCCGAGAACGGCACCATCAGGGCAGCGGGTCTGAGCTGCACCGCGGCCGGACCCGAAGCACGAGTGCAACTGCTGCCCAGCTCGAGCCGGACCACCTTGAGCAATGGCCACGCGACGTTCGTGGCCATCGCCTCGACACCGCAGGACCTCCCGGCGGGCCGTTACGTGATCTCATGCGAGAGTGCCTCGGCGCGCCCGGACGTTCCGCTCTTCGTCGGCCCACGCGTCGATCTCGCAGCAGTGGGGCGGCTGGCCCTCTTCGGCATCATCGCCCCACTGTTCCTGGGACTCTGCTCGGTCGTGCTCTTCGCGATCCTGGCCATCCTGCGATATCGCTCGCGTAGGCGATTCACCCCCGTTGGATAGGCACGTACGGGCACCACAGCCTCCCCGCGACCTGATCGCCGTCTGCTTCGTGGGCGAGATGGCCGCGATGGCCGGCGAGGGGGTGGGCCTGGCGGGAAGCGTGGGCCTGGCGGGAAGTTCTGACGAAATCGTCAGGGAAGTGGCACGGATGGAGACCAGGCGACACCCGCGTTGGGTGTTCTGGTCTGCCGAGTCCGACGCAAACCCATTGGTGACCAACGGCATTCACCTGGACAGGTGCTGGGACATCGCCGAAGCCCACCGGATCCTGGCCGGTGGTCGAAGAGCCGACCCCGCTCTGGCGTGGGCCACCGCATGCCGGCTGGTGACCTCGGACCTGCCTCGCGCGGCCGGCGGCGACCTGTTCGACTTCGCCGCTGAGCACGACCACGGCAACCGGGGTGACCCTGAGAGTCCAGTCCGCTCCGACGGCTACCTGCGCCCCGAGGCCGTGACCGGGACGTGGCAGAACGCGCCGGCGCGTGTCCTGGCGTGGGCCAACACTGCCGTGGACACTGCAAAGCGGCAGATCGCAGCCCTGTCCGAGCTCTCGCCGCGGGCGGTCAGCACCGGTCAGTCCGAGTCGGCCGCCGCCCTGCTGTGCATCGAGCTGGCCGCCACCGGGCTCCCGGTGGACCGCCCGACCATCGAGGCTCTGATCGAAGACTCGGCTGGACCGCGACCCGACAACGAAGCTCACACGGGCGAGACACGTCGGGTGCGCGATGTCGAGGTGCTCCGCCACGCCCCCGGCCGCGAGTCCACCGATCTGCGAAACCCGGTGCAGGTCAAGGAGCTGCTGGCATCGGTCGGCGTCGTGGTCCCCGACACCCGCGCCTGGCGGCTTGAACCGTTTCGCGACACCCACCCACTGGTGCAGGCGTTGCTGACCTGGCGCAAGGCCGAGCGGATCGCCACGACCTACGGCTACCACTGGCTCGACACCAACATCGGCCCCGACGATCGTCTGCGTGGCGCATGGACAGCCTGTGACGGTGCCGCCGGCCGGATGACCGCGCAGAACGGCCTCCACAACCTGCCGACGCCGATGCGGGCGGCCATTGCGGCTCATCCGGGGTACGTGTTCATTCGTTCTGACCTCGGACAGATCGAGCCCAGGGTTCTGGCCGCCGTCTCGGGGGACCTGGACTTCGCGCGCGCCACCCAGGCCGACGACCTGTATGCGCCGGTCGGCACCGCGCTCGGGGTGGAGCGTCCGGTGGCCAAGATCGCCGTCCTCGCGGCGATGTACGGCCAGACCAGCGGCGCCGCGGGTGAGGCCCTCAAGGACCTCGAGCGTGCCTACCCCACAGCCATGGCCTACCTGCAACAAGCCTACGAGTCGGGGGTCGCGTCTCGAGCGGTCCGGACCTTCGGTGGCCGGCGGATTCCGATGTGGGGGAACCCGGTCGAGGCTCCCGCCGGATCCGTGCCCTCGATGATCGCGGGCCGGGGGCGGTTCGCCCGCAACGCCGTCATCCAGGGCGCGGCCGCCGAGCTGTTCAAGGCATGGGCGGCGACCGTGCGGCTGACGACCCGACACCTCGGCGCCCGGATCGTCCTGTGCCTGCACGACGAGCTGCTCGTCCACGTGCCACTGGAGGCAGCCGACGACGCAGCCGCCGCCGTTGATGCCGCGCTGACTGCCAGCGCGCGGCGTTGGACCGGCTCGAGCACCGTGCGGTTCGTCTCCGACACCAGCGTCATCGCGCGCTGGTCCGACGCGAAGGCCTGAGCGGTCGAGTCTGCCAGCGACGTGCTCTCACGGTCCCTAGTAGGTTTGGCTGCTCGAGGATCGCACTGTCCCTAGGTTTGGCTGCTCGAGGATCGCACTGTCCCTAGGTTTGGCAGATTAACCCTCGTCGGTCTGCGCGCGCAGGAACTCCTCGAACTCGGCGCCGATCTCGTCAGCGGTCGGGAGGTCTTTGACGTCCGTGGCCAACAGGCCTGGCCTCTCGCGGCCCTGGACGTAAGCGTCGTACTGACGCTCCAGAGCCTCGACGACCTGGGTGACCTCGTCAGAGCCGGCGATCTCCTGAACGATCTCGGCGCGGTTGAGACCTGCAGTGGCGACCAGATCCTCAGCGGGGATGTTGAGTCCCGTCGCGGCCACGAAGGACTCAAGACCCACGACCGCAGCGTCGGCGAACTGAGCCTGGGCCAGGTAGTGGGGCACATGGATCGCGAACCCGAGGGCGTCCTGGCCGGACTCGCCCAGACGCAGCTCCAGCAACGCGCTGATGCTGCCCGGCACCTGCACGGCACCGAAGAGGGCATCGTGCTCACCGATCAGCCTGGGAGACGTCGCGTGGGCCGTGCGGCCGATGGGACGGGTGTGGGGCACCGCCATCGGTATGCCGTGAATGCTCACCGTGAGCGTCACGCCCAACATCCGGTTGAGCTCCTGGATCGCCTCGATGACGCGCTCCCACTGGTAGTCCGGCTCGTGACCGGACAGGATCAGGAAGGGCTGCCCGTCGGCATCGGTGACGCGATACAGCAGGAGGGTCGGGTCGGCGTAGCTGGACCAGCGGGTCGCGGTCGAACATCATCGCCGGGCGCCGGCCGCGGTAGTCCATCAGCTGGTCCACGTCGAAGGAGGCCACGACGGTGTGCGGAAGAACAGAAAGAACGTGCTCGGTCAACAGGCGCTGGGTCTGACCGGCATCGACGAACCCGCCGAGCGAGACCAGCAGTACCGACGCAGGCAAGTCGCTCAGCGGGGTGTCTGTCTCAAATGTGTAGAGCTCGGAAGGGTCTAGCACTGCCGTTCGCCTCCTTTCTGGTAGATAACTTCTTGCCTCAATCGTCTCTCGCGTCCCTCAATCGTCTCTCGTGTCGGTCAATCATCGCTCACTTTTGCGTCATCGATCTCAACGCCTGCGCCACCCCTGAGATTCCGGAGCGCGACCGATTTGGCGTTCATCCCCGGCCGCAACAGGATTTCGATGACACGAAACCCCCAAGGACAACCTGTCGTGGGTCGTCAACGCCTACACGCTCGCCTTCGTTGGACTGCTGCTGCTCGGCGGTCGCATCGGTGACCTGCTCGGGCGCCGCAAGGTCTTCGTCACCGGAGTGCTGACCTTCGCCGCCGCGTCGCTGCTCGGTGGCATCGCCCAGAGCGAGTCGATCCTGCTCGCGTCGCGCGGGCTCCAGGGCTTGGGCGCGGCGCTTGCCTCCCCGCCAGCCCGGCGGCGACTTTACGACCCTCAGCCAGAATGTTCCTGGCAGCGTTCAGGTCGCGATCATGTACGACACCACACGACATACAGGTCCAGGACCTGACCTCGAGGGGCTTGCTGCCTGACTTGAATCCGCACGCCGAGCAGAGCCGGCTCGACGGGAACCAGCGGCTGACCCTGACCACGCTCCGGTGGCAACGCTGCGCCTTCTCCTCCAAGAGTCGGATCAGGGTCGACCAGCCGGCGTCGTGGACAGACTTGGCCAGCCGGGTCCGGGCCAGGCCGGATACTGCGAGATCCTCGACATAGATCGCTTGGTTATCGCCAACGATGCGGTGGGCCAGCTTGTGGTGGGCGTCCAGACGGGTCTGCCGGACCGACACTGGACGGCTCCGACGGGAGTTCCCGGGACCACACCAACGCGATGTTCCCGACCTTGGCGATCCGCACGCCGTGGGCGGTGACACCGAAGCCGTTGCGGGTCAGGCAGATCGAGGCCCGGTTGTCCTTGCGGGACCGGAACCGTGGGTGCCCGACCCGTGGGCCCTTGCGCTTGCCGGAGATTGAGTCGAACCAGTTGCGGTAGGCGCGCCGGGCGTCTTGGCATGCCTGCACGAGCGCCACCGAGGCGACTGCTCATCGAGTACCCGCCGACGTGCAGCTCTCGAAACTGGTGAACTCACCCAAGGGCGTCTCGTCGCGGCAACAGCGCCGTACACGACCAGAGGCGTCCGGGCTAGGCGAAGGCGAGACGGCTATCCCGGACCTCAAGGACCGGGCTTGCGCCGCCCAAAATACGCGGTCAGCTCCCGCGGCCTCCCTGATATGGCCGAACGGCCGATGCCGCATATGGCCGAACGGCCGATGCCGCACCAATGGGAAGAGTGTGTCCTGTACTTGGTAAAGAAATAGTCAAGTCGGTGAGAACGATGACTGGGTCTCTCGAGCAACCGAGATGATGCAAATGCGAAGGACGATGACGATGAGGATCCCTCTGAGGACGGTGCTGGTGGGCGCGGTTGTCTTCGCGTTTCCAACAGTGATCACCCTGGACCTGAAGCATGCCGGTGAGGA
Source organism: Actinobacteria bacterium UBA4719 (assembly GCA_002404345.1). GTDB lineage: Bacteria > Actinomycetota > Actinomycetes > Actinomycetales > Dermatophilaceae > UBA4719. The sequence continues at coordinate 6,622 of DHJN01000196.1, read as the reverse complement.
CGGGATCGAGGCCCAGAACCACTTGCAGTCGTACATTGCCGAGATGCGGATCCAGGACGGAATCGAGTGGCGGGTCATCAGCGGTGGGCTGACCGCGAAAGAAGCCCACACGGAGCTGGTTGCTGGGCGCGAGCGCGCCGCGGAACACCTGGACGAGGCAGCAGGTCTGGGCCTGTCCTCAGGCGCGGCGGCTCACATCACCGCGATGAGCCAGCACTACGAACAGGCCGTCAATGAGGAGGTGCGGTTGCTTTCTTTGGGTCAGAAGTTCGAGGCAGCCGAGTTCAACCAGTCTCACGTCGACCCGGCTTTCTTACCTGTCACCAAGCTCCTGGAAGACCAGGCGGGGCAGATGGAAGCGGCAGCGAAGAAAGCTCAGAAGTACGGCGACGTAGGGATGCTGCTGACCGTGATGCTGTCCTTGCTCCTGGCCAGCGTTGTGCAGAGCAGGCGTAGGAGGGCGGCGGTGAGCAGCCAAACCAAGCAGCAGGGCGAAGCGCACTACCGAACGCTCATCCACCAGTCCTCCGACCTGGTGCTGGTGGTCGACCGCGCCGGCCGTGCCACCTTCGCCAGCCCGTCCGTGGAAAGACTGCTGGGCTCCGATGACCAGAACCGCCATGCTGCCGCTTCCACTCCCATCGACGCCGCTTTGCTCGACGTCGTCGCCGCTGTCGACCCCCTGGACCGGGCGCGGTTATCGACCGCCCTACAGACGGCCGTTCCCGGAAACACGTCGGCCGGGGAGTTCCGCCTGAACGGCAGGCACGGCACCGCCACCTTCGAGATGACCGTGCAGGACCTGACCACCGACCCGACGGTGGGCGGGCTCGTACTGACCGCCCACGATGTCACCGAGCGCCTCGCTCTGCAGCACGAGATGGAGCACCGGGCGCTGCACGACGAGCTGACCGGCCTGCCGAACCGGACGCTGCTGGCCGACCGGTTCGAACAGGCGTTGCTGGGCGCCGAGCGTTCCGGGACCAGCGTCGGGCTGCTGCTGCTCGACCTGGACCGCTTCAAGGAGGTCAACGACACCTTCGGCCACCACTACGGCGACGAGCTGCTCCGGCAGATCGGGCCGCGCCTGACCAGCGTGCTGCGCGGCGTCGACACCATCGCCCGCCTGGGCGGGGACGAGTTCTCGGTCCTGCTCACGGACGTGAACGGGGTGGACGACGCGACCGACGTCGCCACCGCACTGCTTACCGCGCTCTCGATCCCGTTCCACGTCGAGGCGGTCGACCTGGACGTGGAGGCCAGCGTCGGGGTCGTGATCTCCGGTGAGCACGGTAAGGACGCCATCACCCTCATGCAGCACGCCGACATCGCCATGTACGTCGCCAAGCGCCAACACCTTGGGGTCTTCGCCTACGACCCGAGCGTGGATGGGCACTCCGCCATGGATGGGCAGTCGGCGACCAAGCTCGCGATGGTCGGGGACCTGCGTCGGGCACTGGACCGCGATGAGCTCGTCCGGTGGTACCAGCCCAACAGGCAGCCAGCACGTGACCGTAGAACACGTCGTCCTCGTCCCAGACGTCGGCCGCGCAGAGAAAAACTCGACCCTTAGGATGCGTCCATAGGGTGCAGCGGGTTGCAGAATGCGCCGACTGATTACTCGTTGACGCCAGGGGAGACCATGATGGAGTTCAACCGACGGGACATGCTCAAGGGAGCAGCTGCGGTCGCTGCCGCCGGGTCACTCACGGTGCTCGGCGGTGCCGGGATCGCCTTGGCGGCCACGCACCCGACGTTGTCGCTGGGTTCGCGTGGGTCCGCGGTGCTCGCCTTGCAGCGACGGCTCACCTCGCTCGGCTACTGGCTCGGCAAACAGGACGGACAGTACGGTGACCTGACCGCACAGGCAGTGGTTGCCATCCAGAAGGTCGGTGGGCTGCTTCGCGACGGTGAGTGTGGACCGCTCACCTGGGCACGCGTGGATGCGGGCCTGCGGCCCAGGGCCCGGTCGACCAAAGGTCACGTGATCGAGGTCAACAAGGCAACCCAGACCCTGCTCCTCGTGGACGCCGGTGTCGTCAAACGGATCTACAACACCAGCACCGGGTCCAACAAGCGGTACTTCTTCGGTGGGAAGTGGCAGACCGCACTCACCCCGTCAGGCACCTTTCGGGTCTTCCGTCAGGTCAACGGCTGGGATGCCGGTCCCCTCGGTCAGCTGTACCGCCCGAAGTACTTCAACCTCGGCATCGCCGTCCATGGCTACCCCTCGGTCCCGTCCACGCCGGCCTCGCACGGCTGTTGCCGGGTGAGCCTGGCCGCGATGGACAGCCTGTGGGCTGCCGGAGGGATGGTGGTGGGCAACCAGGTCCTCGTCTACTGATCTGGTCGACACCGTGACCGGGTCGGCGGCCCCACCCATGCTGCGAGGCCGGTCTGCTCAGGCCCGGTCCTCCACCTGGTCC
>DHJN01000196.1:0-4138 GCA_002404345.1 Actinobacteria bacterium UBA4719 | reverse complement strand
GGTCCTCCACCTGGTCCATCGCCTTGTAGATCCTCTTCTCCGACACCGGGCGCGCGGTGCCAAGGGTCTGGGCAAACAGACTGACCCGCAGCTCCTCGATCATCCAGCGCAGCTCCTGCACGTCAGCACCAGCGCGCCGCGTCGGCGGGAGCGCCGCGACAAGCCCGTCATACTCCGCCTGGACGCGGGCGACCGTGTCCATCCGCTCCGCGTCGCGCTTCACCTCCGAGGGGGCCCGATCACAACGCGCGAGCATTCCGCGCAGGTAGCGCTCCAGATCTCGTAACCTCGCAAACCCTGTGTCTGCAACGAATCCCGCATACAACAGGGACCGTAGCTGAGCTTGCATGTCCGCTTTTGCGGCCGCCATCGCCGGGCTGGTCATCACGGCCAGCGCGAGCTCGACCTGGCGCGACCGGACCATCAGCGGCTCGGCCAGGTCGATGACATCCATGACCCGCGCCACGACCTGCGAACGGACGATGCGCAACGTCTCCTCGAACTCCTCCGGCCCGAGCACCTGGCCACCGGGTCGCTCCGCCACGATCGAGTCGACTGCGGCGGCGAGGCAGTCCTGCAACAAGTCGGGCACACTGCCATGCGGGTTGTGGCCCAGCGCGAGTCGTTGGGCGTTGGTCAACAGCGCCAGCACGCGCTTCCACGGGGCCGTGGTGTTGAGCAGCAGCAGGCGCCGCACACCGAGCCTGGTCGCCGCGTCGCGCTCCTGCGGCGAGGCGAGCACCTCGACGGCAACGCTGTCACCATGGTCCACCACCGCCGGGAACCCCTGGATAAACCGGTCGCCGACCCGTTGCTCGAAGGTCGCCGGAAGTGCCCCAAAGGCCCACTGCTGCAGGCCTTTTCGCTCCACGGATGCGGCGGCTCGCCGCATCGTCTGGCGCAGCTGCGGCGCCAGCTGCTGCTGCAGCGCGGACAGCTCCTTGCCCTCTCCCACCGTCGTGCCACCGCGGTCCTCGACCCGGAACGTGATGCGCAGGTGGTCGGGCACCCGCGCCCAGTCCCACTCGTCGGCCGGGATGCGGACGCCGGTCAGCTCACGCAGGGCGCGCCCGAGTTCGTCGGTGAGGTAGCCGCCAGCGGGATCGGCGGACGCCAGAGCGGCGTGGGCGCGGTCCGGCGTGGGGACGAAGTTGCGGCGAGTCGCCTTGGGCAGCGACTTCAGCAGGGCGACGGCCAGGTCTTGACGTAATCCCGCCACCTGCCAGTCGAATCCGTCGTCATCGACCTGGTTGAGGACGTCGAGGGGAATGTGGACCGTGACGCCGTCTGCGGCCGCACCCGGCTCGAACTGGTAGGTCACCGGCAGCGTGATGCCGTTCTGCTCCCAGGTCTGCGGGTAGTCCTGCGCGCTGACCGCGTCCGAGTCGTCCTTGACCAGGAGCTCCTCGGTCAGGGTGAGCAGATCCGGCTGAGCCTGGCGCACCTGCTTCCACCAGGCGTCGAAGTGCTGCGCCGAGACGACCTCGGCCGGGAGCAGTGCGTCGTAGAAGTCGACCAGCGTCTCGTCGTCGACCACGATGTCCCGCCGCCTGGCCCGGGCCTCGAGCTCGGTCAGGCGCTTGAGCAGAGCCCGGTTGTCGTGAAAGAAGCGGTGATGCGTCTCCCAGTCGCCCTCGACCAAAGCGTTGCGAATAAACAGGTCTCGCGACTCCTCTGGGTTGATGCGCGCATAGCCCACCTTGCGTCCGGCAACCAGGGGCACGCCATACAGGGTGACCTTCTCCAGCGCCACGGCGCAGCCGCGCTTCTTCTCCCAATGCGGCTCGCTGTAGCTGCGCTTGACCAGATGGCCGGCGAGGCGCTCGATCGACGCGGGGTCGGTGCGTGCGTTGAAGCGCGCCCAGAGCCGGGTGGTCTCGACCAGTTCGGCCGACATAACCCACGCCGGCTGCTTCTTGAAGAGCGACGAACCCGGCGAGATGCCGAAGCGCGCACCCCGAGCGCCGATGTACTCGCGCTTCTCGACATCTCGCAGACCGATGTGGGAAAGGAGTCCCGACAGCAGCGACCGGTGGACTGCGTCGTGGTCGGCTTCGGATGAGCTCTGTTGCAGGTCAAGGGTTTTGCAAGCCGACTTGAGCTGGCTGTGCAGATCCTGCCACTCACGGACCCGCAGGTAGTGGAGGTAATCGCTCTTGCACATCCGCCGGAACGCACTGCCTGACAGCTCCCGCTGCTGCTCCTTGAGGTAGTTCCACAGGTTCAGCAGCGCAACGAAGTCGCTGTGCTCGTCGGCGAACCGTCGGTGCTTCTCGTCGGCCTGCTGCCGTCTGTCCATCGGGCTCTCGCGCGGGTCCTGGATGGAGAGGCCCGCGACGATGATGAGCACCTCGCGCAGGGCTCCGTTGACCTCGGCCTCCAGCACCATCCGGGCCAGGCGCGGGTCGAGGGGCAGGATGGCGATCTTGCGGCCGTATGCCGTGAGCCGCTTGCGAGGGTCGCTTCGATCGGAGCCCCGGTCAGCGGGAGGTTCGATGGCCTGGAGCTCCTCCAAAAGCCTTATACCGTCAGCGATCTGGCGCGAGTCCGGCGGTTCGAGAAAGGGGAAACGCGCGATGTCACCCAGTCCGAGGGACGTCATCTGCAGGATCACCGAGGCCAGGTTGGTGCGCAGGATCTCGGGGTCGGTGAACTCGGGTCGAGCCTCGAAGTCCTCCTGCGAGTACAGCCGGATGCAGATCCCGTCCGCGACGCGACCGCAACGCCCGGCTCGCTGGCTGGCACTGGCCCGTGAGATGGGCTCGATCGGGAGGCGTTGCACCTTGGTGCGCTGGCTGTACCGCGAGATGCGCGCGGTCCCGGCGTCCACGACATACCGGATGCCGGGCACGGTCAGGGAGGTCTCGGCGACGTTCGTGGCCAGGACCACCCGACGACCGGTGTGCTGGCCGAAGACGCGGTGCTGCTCGGCAGCCGACAGGCGCGCATAGAGCGGCAGGATCTCGGTGTGCGGCAGGGCCATCCCGGTGAGCGCCTCTGCGGCGTCCCGGATCTCACGCTCGCCGGAGAGGAAGACAAGGATGTCGCCGGCCGAGGCGCGGTGCTCGGTCCACAGCTCCTCGACCGCTTCACAGATGCCGGTGACCTGGTCTCTGTCGTCATCCGGCGTCTCGCCGGCGAGCGGTCGGTAGCGAACGTCCACGGGATAGGTGCGCCCGGACACCTCGATGATGGGCGCGTCATCAAAGTGCTTCGAAAACCGTTGCGGGTCAATGGTTGCNNGCCTCGTCGATGATGATCGTGTCGTATCGACGAAGCTCGCGGTCACGCTGCATCTCGGCCAGCAGGATGCCGTCGGTCATCACCTTGACCAGGGTGTTGGCACTGGAGTGATCGGTGAAGCGCACCTGATAGCCCACCGCGGTCCCGAGCTCGGTGTTCAGCTCCTCGGCGATGCGCTCGGCCACTGACCTGGCGGCGATGCGGCGGGGCTGGGTGTGGCCGATAAGCCCCTCGATGCCGCGGCCAAGGTCGAGGCAGATCTTGGGCAGCTGGGTGGTCTTGCCGGAGCCGGTCTCCCCCGCCACGATGACGACCTGGTGATCCCGGATGGCCGCGGCGATGTCATCCCTGCCGGCCGCGACCGGCAGGTCTTCGGGATAGGTGACCTGGGGCACCGCGGCGAGACGACGGGCGATACGAGCCGCCCTTGCCTCGGGCGACTCGCTGGGCCGGCCCCTGGCTGGACGTCGTCGCTGATTCCGGGGTCCCGGGCTCCGGGGTCCCGGCTTCCGGGATCCCGGCTTCCGGGATCCCGGCTTCCGGGCGCGCGACGGCTGCGGCACGCGCTCGGAGGACATGACGTTCAGGATATCCCGAGGCGCACCCACCGGAACGGCTTGCACAGGGAAGCACGATCAGCAATGCGCCCGCCGCGGCATCGAAGAAGGTGCCCCCGCCGACCTCGTGGCCCACCGCGACGATCCTCTGGAAGACACTGGAGTGCTGGTCAACCCGACGCTCGTATTCCTCGACGGCCTGCTGATCGCCGATCGCCGCTGAACACGCGGCTCGTGAACGTCTGCTGTCAGTGGACTCGGCGAGCGACGTTCTCGACCTGTGCTGGGCCGGGCTCCCAGGGCGCGATCCAGGGACCGGTGCCCTCGCTGAGATCGAG
>DHJN01000111.1:13745-15934 GCA_002404345.1 Actinobacteria bacterium UBA4719 | reverse complement strand
CTGGTCACCGGAGCCGGCCGCGGAATTGGCCGCGCAGTTGCCCAGCGGCTCAGCGCAGAGGGTTTGCGCGTGGCGCTGACGGCCCGCAATGTCGCTGAACTGACGGCGACCGCGACGGCCTGCGCGGGCGAGACCCTTGTGGTGCCGGCCGACATCACGGACCCGGCTTTGGTCGACGCACTCTTCGAGCGGATCGAGGCGGAGTGGGGCCCGGTCGCCATCTTGGTCGCGAACGCCGGCGCCGGCACCTCGGCTTCAGTGGCGAAGACCACCGACGAACAGTGGCAGCGGATGCTCGACCTCAACCTGACCGCGCCGTTTCGCTGCATCCGGCGCGCCGTCCCCTCAATGGTGGAGCAGGGCGATGGGCGCATCGTCGTCGTCGCCTCCATCGCGGCCAAGGTCGGCGAGCCGTACATCTCGGCCTACACCGCGAGCAAGCACGGCGTCCTTGGCCTGGTACGGTCGGCCGCCGCCGAGCTCGCCACGACCGGCGTCACGGTCAACGCGGTGTGCCCTGGCTACGTCGAGACCCCGATGACCGCGCAGACGGTGTCGGGCATCAGCAGCAGGACCGGCCGGACCAACGACGAGGCTCGTGCCATCCTTGCCGGCAAGCAGCCGATCGGTCGCCTCATCACCCCCGAGGAAGTTGCCGATGCCGTGTGGCTGTGCATCGGCAATGGCGCCATCACGGGCCAGGGCATCAATGTCGACGGAGGAGCCCTGCAGTCGTAGGCGAGCAGCATCTCCCCCGCCGAGCTGGGCCGACCAGGGCGCTTTCCTGCGCCGGAGCCGAGGAGCGCGCCCCCTCCTGGTCGGCCGAACGCCCTCGACCCCGGCGCGCTGCATCCTCGGCGAGCGTGCGTTCGAGTTCCGGGGCCGCCCTCGAGTAAAGAGCACTGCCCGCGAAGCCGTGGCAGGTATGTAGTCCGATCCCCGCCGTGACGGCTCGGCGCCTCCAACTCGCCCGGTCGTGGTCCCCCTCACGACGGCATGAACCGTCCGCCGTTGACATCCAGGACAATGCCGGTGATGTACGACGCCTCGTCCGAGGAGAGGAAGAGGATCGGGTCCACGACCTCACGGATGGCGGGGAAGCGGTCGAGCGGGATCGCGTCCAGCACCTCGCGGCGCTCGCGCTCGGGCATTGCGTCGTACATACCCTGGAGCCTGCCCGTCAAGAACAACCCAGGGGCGATGGCGTTGACCCGGATCCCCCGGGGTCCGACCTCGCGCGCCAGCCTCTTGGTGAGGCCCACGACCGCCGCCTTGGATGTGGCGTAGGGCAGCCCCGTCACTGGCGACGGCTGACGACCACCGATGGATGAGGTCGTGACGATCGCACCGCCTCCAGCGTCCGCCATGAAGGGGACCGCCGCCTGGACGCAGTACAGGGTCCCCTTGACGTTGACGTCGATGACCAGGTCGACGTCCTCGGGCGTGATGTCGGGCAGGTCACGCGGCGTGCCGAGCGAGCCACCCGCCAAGGTCACGAGCAGATGCGGGCCACCCAGCTCGTCGTGTACCGACGCCATCATGGCGGCCACCGCTGCCGCATCCCGGACGTCCACGACGAAGCCACGGACCTGCGCGCCGTCTGCCTTCAGCGATGCCACCGCAGCATCAACCGCCTCCCGACTGATGTCGACGACTGCCACCGCCGCGCCCTGGGCTGCGAACGCCGCGCAGACCTCCTGGCCGATTCCGCCGGCGCCTCCGGTGACCACCGCGGTACGTCCCATGAATCGCAATACTGATGACATCGGCGCTTTCCTCACGTTGTCGGTTCCACAAACTTGACCGTCCGCCGGCAGTGCGCCGACACCTCCCAGCCCGCGCCCCTTCCTCGGGGGCGAGGTCACGCTGCTGAAACCCAGCCCTTGCCGCTCTCATCCACCGGCCACGCCAGCTCTGACGGAACCCTTCAGGTGTGCCACCAGGGCGCGCTGTCGTTGACCGATCGAGTTAGCGGTAGGGCGAGAAGTCAGGTTTGCGCTTCTCGGCGAACGCCTTGGCGCCCTCCATGCCCTCTTCGCTTGAGACGAACATCTCGAGGCCGTCGAAGGCGATGTTGGAGACGCCGGCGATGTGCTCGGTGTCTGCGTTGAAGGCGTGCTTGAGGAACTTCAGTGCGGTCGGCGAGTAGGACGCGATCTTGCGGGCGTACTCACGGGCCTTGTCCAGCA
>DHJN01000111.1:8894-13622 GCA_002404345.1 Actinobacteria bacterium UBA4719 | reverse complement strand
GAGGCGATCGACAGGTCGCAGAGCACATGGAGCACGTGACCGCCGCCGACCGCGACCCCGTTGACGGCCGCGATGACTGGCTTGGGCACATCACGGATCATGCGGTGCAGCCGTTCGATCTCGAAGATGCCCCACTCGGTCTCGCCATAGGAGCCGGTCTCGGCCCGCTCCTTGACGTCGCCACCGGCACAGAAGGCACGATCCCCGGCACCGGTGAGGATGATGGCTGCCACGCGCGGGTCGACCCAGGCGTGTTTGAAGGCGGACAGCAGCTCATCGACAGTCCGGCCACGGAAGGAGTTCATCCGGTCCGGCCGGTTGATCGTGATGATCGCGAAGGAGTCCTCCTCGACCACGTAGGTGATGTCGGTGAACTCATCGGTCTTGATCATTGAAACCTCTCACGGTGTGCGGTGCTTGGACAGGACTGGTTCATGAGGTCGCTATGCCAGGAAATGGGCGGCAACGGACTCGAGTCTGGCCGCCCGCGAGCCAATGAGAAGCCGTGCCAGATGGGCGTCGCGCATCATCCGTTCGACCGGGTACTCCCTCACATACCCGTAGCCACCGAAGGCCTGAACCGCGTCGATGGTTACCTCAGCGGCAGTCTCAGTGGCTGTCAGCAGGGCGGCGCTGATCGCGTATTCGTGAGTCGCTCCACGGTCGACTTGCCGTGCGGCACTCTTGACGAGCTGTCGGGCGGCATCCACCCTGACGAATGCCTCGGCCAGGATGGCCCGAATTGCTGGAAAGTCGGCGATCCGCCTGCCGAACTGGACCCGCTCCAGGACATATGCGCGAGCCTGGTCGAGCGCGCCCGCAGCGACGCCCACTGAAAGAGCCGCTATGGCCAGCCCATAGTTAGCGGCCACCGAGTCCACCGCGGCGCGAGCCGAGACTCCGTAAGCCAACAGACGTGCCGGGCTCACCAGGGCGTCGTTGAACTCAACCGAGCGCAGGGAACAACCACGAAGTCCGAGATCCGTCTCGAGTTCGCCAATACGCACTCCGACCTGATCGGTGGCTACCAGCAGCAGGGCGACACCCGTATCTGTGCTTGCGCCAGCATCAGCGGCAACGACAAGGCTCTGAGCCCGGTCGGCGTTCGCCACCCAGGTACCCCGGCCATGGAGCACATAGCCCCTGCGTGTCGATGTGCAGACGATGCCCTCACCCACCCAGGCAGCCACGTGATCGCCGGAAGCGACCTGCCCGATCCGATCGCGAGCCATCTCGCCTGCGCCGCACCCCAGTGCAGTCACTACCTGGACGGTCGCCGCGACTACGGCTGCCGTTGTGCCGCACACTCGGGCGACCTCCTCGATGGCCATCACGGACGTCACCATTCCGCCGCCACCGCCTCCGACGTCTTCAGGCAGGTGCGCGACGAGCAGACCTACCGACGCGAGCGCCTGGTATCCCTTCTCGGGGAATCTCGACCTTTCGTCAACCTCCGATGCGTCCGGCTCGACGCGACTCTTCGCCACGTCACGTATGACGCCCTGGAAGGCGTGCTCCTGCTCCTCGGTGGTCATCCCGCGTTCTCCAGAGCTGACGTGCGAGCCAGGCTGCTCTTGACCGGCGCAATCGCACGGATCACCCTTTCCATCGCGATCATGTCGCCGACAGGAACGTCTGGGATGACTAACGGGGTTACTCCGGCCGCGCACATCTCTTCCAGTTGCGCACGGCAACTCCTGGCGTTTCCGATTACGGAAACGTCCTGCAACAAGTCGTCTGGGACCTGTGCCGCCCTCTCCTCCAGACCAGGTTCACCGTGGAGAGCTGTCACGGCATCGCCGTAGCCGAGGCCGGCCAGCCATCTTGAGTACTGCTCGAAACGAAGATAGGAAGCCAGCTCCTTGCGAAGTCGGCTGACACCCCCTGAGGCTTCACCCTCGACTGACACGCGAACCAAGGTCGTGACCTCGAAGCGTCTGGACGGGGACACCTGCTCCACGACCTCTTCACAGCGCGAGCGCGGCAAGAAGTTAAGAATGACACCGTCGAAGCGCTCGGTCGCCAGGCCCCGCATGGCTGGCCCGAGCGCGGCAAGGTAGAAGTCGGGTCGGGTGTCTGGCCGGTTCTGCAGTGTGAAGCCACGAGAGCTGAAGGCGCGACCGTGATACTCAGTGACCTCACCGGAGAACGCCTGTTGGATGATGCTGAGCGCGTCGGACACGGACGAGAGTGGGCTGGCGAAGGTTCGGCCATGCCACTCTTGGATGATGCCGGGAGACGAAACTCCCAGGCCGACCGTCGAGCGGCCAGGTGCCAGATGGGCGAGCGTCGCCGCCCCCATCGCCAACAGCGCAGGGGAACGAGTAGCGGAGGGGATGATCGCGGTTCCGAGACGGACACGGGAGGTCTGGGTCGCAATCGCTGCCAGCAGAGCAACAGCATCGTGGCCTGCCACTTCGGTGGCCCAGATGCCTCCGTACCCCACGTCCTCCAGCAAACAGGCCAGGTGGAGGGCGTCATGGGGGCTCACCCCGCGTGATGGCAGGCAGATCTCCCACGGCCTCATGGATCCACCCGTGGTCCAACCGGCTCAGCAACCGACATTGACAGGTCTGCAGCCGCCACTGCCGCTTTCAGGGGAACCGCCGACTGAGCAGGCACAAGCCCCACCTCGCCGGAGAACGTCGGCAGGTTCTTGACAATCGCGTTTCGCTGGATCTGGTTGGTCCCCTCGAAGATCTGGGTCACCTTGGCGTCCCGGAAGTAACGCTCGAGCCGAGCCCCAGGCTTCACCGCGGCCCTCCCGCCGATCACCAGAGCCTCGCAGACCACTCGCATCGCAACATCGGTGCAGAAAGTCTTGGACGCCGAGGCCTCCCAGACCGCCGGCAGTGTGCCTTCCTCATCAGCTCGCCGGGCAACGTCATACAACAGGGAGCGAGCCGCCGCGATCTCGATGACGAGGTCCGCCACTCCGTGACCGTCATCTTGGCGGGCACCGGACAGGACAGAGACACCGCCCGGCTCGGACCCGATCAGGTCACAAAGAGCCTCGTACGCACCCCGGGCGATTCCGAGACCAACAGCCCCAATCAGTGGCCGGCTCCACTGGAGGGTGTTCAGTGCGAGCGAAACTCCGTCACCGACTCCACCGATCAGCGCATCAGCGCGAACCCGGACATCGTCAAAGATCAGATCGCCGGTCGGGGAGGCGCGCAGGCCGAGCTTGCGCTCATGCCGGGGAATCGAAAAGCCATCGGCATCCGCCGGAACCAGGAACCCGCTGATCGCCCGCGAAGAGCGCTCCGGTGCCGTTCGCGCGAAGATGAGGTACTGAGTCGCCATACCTGCGTTGGAGATAAAGCGCTTGGAACCGTTGATGATGTATGAGTCACCATCACGGGTCGCCGTGCTTCGCATGCTCAGAACATCTGACCCTGCGTCTGCCTCAGTCAGTCCCCACCCGGTTATGGCGCCACGGCGCATCTCGTCGACCAACGCGCGTGCCGAAGGTGTCCCGGCCAGAGCCAACGTGTGCGCGAGAGTCATTTGACTCTGTACCAAGATCGCAGTGGCGGGACATGCTGCAGCCAAGGCCTCCGCCCACGCACACTGCACCGCAAGGCTTGGATGCCCGCCAGCACTTCCATGGACGGCCGACCAGACGCCCTGCTCCTTGAGCAGAGTCAACAGCCTTGGCGAAAAGCGCTCGTTGCGATCATGGCCCGCAGCCAGCGGGTCCAGCAGTCGACGGAAGGACTCCGCGTGCACGCGAGCGGAAGCAAGATCCTCACCGGGAGACGGTCCCGCCAGCCGGCGCCGCGGCGGGACCGAGGTCATCACAGGCACCTCTCAACCAACCATCGTCAGGCCACCGCTGACGCTGAGAACCTGACCGGTGATGTATGACGAGTGTTCGGACACCAAGAAGGCCACGGCATTCGCCACGTCCTCAGGCCTACCCAGGCGCCCGAAGGGGATTGCCCGGATAAGCGCTGCCTGGATCTTCTCCGGCTGCTCGTAGAACAGCGGCGTTTCGGTGGGTCCAGGAGCGACGCAGTTCACCCTGATGTTGTGGCGTGCCATCTCCCGGGCCAGCGACTTGGTTAGGGCGATGACTCCACCCTTGGCGGCGGCGTACACGGTCTCACCCATGCTGCCCACCCGACCTGCGTCGCTGGAGATGTTGACGACGTGACCCGGTTGGCCGGACTCCACGAGAGGTCGCAGGAACGTCTGGCACATGAAGATGGGCCCCAGCAGGTTCAGCGCCGTGACGGTGTGAATGAAGTCCGACTCGTTCTTCAGGAAGGGCATGCCGCGGTTCCAACCGGCGCAGTTCACGATGATATCGGCGTTCCCGAACCGGGAGGCGATCTCCTGCTGCAGTGAGTGGATGCTCTCTTCTGCCGTGACGTCAACGGCGAAGGCCTCGGCACATCCTCCCAGCTCAACGACCTCTTCGGCTGCCCGTTTGCCTGCCTCGATATTCACGTCGGCAATGGCGACTGTCGCACCTTGCGCTGCTAGTTCACGGGCGATCGCTCGACCTATTCCAGAGGCCGCTCCCGTGATGACAGCTACTCGATTATCTAACCGGTCAGACATTCGATTTCTCCCGTTCGCTCACAAAGGTGCGGATTCGGCTCAATGCCTCTGGGGACTCGTGCAGCTGCCGTTGGTAGAGGGTCTCGGCTGCATAGCCCTCACTGGTTCCGGCCAGCGCTACGCACCTTTTGATCGCAGCGTGAGCCGGCCCCGCGGTCT